>VBKY01000204.1 GCA_005879255.1 Deltaproteobacteria bacterium
GGATCCCTCGTGCATTTAACGGACAGCCAGATTACTACCAGCGTAGAGAGTGGGGTAGGAACCGGAGGCAACATAACGGTCAATTCAGATCTTGTTGTCCTGGATAATAGCCGGATCTTGGCCAACGCCTTCGGCGGGCCGGGAGGTAATATCAACGTCACGGCGGATGTCTTTCTAGTGAACAGCGGCGGGACGTCGCCGACCTCCCTCGCGGGAATTGTCGACGCGTCGTCGGTTCTGAGTACGCCGGGAACGATCAATATTCAAGCGACGTTTACCGATGTCACCGGCGAGGTCGCCCAACTGCCGGAGACCCCGCTTCAGGCTACGGAACTCCTTCGGGCTGCCTGTGCGGCGCGCTTTGCCGGAGGGAAAACGAGCAGCTTGGTGCTCGGTGGCCGCGATGGAGTTCCCCTGCAACCGGGAGGCCTCATGCCAAGCCCGCTCTATCTGGCAAATGAAGCTGACGCTCCAGCGGCCGGAACTAAGATAAGCGGCCAGGATCTGCCTTTGCGTTTCAGCCTTCTCGGATCTAGGGATCCCCGCTTGACTCAATATAGCTTGTTGCCGAATGCCAAATGCGCCTTTTGATCGTTCATCGGGGTACCCGTCAGTTAAAGCAAGTTTTTTCCGACTCGATCCCGATCGATCCCAAATAGACTCCTGATCTCGCACCATCACATCCTTGTCAGATCAGACTATAAGGAATAGTAAATGAGTCTCCCAGCGATCAACTTTACTTTTATGCTTCGCCAACAAAATGAGCACGAGGACGCACTTTTGGCGGTCGTGATCGCTGTAGAAAGCATTTGCAATCGGAATTGACCGTGTATTCGCCTTCCGTTCGAGCGCTGTTGCTGATTTTTTTTCTGTTGTCGTCGGCGGCGACGGCGGGCGCTGCGACTATAGACCCGACTGGGCGCTCTGGTGAGGCTCCAACTCTGCCAAAGGACTTTCAAACTCCGACACCATCGCCAGGGACACTCTTACCTCCGGCCCCACTTGTGCCAAAAGGCGAGCCGTTTCCAGCCTTGCGCGTCTTCGTGCGCGAGATCAAGGTAACTGGCAGCACGGTTTTTTCTCCGGAAGAGCTAGACAAAGTCACCGCTCCCTATCGGAATCGAGAGCTCACGTCGGAGGATATCGAGGCGCTTCGAGTTGCGCTGACGCTCCTCTATGTTAACAACGGCTATGTCAATTCCGGAGCGATCCTCCCGGATCAGACGGTGACTGGCGGCGTGGTTTCTTATGAGATCATCGAAGGTGAGTTGATTGGGATCGAGGTGCGAGGGAACCAATGGTTTCGCCCCAGCTATCTTCAAAAGCGATTCAACCTCGACGCCGGGCCGCCGCTCAACGTCAATTCGTTGCAGCGCCGCTTGCAACTCTTGCTTGAGGACCCCCGAATTCAGCGGCTCAATGCAGAGTTGAGACCGGGAGTAAGGCGCGGTGAGGGTATTCTGGATGTGCGGGTCGAAGAAAAAACTCCATACACACTCTATCTCGAGTACGATAACTATCAATCTCCCTCTGTTGGAGAAAACCGCGGCCTCGTCACGCTAGAGCACCGAAACCTCACCGGCAACGGCGATGTTGCGATGGCGCAGTACGGCGGATCGACGGGCCTCAACCCGCTCCTCGATTTCAAATACTCGTTCCCATTTACGGCCTACGACACGACTCTGAGCTACGAGTATCGCAAGAATACTTTGAACGTGATCGAACAACCATTTCAAGATCTGGACATCGACAGCAAATCGGACATTTACACCATTACGTTGAGACAGCCGGTGTACCGCACACTCAACAGTGAAATTGCCCTTGCTCTCATTGGTGAGCGGCTATCAGACAAGACCACTTTATTGGGAGAGCGGTTCTCCTTGGAGCCGGGAGCTGAAAACGGTAGGAGCGTTGTCAGCGCGCTGAGAACTGCTCAAGAATTTGTTTACCGGACGCAAAACCAAGTGATCGCTGCTCGATCGACCTTTTCTTTTGGGCTCCACGCGTTGGGCGCAACGATTAACAATAATGGCTTGCCGGACGGGGTTTTCTTCAAGTGGTTAGGTAATTTTCAATGGGTCCGGCGTCTCGGGTTTCTAGATAGCTATGTAATATTTAGGGCAGATTTCCAACATTCCGATTCGCCTCTTCTGTCGCTCGAACAGATCTCCATCGGTGGCCGTTACAGCGTTCGAGGCTACCGAGAAAACACGATGTTGAGAGATAGGGCGGTTATAACTTCTCTGGAAACCCGACTACCTTTGATGCCTTTGATGGGAAATTACTTAGGGGTTGATTTGAATCGCTACGGCTTAGAATACGTAGAGCTGGCGCCGTTCTTTGATTTCGGCCGGGGCTGGAACAGGAAACTGCCAACCCCTGATCCCAAGGACCTTTCAAGTGTCGGTATCGGTCTTCGATGGGCGCTTACGTATCCTTGGTTCGTGCCACTTCGGCCCCAGTTCGAAGTTTATTGGGGACATCGCTTGAGGAACATCGAACAGCCAAAAAAGAAAGTCCTCCAAGACCATGGGATCCACATGCAATTTGTTCTGGGAGTCTTCTAGCGGCCAGTGAATTATTAGTACAGAGTGCGGGGGCAATGCGAACGCGGCGTTGGTGGCTAGTGACTGAATGACTCAGCCGACTAGCCACCTATATGCCAATGATCACTCATTGGTCGACGGCAATCCCACCTGCGTCAGCAGAGAAGTGCGCTGTTTGTGCAGCTCTTGATTCTGCGGCGCGGCGTCGATCAGATCCGAGATCGCCTTCAGAGCATCGTACCAAAGCCCGGCTTGCGCGTAGATAAAAGGCATGTCGTTGTTCTGAGCTTTAGCTAGTTTTGCCTTGATCTCGTCCTGTAGATCAACCCGCTCAATAGCGCCGCCGGCCAGGATGTCTTTGGAGCGCCGGTCGGAATCCGGAACCACCGCAACAAACCATCGATACGCCGCTCCCGGCGCGAGATGAATATTGTAATCGGCTAATCGAACCCGCTGGATTCCTGCATTAATAGGAGGGGGAAGCCGGGTCTCGAGAATCGGCTGAATACCTTGCGGATCCATGAGTGTAAGTTCAACTGGCAGTGAGGTCGAGTTAGAAATGTACCAGTACAGAGATGGCTGTTCATTTGTTGTGAAGCCACTGTGGTCCGGCGCGAGGACCGAGAGCACAAAAACATCGCGCTGAGTTCCGCCTCTTGTGCCGCCGCCAACGCGTCCGGCCGGAGCGCCGCGTTTAGGCGGATTGTATACCGGAACATTAGCATCGGCGGCGAGCAGGGAAATCGGCATGCTGAGCGCTAATACCGCAATCGAAGACCAAACCATCGGTTTTAGATAGTTCATATTTTTCCCCTCCTCGTGAGATTACAAAGCAAGGATTGCGCCAGTCTCTTACTGAAACACCCATTACAGGTTAGTCGAATCATTGCAACTAACTTTTCTGCTTGTACTACAAGGCCTTTAGTAAAGCTAGACAGTCTACAGAAATTTCACGTACGCTATTGAAGTACGTATCGGAACTCGTGCGCGCCGTCAACTTGGTTTCCCCGCGGTCAACATCGTTTACCGCTCGCTTTTAGGTGCTTCGAGGTTTTGGCTGGCGGATTATTCACCACGAAGGACGCAGCGCGGCACAGCTGCAAGCGACTTGCCCAAGGGTTTCATCGTCAACGGCCAGTGTCCCTGTTTGCGAATGTCATCCTCGGTCACGGTGATCAGCACGATGCGCCGATCCGCTCCTGTATCACCCGGCTGTAACCTGATACACAAGTCATAAGCGACAAGCTCCAGGGATTCGAGCATCCAAGCTGCGCAAAGCCAGGATGCCGAGGGAAATCAGCACAATCCGAGCAGCGCACCAGCTTCGTACAAGCGCGCAGCTTGAGACCAACTCGAAACTGCCTGCTCAAACTCGCCGCGCTGGAACGAATTCACACCCCGTTCCATCTGTTGCGCCGCCGACAAGCTTTCCGCAGCGGATATACTGGCCACCCAAGCTGGATCGACCGACGATAATAAAATCCCTGTACAACTGAAGATAACAGCGAACGCGAGCGCCGGTTGTTCATGTGACCTCAAAATTATAGCGCGAACAAAAAATCTGGACGCGTTCTGCCCTGGGTGATTTTGCCGAATAACTTTTGGCTCATTGGGTGGAAGCAAGTGGGGTGCTACCACCGAATCATTTTGGCGATCAACCCCTGACATAATCACTTCGCTACTACAGTGACATACCTATAAAGTCTTGACATTGATCTCGGGTCGTGAAAAAAGTGCACTCTTTCGAAGTCTGTCTCACAATCCAAAAAAAAGACGAGGCGCAGTGCGTCCCTAAAATGTGGGACGGCACGTAAGGCCTACCTGACACCATTTCAGATTGCGATGGCAAACCAGGCCTCTAAGATGGATGGTCAGCGGGAACGGGGAAGCTGACGCAGATGGATGACGGCGCAGGCCAGGCGGCGCAAGGCGCGCCAGCACGCACACGGCATTGGCTGCTCGCCCTGCTGCGCCGGCGTTTAGTCAAAGCGCTGATGGTGGCCAACCTGGTGGCCCTGCTGCTGTTGCCGCTGCGGGAAACCGGCTGGCTGCAAGGCTTAGAGCTTTCGGCGTACGACACGCTGGTGACCTTCTTCGCCGGGTCGCAGGAAAGCGACCGCGTGGTGCTGGTGGTCACCACGGAAGCGGACATTAACCGCTTCGGTTATCCCATCCGCGACAACGACCTTTCTGGCGTGCTGGCACGCGTCTTCGCCGGCGGGCCGAAGGCGGTGGGCGTGGATCTGTACCGCGACTTGCCCATGCCGCCGGGCAACGCGGAGTTGCAAGCCATCCAGCGGGCGCAGGACAACCTCTATTGGGTCTTCAAGCTGCCGGACGAGGGCAATATCGGCATTCCGCCGCCGCCGGTGCTGCGCGAGACTGGGCGCGAGGTGCTGGCCGACCACGTGACGGATGCCGGTGGCGTGGTGCGCCGAGCCCTACTGCTGGCCGCCGATGAACGCACCGGCAGCAACTGGCGCACCTTGGGCGTCTCCCTGGCCGAACGCTACACCGGCCAGCGGCTGCGCCCGATGGACGACGACTTGGGGCTGGGCCAGGGCCGCATCCCGTTGCTGGAGCAGCCCTACGGCCCCTACGCAAGGGTGGATGCTGCTGGCTACCAGATGCTGTTCGACTACCGCGGCGGCCATCGACGCTTCCGCCAGATCAGCTTCGCCGAGATCATCGACCGGCCGGAGCTCGCGGCGACGCTGCGCGACCGCATTGTGCTGGTCGGCACCGCGGCGCTTTCCATCAAGGATCATTTCGCCACGCCGTTCAGCACCGGCTGGGGCGGGGAGGGATCGCTGATCGGGATTGCACTGCATGCGCACACCGCCGACCAGCTGATCCGCCTGGCCAATGGCGAAACGCGCAACCCCGTGCCGCTGCCGCGCCTGGTGGACCATGTCGCCATCTGGGCCGCGGCTATGGCTGGCGCGGTGCTGGCGCTGCTGGTCTGGCGCGTGCTTGTGGTGCTGGTGGCCCTGCTCCTGGGCCTTGGCCTGGTTGGCGGCGCCACCGCCTGGGGCTTCGCGGGCGCCGGTCTGCTACTGCCCGGCGTGCCGGTGGCGCTGGCCTGGGTGCTGAGCGCGGCAGGTTGCAACTTCGTCATGCACTCCGCCGGGTTGCGGGAACGCACCCAGCTGCGCCGCAGCTTCGAGAGCTACCTGGACCCACGTATCATCAACCAGATGATGCAGGGCGAAACCCTGCCCAGCTTCGGCGGCGAGCATCGCGAGATCACCGCCATCTTCACCGACATCGCCGACTTCACCACCACGGCCGAGACCATGGATGCCGCCACCGTGGCCGGGCTGCTGGGCGACTATTTCGGTGTGCTGAGCGATGTGGCGGTGCAGAATGGCGGGTTGGTGAACGACTTCATCGGCGACGGCCTGCTAGTGCTGTTCGGTGCGCCGATGCACCAGCCGGACCACGCTGACCGCGCCGTGGCCACCGCCCTGGCGATGGACGAGGCGGCCCAGCGCTTCAATGCCGGGCTGGCGGCGCGCGGCATCAAGTGGGGCCATACCCGCATCGGCGTGCATACCGGCATGGCGCTGGTCGGCAATATCGGCACCCGCGGTAGGCTGAAATACGGCGCGCTGGGCGATACGCTGAACACCGCCTCCCGCGTGGAGGGGCTGAACAAGTATATCGGCAGTGGTGTGGCTGTGACCGGCGAGACCGCCGCGCAGTGCCGGCGGCAGGCGTTTCGTCCAGTCGGTGACATAATTGTGAAGGGCCGGAAGAATGCCATACCCATCCTGGCGCCGGTCTCCCCGGCCGACCCGCCGGCGCTGCTGGCCCGCTACGCCGAAGCCTATGCCGCGCTAAGCCAGGAAAAACCTGAAGCCGCGGAACTTTTCTCTGCGCTGCACCGCGATTTTCCGGCCGACGCGCCCGCGGCCTTCCATGCCGGGCGGGCGGCGGCGGGCGAAAACGGAGTCTTGGTGGTCATGCACGAGAAATGATAGGGTTACTGCTTCTCGGGGCTGGGGTCAGCAACGGAAGCTCGAGCGATTCGAAAATACCCAAACCGCGCAGACCCAAGATCCCCGCGAAAATCAGGGTACCGATCAAGATGCCGGCAAAGGAGATCGCAAAAATTTAGCTCAGGGCTGGGGTCAGGCATGCTTAATTGATCTTTATGGATAAATCCGCTATGTTCCGTACGCTATGGCGCGCAAGCCCCGAGTCCACTTCCCTGGTGCTCTGTATCACGTCATGGCCCGCGGCAACCAGGGGCAGGCGATTTTCACGGACGATGCCGATCGTCGGCGCTACCTCGATCTGCTTCAGGAAAGTCAACGGCGACACAACTATCGCGTGTATGCCTACGTCTTAATGGGCAACCACATTCATCACCTCATTCAGATCGGTCAAACGCCGCTCGCCAAGGTGATGCAAAATATTTTGTTTAGATATACGCGTTACTGGAATGCCAAATACAAGAAGATCGGCCACTTGTTTCAGGGACGCTACAAGGCGATTCTGTGCGACAAGGGTAATTATCTGTTAGAGCTGATTCGCTATCTGCATTTAAATCCTGTCCGCAGTAAGCTCGTCCAAGATCCCGATCGGTACCCATGGAGCAGCCATGCAGCTTACCTGGCACGAACAGGGACGAAGTGGATTGCGGTGGACGAGGTTCTTCCCCTGTTCGCCAAAAGGCCAGCCCAAGCCATTTCGGCCTATCGACGCTTTGTCCGGGATGGGCTCCAGCTGGGGCACCGGGACGAGCTGTACGAGGTCGTGGAGCCGTTGCACTGCCGTGGTCTGAGGTTAAAGAGGCGGTTTGCGAATATTTCGACCTTCCGCCGTCGGTCGCGTTGCAGCGCGGACGGGGGAGAAAGAATGCCAAGGCGAAGCGGGTAATGGCTTGGATTGCGCGCGAAGTCGGGGGCTTCACTAACCAGGAGACAGCCAAATTATTACGACAGGACCCCGCAGCGTTAAGCAGAGGGATAATAAAGTTGGCCGATGAATTCTCCGAAAACAGTGAACTGCGCAGTGATGTCGAAAAGCTTTGTGAAAAGCTCAGGAGAGGACATAAAGCAAAAAGGTCAATTAGGCATGCCTGACCCCTTGGATGACCGACCCCTTGGATGACCCTATTTTTGGACAAGTACTTCATCCGTCAACGGAAGCTCGAGCGATTCGAATACCCAAACCGCGCAGACCCAAGATCCCCGCGGAAATCAGGGTACCGATCAAGATGCCGGCGGTCAAGGAGATCGCAAAAATTTAGGCACCGACCTCACGGCACATAGGCGGCGTTAGAGCCAGTTATTGATCATCAGGAAGGGCGACCAAAATCCCGGATGTTCGTAACGTGGATTGTCGATTAACTTTAGCTGCGCGCGCTGCAGCGCGACGCTCCTGGAGGTCGACGGATCTTTAAGCTCACGGTAAAAATCCACGACGAGGTCGACGGTTGCCTCGTCGTTAATATTCCACAGAGTTGCTAGGGCGCTTCTGGCTCCTGCCTTAATCGCCATGCCTGCAAGGCCCAATGCGGCCCGATCATCTCCGGCGGCGGTATCGCAGGCGCTCAAGGTGAGCAGCTCTAATGGATCATCACGGAACCTGAAGACTCCGATCATTTGATTGAGGCGGTCCAACGAAACCTTGGCATCGTAAGTGAGGAGGAAAGTGTTATCGACGTCGTTACCGAACTCGCCGTGCGATGCGACGTGGACAATGCTGAACTGTTCTTCTTTCAACTTCTTTTCCAAATTGGCAGCAAGAAACTCCCGGTCGACAAGTGTCGTGCTGCCCAGAAGAGTTTGCAGCTCTTGAAGCTCCGCTGAGACATTCGGCAATGCTGGAAACCCCTGCACGGCTTCGGTGACGCCGACGGTCAAGACCTTCATGCCATCCCGCTTTATCGGCCGGGGGTCAGTGAGGCTCAGGCTAGGGGTGATCGCGACGGCATATTTGGCTACCAGAAATTGTTTCCCGTCGTAAAGAGCGGCCATCGGAATCGTTCGAAGCGCCCCGTCCGGTACGAATACCAGGGTATCGATGTGAGAAGCGGCCAGGTCAGCCTCCAGCGGCCGAATCAGCCAGTCATAAAGCTTTTGCGCGTGCGGCAGGTATTCGCGCGTGGTCCGTTTTTCCAGCCGGCGGCGAAATTGCCGCACCTCTTGCGTGAGCGCCTCCGCTCCCACCGGAACCAAAATTCGCTTCAGTCCGTTCGGCAGGCTAACTAGCAACTCAATGCGATCCGGCAGGAGGATCGGATAGATAACGACCGCTGTCTTGGCCACCGTTTCAAGCTGGGTAATTTTAGACAAAGCGGTGTCCACGCAATCGTCGCGGAAGTAGTCGCGCAACTCAGCCGCTTTGAACAATTCGACCGACTCACGCGCCTCAATCAGGTACGGTCCGACGAGACTGCTGTCCTTCAGTGACGACGCGCGTTGCAACAGCAAATCTACCAACTCGAAGTACACCGGCCCGATGGTCTCGCGGAACGATGTTTGTGGCGTCCCATAGCCGACCGACAGTTCGGGTCGGATCGACTGAAGCGTGCGCACGGCGCGCCGGTATGCGCCGATGGCGTCGTCGACGGTGCCTAATTTCGTAAGCAAACGCCCGGTTTGCCATTCCCAGCGATAAAGAGATTCAGGCGCGTTCACTTGCTGGGCCGCGAAGGTGGCCCTGCGGGTCAACTGCAACGCCTCTTGATACCTCTGCTCTTCTTCGTACAGTTTGCCGAGATGACCCCAGGCGTACGACGCTGTCCGGCGATCTCCGATACTGTCCGCCACGGTGCCCGCTTCGCTCAGATTGCGGTGCGCCAGCAGCAGGAGAGAATCTTTCAAGTCAGGGAGACTTGAGCGAAGACTAAGGTAGGCCAGGCCAATATTGATCAATCCCGATGCCTTGTCGTATATCGGCTCCAACGTCTGAATCTGTTCCGAGGCTCCGTCAAGCAGCGCTTTGGCTTCTTTAACTTGCTTGTTCTGTATCGACGCCGTTGCTGCATTGATCATCGCTCTTGTAACTAGCGTCGGGTCATTTCGGACTTTCGCAAGAGTGGCGCTCTCAGTGTAGGCAGCGACGGCTTCGGGGTATTTTTTTTGCGCTGTGAATAGGTTTCCCAGGTTATTGAGGATAATCGCCGATAGACTCTCGTTGTTCAGTTCCTTCGCCGCGCGCAACCCTTCGTTCAAATATTTGTCGGCAGTCTCCGCAGGCCCTATAGCGATATACACGTCGCCGATCGTCCCTAGCGCGAGAGCTAACTGAGCACCATCCCGCGAATTTTTAGCGAATGCTAAGGCCGACTCAAGGTTTTTCAAAGCGTCCCGATATTGGCCGAGGGATTGATAAGCTTGCGCGAGGCGGATGAGGGCGTTGCTCGTTTGGCTGAGCTTTTGCTCGGCTTCGTATAGCCTGGCGGCTTCCGTCCAACTTAATATCGCCTGCTCAAAATCCCCGCGGCGGAACGAGCTCACGCCCCGTTCCATGTGTTGCTCTGCCGGCGCCGCTTCCGAAGCAGACAAAGAGGCAGCCGATAACTGACGAGCGAACAAAAAAGAAATATTGATAAAACAGTTTAGGAAAATCGCCAGCGTCAGAAACCGGCCGCACAGGCGGGGCGGAAGATGACAACCGTCAAACTGGAAAAATTTTACCGCAGCGCAATTTTGCCGCATAAGTTTATGATTACCAGGCCGAAGCGAACCGGATGCTATATGCTTTCATCCTTTTGATCAACCCTCCCTGTAGCGTGGGCCCCAACCCCTCGCCGTCGTTGTACATTGGGGCTTGACATTGGCGACCCGGCACGATGTATGAACTTAAACGAAAGGATGTCCTCCCATGATGGCTCTTTGGATTTCACTCTTACTGCTTGGGCTTGGTGTTCCACTGCCGGCCGACGCAGCAGACGACATATTGGCCGAAGTGGACGGCGTTGTCATCACGTCGGAGGAAGTTGAGAAGCCGCTTGCGTCTCAGTTGACCAAACTCGAAGAGCAGATTTACAACTTGAAGCGCCAGCGGCTTGAAGCCCTGATCAACGATAAGCTGCTGGCAAAGGAAGCAGCGAAACGAAAACTCACGGCGCCCGCTCTGCTTGACGCCGAGGTGACGGCAAAAGTCGGGTTGGTGACTGAACAGGAGATCGAAAAGTTCTACCAAGATAATAAAGCGCAAATCAAAGGAGAGCAGTCACAGGTTCGAGAGCAGATCAGAGCTTTCTTACAGAACCAAAAGCTCGCGGCCAAGCGCGAAGAGTTTCTCAGATCACTGCGCGCGCAAGCGAAGGTAGTGATCAATCTCAATCCGCCGCCAATCCAGCGCATCGAAGTGTCTGTCCAAGGGGCGCCGTTCAAGGGAGCTGAGAAGGCGCCGGTGACCGTCGTCGAATTTTCTGATTTTCACTGTCCATTTTGCAGGCAGGTTATACCCACTCTGGCACAAATCGAGTCGCGCTACGGCGAAAAGACTAAGCTGGTCTTTCGTGATTTCCCGATTGAGAACCTACACCCGGGAGCGACTAAAGCCCACGAGGCGGCGCGCTGCGCCAACGAACAGGGTAAATTTTGGGCTTATCATGACAAGCTCTTTGCCAGTCCGCCAAAATCCAGCCCGGAAATTTTTAAAGGACTAGCTAAGGAAGTGGGGCTGGACATGACCGGCTTCGAGACCTGCTTCGATAGCGGAAAATATCAAGCCGCAGTCAAAAAGGATATCGAGGAAGGGAATCGTCTGGGCGTGACAGGGACTCCCGCATTCTTCATCAACGGCCGGATCGTTTCCGGCGCCCAGCCGTTGGAAGCTTTCGCGCGAATTATCGATGACGAACTATCGCGCGACGTTGCGCCGCAAAGCCGGACTCGTTAGCGGGTGAATCATTAGTTGAATTAAATTGCTGACTAATTTGTCACGATCCAGGTCGTAGCGCTGGCTTTTTCACTCCTGCCTCCACTTATCTGATCACACCCCGCGAAAGACTATCGCTGTTGCCCAGTATACTGATGCCGGAGATGACCCACGCGACCTTGTACTCGCAATCTGTTCCCGTGGGCGAAATTAACTTTGTACGGCAACGGATGGATACTTGACCCGGCTTGGCAAACTCGGCTATAGACTCCTGAATCCTGGAATCCTTGATTCGTTGAAAACAAACATTGGGATCGAAATCCGTCGCGTTCCTCGAAATAATGGTAGCGGCAAACGAGGAAAGACACCGGCCCACGAGGGATCCAACTGGGGCGGGTTTGTGATACCGGCGCTGAACAGTCGCTTTAGAACAACGAACCGAATTCTTTGGTGGGGTCTCCTACTGACCCTTGCGATAAATCACAGTTTCCCAGCAGTCGGGTTTGCCGATAAGCTCGAGTTGATTTCCCCTCATTGGGAGGGGATCAGATATGAGTTCGAGCGCGCGTTTAAAATACGCTATCGGAGCGAGACCGGACGAGCTGTAGAGTTGGAGTGGATGAACGTAGGCGGCTCATCGGAAACCCTTCGCTATCTGGAATCGGAATTTAAAAACAAGCCGGCGGGTATTGGCATTGATGTCATCTTCGGCGGCGGGCTTGATCCTTACTTAGCTCTAAAAAAAGCCCATCTCCTTGAATCGTACACCTTACCCAAATCACTCCTGGAAAAGATTCCTGCGAGTTTAGCTGGTGTTCCATTTTATGATCCGGATCACAGCTGGTATGGCGCCACCTTGTCGGGTTTTGGCATCGTCTATAATAAAGTCGTTTTAGGGCTTACGAAGATGCCCGTCATCACGACCTGGGAAGATCTAGCGTCTCCCAGGGGGTTCGGCTGGGTAGGCTCATCGGATCCTCGGAAAAGCGGCAGTGTGCACATGGTCTATGAGATTATCCTGCAGGCCTATGGCTGGGAGAAAGGTTGGCGAATCATTACGGGCATGGGCGCCAACGTGCGCAACTTCACAAATTCGGCGAGTCAAGTTCCTAAAGACGTAGCGACCGGCGAGGTCGCTTACGGTTTGGCGATCGATTTTTACGCCTGGGCTCAAGTTAAGGAAGCAGGATCCGACAAGATCGGTTTTATCCTGCCTGATAACCTAACGATCATTACTCCCGATGCTATCGCAATATTGAAGGGCGCACCAAACCCGGATGTCGCTAAGGCTTTCATCCGCTTCGTGATGTCTGAGGAAGGTCAAAAACTGTGGCTGTTGGTCGAGAAATCGCCAGGGGGCCCGCAGCGTTTCCAACTCAATCGCTTCAGTGTGCTACCGTCCCTGTATGCGTTGTCACCGCAGAGCACTGCGGTAAAACTGAACCCGTTCTCTTGGCGATCGGACTTTGCGTTTGATCCCAACTTGGGTTCCGAGCGTTGGTCGATTGTCAATGACTTGATCGGCGCCTTGGTCATCGACCAAAAGCATCTCCTTACTCGAGCGTGGAAAGAGGCGTTGGATAAAGGCGGCTTGAGCGAACAGGAATGGCAGAGGCTGACGGCTATGCCCATCTCTGCGGATGGGGCTCTGGCACTGGCGAAAACGAAGTGGAAAGATCCCGCCTTTCGCAATCAAAAACTCAATGAATGGAGTCACTTCGCTCGCAGTAAGTACCTATTGGGCGTCAAGCCCCCCATTATAGGATCCGAATGGTATAGCCTGGTGACCTTTCTTGTTCTCTCGCTCGGTCTGGTCGCGTACAGTTGGAAAAAAAGGGCTTGAAGCCCAGCGCATATTACATGATGGTTAGCGTAAAATTTGAGTCTGTCACCAAGATCCTCGGCCAGTCCAGGGCAGTCGACAACCTGAGTCTCGAGATCGGCGCCGGGGAGCTATTCTTTCTTTTGGGGCCGTCCGGATGCGGCAAAACCACGGCGTTGCGTACGGTTGCCGGGTTTTATACGCCGGACGAGGGCCGAATTTTTTTTAACCGTCAAGATCAGAGCCGAGTGCCGCCTCACAAACGTAATACCGGAATGGTCTTTCAAAACTATGCGCTGTGGCCGCATATGGACGTGCGGAGTAACATCGCTTACGGACTTAAAATGCGCCATGTATCACAAGTCGACAAAGAGAACCGGGTTAAGGTCGCGCTTGAGATCGTCCACATGCAGGCGTACGCCGAGCGCATGCCGAACCAGCTTTCGGGTGGCCAACAGCAACGCGTCGCTCTCGCGCGAGCCCTAGTTATAGAGCCGGACGTCGTCTTACTGGATGAGCCTTTGTCTAATCTCGATGCCAAGCTGCGAGTGGAAATGCGCACGCAGATCAAGGAGATCCACCGTAAAATCGGACGCACGATGATTTACGTTACCCACGACCAAGCCGAGGCGTTATCGATGGCGGATCGTATCGCGGTCATGCGCCGTGGCCGGCTCGTTCAGGTGGGCACACCCCATGAGCTTTACACACGGCCTGAATCCGCATTTGTCGCTGAGTTCATCGGTGGGACTAATTTATTACGCGGAACGTTGGAAGAGGTGGGTGACCTTTTAACGGTGAGAACCCAAGTCGGCATTGTGCGTGCGAAAAATGGTGTCAAGGGGTTGGGACGAGGCGAGCCGGTTTTTTGCTCGGTGCGGCCGGAATCCCTGCGATTAAAGCCGGCCGGGGAGTCAAGTGGTATAACATCATCCGATTTAACCAACGAGTTGATCGGCGAGGTGCAAAGCATGATGTACCTCGGCGACAACGAACAATACTCGTTGCGTCTCGCGGACAGCGCCATAGTGCGTGCCGTGGAGTACAACCCGCCAACGAGGAAAACTAAGGTTGGAGACCGACTCGCGCTGCAGTTCGATCCCCAAGCTGTGGTGGTGTTGCCCCAGGAGGAGTTGGGTGACTAGGTGGTTGTGTCGCTATGATTTGAACCCCGCCAATGCCGCGGTGCTCATCTTTCTCTGGATGTTTTTCATCGTCTTCATGCTGTACCCCCTCGGTTACGTTTTCTCCAATGCTTTTTTCACTACAGAAGGTTTTTCCCTGGTTTTCATGAAACTCATGTTTTCCAGCCCGAATAATACGATCATCCTCGCCAACAGCGTTAATTTGGGATTGGCTGTGACACTATTTACTACTCTGCTCAGTCTTCCCTTGGCCCTCCTACTCGTGCGTTACAATTTTCCCGGCAAGGGGTTATTGAACGGTCTCATATTGATTCCCATGGTGCTCCCACCTTTCGTCGGGGCAATTGGCATGCGTCAACTGCTCGCGCGTTTTGGATCTATCAATCTGTCGCTGCTGGAGATGGGTGTCATCGACCAGCCCATCGACTGGCTGGGTGGCGGGAGTTTTTGGGGCGTGGTGATCCTGGAGGCGCTTCATCTTTACCCGATCATGTATTTGAATTTGGCCGCAGCCCTGGCGAATGTCGATCCCAGCCTCGAGGAAGCGGCGAGAAACATGGGAGCAAGTAGCTTTAAGCTTTTTAGAACCGTTACTTTTCCATTGATGCTTCCGGGCTACTTTGCCGGGGCGATCATCGTGTTCATCTGGTCGTTCACCGACCTCGGCACGCCGCTGGTTTTCGAATATCGCGAAGTCGTTGCAGTGCAAATTTTCAACATGGTGACCGACCTGCATCAAAATCCCATGGGTTACGCGTTCGTGGTGGTCGTCATAGCGCTCACGCTTTTTTTCTTTTATCTGTCGAAACGTATCCTTGGCGGCGGCAGTTACGAGATGCTCGGCCGCGGCCATGTAGCTTCAGCCGCGCGGCCCGCGTCAGCGTCCATGACCGTCATCGCTTACGGCGTCGTCCTGAGCATTTCAGCGCTGGCTCTCATTCCCCATTTAGGCGTTTTACTGACGTCAGTAACGAAGCGCTGGTTTTTGAGCGTACTTCCCAGTGAATATACCGTTCAGTTTTATAAAGCTGTGTTTAGCCATGACCTCGTGCTCCTCAGCATCAAAAACAGTCTCCTGCTCAGCAGCCTGAGCACGATCATCGACATCGTCCTTGGGGTTACCATCGCTTACCTTTTGGCGCGCAAGCGGGTGCCTGGTCGAAGTGTGCTGGATGCGCTTGCCATGCTTCCTCTGGCGCTTCCTGGTCTCGTATTGGCATTTGGTTATGTCGCGGCGTTCTCGGCAACACCGCTCGATGCCCGTGTCAATCCAGTTCCGTTGCTCGTTATCGCCTATGCCGTGCGCCGGTTGCCTTATATGGTACGCGCGGCTTACGCCGGCTTTCAACAAACTAGCGTCGCCCTCGAAGAAGCTGCCATAAACCTCGGCGCTAGTCCGATGAAGACTCTGTATCAAATCACCATGCCGCTGATATTCGCCAACCTCATAGCGGGGGCGGTGCTGTCATTTTCATTTGCAATGCTTGAGGTCAGCGACAGTCTTATCCTTGCCTCGAAAGAGTCGTATTATCCCATAACAAAGGCGATCTATGCCCTTCTGGGGCGAATAGCGGATGGCCCTTATATCGCGAGCGCGATGGGAATTCTGGGGCTTCTGCTCTTGGCTGGAAGTCTTTTCATCGCCGGCCGCTTTTTTGGCCGGCGCATGGGGGAGCTTTTCAGGGCATGAGATGGATGAGTTGTATTTCTCGTAAGTGGGATCCGTTGCATTAACCTACTTAGGTCCCAATGTAGTGAGTTCGTGACATGCCACAAACGATACTCTTGGTCGATGACGAACCGCTGAACCTCGATCTTTTGGAGCAGGAACTCACGGAGCTTGGATACGCGATTGAAAAAGCCGACAATGGCCGAACTGCCTTAGACAAGCTTGCCGGAATATCTCCGGACCTCGTCCTACTTGACTACCAAATGCCCGGCATGAACGGCGTGCAAGTGCTGACAGAAATCAAAAAGAGACAGGCCGGGCTTCCAGTGATCATGATCACCGCTTACGGCACAATTGAGCGCGCTGTCGAGGCGATTAAGAGCGGCGCGGACGATTTTGTCACCAAGCCCTTCGACCCGGATCATCTGGCATTGGTCGTGAAAAAAGCTCTCGAACAAGCTCGACTCAAATCCGAGGTAGAGCTTCTCGCTCGAGAATTAGCCGGTCGCTACCGGCTGGTGGCTGGAAAAAGTACCACGATGACGCGAGTGATCGAACAGGCCAAGAAAGCCGCGAGCAGCAAGACCACCGTGCTCCTTCTCGGCGAAAGCGGTACCGGCAAAGAATTATTCGCACGCTCGATTCACGAGTGGAGCGAGCGCGCCGGTCGCCCTTTCGTGGCGATCAATTGCGTGGGTCTTTCCAAGGAACTTCTGGAAAGCGAGCTCTTCGGCCACGAAAGAGGCGCTTTCACTGGCGCCCACCAATTAAAGAAGGGAAAGATGGAAATTGCCGATGGCGGGACCGTTTTTCTCGACGAAGTCGGCGATATCTCAGCGGAGCTACAAACGAAGCTTCTGCGCTTTTTACAGGAACGCGAGTTCGAACGCGTCGGCGGCACGCAGGCCATCGTCGTGGACATCAGAATCATTGCGGCGACCAACAAAGATCTCGAAGAAGCGGTAAAGCGCGGCGCGTTTCGCGAGGATCTCTATCATCGCCTTAACGTCATCGCGATCACCTTACCGCGATTGCGTGAGAGAATAGAGGACATTGCCTCCCTCGCCGACTATTTTCTGCAGCGCTTCGCGCTGGAAACGAAGAAGCCCTTCAACGAAATCACCGAAGAAGCGCTCGCCAGGTTATGCGCCTATTCTTGGCCGGGCAATGTTCGAGAGTTGGCCAACGTGATCGAGCGCGGCGTGGTCCTGGGCGACGGCCCGGAATTTTCGGTGGATTGTCTTCCATCCAGGCTTGTTGGCGACGCTCCGATCGCTTCAGCGGAAACGCAGCGATTCCACGAAGCCGTGAACAGCCATCGACGAACGCTAATCGTCGACGCGCTCGGGCGCGCGCAGGGCAATCGCGCGGCCGCGGCCAAGGCGCTCGGGCTGCACCGAACTCACTTGCTGAAATTGATGAAGGCGCTGCGGATTAGTTGAATCCAGAACGCTTCCTGGCAGCGCTTTGTCGCTATGGAAGGTCTTCATCTCAGATCCTACAGTGGCCAGTTGATGGGCCGAAGCCCGGACTATGGTTCTCCAAGTGGCGCGGCTTGATGACGCTGCGGCCAACACACGTCCGAAGAGATTTTCCACCTTTTCCTCGATCCGACGATAGCAAAACACGGTTCCTTCCGTTTAGCTTCTGGTTGTTGTCAGCAGCGCAATGGAATTGTGCTGACCAAGTCCGAGTAATTTCTAGGAAAATATTTTCTAAAATGATATTTTTTTCTTGACATACAATTTATTGTGCCTTAATGTCCTTATCACCTACAAAATATGGGAGGGTTTTAGTACTTCTTTCTTTTCGCCTGAGTCGCGCATTGACGCCTATCCAGTAACGAACCCGCCTGTGCAATCCTAAAAGGAGGTGCCTATGGCTGCTAAGAAAAAGGCCAAAAAGAAAGCTAAAAAGAAAAAGAAATAAATTTTTAATTTGTGGAGTGGTGGTGGCGGTTTAAACCCTCCTTACTCTCAGGCGACAAGGTAACCGTTCTGGTTGCCTAATGCACAGAGCCCTCTAGTAACACAACTGGAGGGCTTTGTGTTTGTAGCCGCTGACGGACAGGCCCAATTCACCAACAACCGGCGCGTCAGTTCCCTTCCAAGGTCAAGCAATCAACTGATTTTCTTTCATCCGAAACTCTCTGACGTGTAAATTGCTCGGCAAATAGACGAGTATTGCGTCCGTCGAACCGGTTCGTTAAATTGACACTGTATGAGAGTCGAATTTAACTATTTGTTTTCGCTAGCGGCGCTCAGCGCGGGTTTCATGATGCTGAGTGTTGCCCCCGTATCGAGCCAGTCGAAGGTTGATTACAAGGCGGTGCCGATCTTGCAGCCGATGAAGGACACTGCGCCGACACCGGAATTTAGCCTGAGCACCCCCGATGGAAAGAACGTTTCGTTAAAAGACTTTCGTGGAAAAATCGTCCTGCTGAACTTTTGGGCCAGCTGGTGCGTGCCTTGCCGCGAAGAGATGCCGGCGATGGAAAAGTTGTATAAAGAGTACAAAGAGAAAAATTTTGTCGTCCTCGCCGTCGCCGTCAAAGATCGCAAACAAGACACCATCGATTTCGTCAAGGAGCTTAAGATTACCTATCCCATTGCGTTGGATCCCGAAGCCCAAGTCGGCAGCCTGTACGGTGCCTGGGGCTTACCGGCAACCTACTTGATCGGCCCCAAAGGGGAAGGACTGGCGCGGGGCTGGGGTCCAGCGGAATGGTACGCACCGGCAGCGCGAAAACTGATCAAAGAGCTCATCGACGGAAAGCGATGACCGACGTAAACGTTTTCGTCGCCTTTGCTGCCGGGGTTTTTTCGTTCCTTTCACCCTGCGTTCTGCCGCTCATTCCCGCTTACTTGTCCTTCGTCTCCGGCGTTTCTTTGGATGAAATGCGCAGCGGGCAAGCGCGCTCGCGAGTACGTTGGCGGGTAGTGCTAAATTCCGTGGCATTTATTATTGGCTTTTCTTTGGTGTTCGTTTCACTCGGCGCTTCCGCGAGTTTCCTTGGCGGCCTTTTCCTCGGATATCGAAACACGATTCGAATTCTCGGCGGCGTGTTTATCCTGGCCGTGGGGATTTATCTGATCGGCCTTTTCAAAATTGCCGCGCTCGAGCGTTACTTGCAGTTTAATCTCAAAGACAAGCCGGCGGGCTATCTCGGCTCAATCTTGGTGGGAATCACATTCGCCGTGGCGTGGACTCCATGCGTAGGGCCAATATTGGGAGCCACGCTGGCGCTCGCCAGCACCGCCGGCGAAGTCGGGCGCGGGACGATGCTGCTGACAAGCTACGCCGCGGGGCTGGCGTTACCATTTTTTCTGAGCGCGCTGGCGATCAATTCATTTTTTCAATTTTCCCAACGGCTGCGCCGTTACGTGCAAGCGATCCACGCCGTCGGCGGAATTCTCTTGATCATTGTCGGCATCCTGTTGATCACCGACTACATGACGCTGCTTAATGCTTATGTCTTGCGCTTCACGCCGCACTGGCTGCTGCAACGACTTTAAACCGCATAGCGCGTCATTGGTTTGACCGATTTTCAGCTAAATGTTAACTTTTGTAGACTTGTCGATGAATAATTCGGCATCACCATACAAGCCGAAGCGCCTACCATCTCGTCGGAGCAAATATGGAAGACCAAATTCGCCAAATCCTGAAAGCGATCGGTGAAGACCCGGACCGTGAGGGGCTTTTGCGAACGCCGCAGCGGGCCGCTCAGGCGCTTTCTTATTTGACGCGCGGCTACGCGATGGATCCGGGCAAAGTCATCAACGACGCGCTTTTCACCGAGGATTATGAAGAGATGATCGTGCAGAAGGACATAGATTTTTATTCCTTGTGCGAGCACCACTTGCTGCCCTTTTTCGGCAAGGCCCACCTGGCTTACATCCCGCATCACAAGATCGTCGGCATCTCGAAGCTGGCCCGACTGGTCGACGTTTATGCGCGTCGCCTCCAGGTTCAAGAACGTCTTACCAACCAGATCGCAACGACCATCATGGATAAGCTCGACGCTCTCGGCGTCGCCGTAGTGCTTGAGGCCGAGCATTTGTGTATGCGCATGCGCGGCGTCGAGAAACAAAATTCGTTCGTGATCACCAGCAGTCTGCTTGGCGCTTTTCGCACGCGCCAGGAAACCCGCGCTGAGTTTATGAATCTCATCCGCCAGAAAAGTTGAGCGAGGACCGGATGGAAGTAAGGGTTCGCGACACGACTGCAGAGCGCATCAAGGCCGATCTGCTGGTCATCCCGGTGCGCGAAAAGAAGCTCGATGCACCGGAAATCCGCGCGCTGGACCGGCGCCTGAAGGGCAACCTGCGAACGCGCACTGAGAAAACCAGATTCACCGGCGCGGAAGGGAGTATGCTTCTCTATACCAGCATGGGAATGCTTCCGGCAGGTCAGCTCTTGCTGCTAGGGCTCGGCGGCGGACCGGAGATAGCCGCTGAAACTTGGCGAAAAGCCGGGGCGCGAGCGCGCAAGGAAGCCGCCGCTACCGGGGCGGAAGAGATTGCCTTTTGGTTTTCGCCCGACGAGGATTCCGAGAGCGCGGCCGGGGCCGTAGTCGAAGGCGCGCTGCTCGCTGGCTATCAATTCAACAAGTATCGCTCGAACGCCAAGTCATCAGCCGAGGTCAAGTCGTTAATCTTGTTCAGACCCGGGTTAACCCGAACCCCGGCGCTGCAGAGATCGATAGAGACCGCGCAAAGTATCATCCCCGGCGTCTATCTGGCGCGCGATCTGATCAACGAGCCGCCATCCGTCACCACGGCGCGTTTCCTTGGCGAGCAGGCTGAGCGCCATTGCCGCGGCCGCGGCCTATCGGTTGAAGTCTGGGGTAAAAAGAAAATCGAGTCGATGAAATTAGCGGGACTCTTGGCAGTCAACCGCGGTAGCCATGAAGAACCTCGATTCATAAAAATTCATTACAAACCTTCGGCTAAACCGAAAAAAAAAGTGGCGCTGATCGGCAAAGGCATCACCTTCGACTCCGGAGGGCTTTCGCTCAAGCCGGCCAAGTCCATGGAAACCATGAAGCTCGACATGGCAGGCGGCGCCGCTGTCATTGCCACGATGAGCTGCTTGCCGAAGCTCGACCTCGACGTCGAAGTCACCGGCTATGTTCCGACGACGGACAATCTACCGGGCCACAATGCGCAAAAGCCCGGCGATGTAATCCACTATTTAAATGGCAAGACCATCGAGGTCCTGAACACTGACGCCGAGGGCCGGCTGATCTTGGCCGATGCTTTGGCGCTCGCTGCGCAGCAAAAACCTGATTACATGATCAACCTGGCGACTTTGACCGGCGCTTGTATGGTCGCCCTGGGCACGCAAGTGGCGGGACTATTCAGTAATCATCAAGCGCTCGCGGACGAGCTCATTCGCTGCGCACAAGCAACCGGCGAGAAGCTCTGGCAGCTGCCGCTGGTCAAAGAATACAAAGAGATGATCAAAAGCAGCGTGGCCGATATGAAAAACGTTGGCGGCTCGCACGGGGGCGCCATCACCGCCGCTTTGATCTTACAGGAGTTCGTCGGCGACGTACCGTGGGCGCATCTCGACATTGCCGGACCGGCATTTGCCGAGAGCGACAACGCGCTTAGCCCAAAGGGCGGTACTGGATTCGGCGTGCGCACCTTGTTACGCTTTTTATCGGAGCTTTAATCGCTGGACTGCGGCAATGTCGCACTTTGCGCGTTTCCGAGCAACCCGAAACTCCAAACGCGAGACTCCAAACGGGAAATTCATACGGATAATTTCGAAGCTGAAGTGTTGCAGTCGTCAGTGCCGGTCTTAGTCGATTTCTGGGCGCCGTGGTGCGGTCCGTGCAAATCGATCGCGCCGATCGTCGAAGAAATCGCCAACCAGTACGACGGCAAGCTCAAAGTCGCTAAATTAAATGTCGATGACCACCCGGCCACCGCGTCACGCTACGGCATCCGCGGAATTCCGAATCTGATCATCCTCAAAGGCGGCGCAGTCAAGGAGCAAATCGTCGGCGCTGTGCCGAAGGCAAAATTGGTGAGTGCTATCGAAAAGGCGTTGCAGTAACTTCACCCAACCCGCCGTCGATAAAACGGCCGCCGCGTCGAGTGCCCCGATTGTCTTTTGGCACTCGACGCGAGCGGCCGATGTTTTTTTAGAGCGCAGGGCTCGCGAAATTCAGAACGCCAGCGAGTTACTCAGGGCCGACAATCGAACGCATACTTGCATCTCAGAAAATATACCGCCGCATGCTGACGTTCATGATCACGCCGATGGCGAACATCATGGGCGACGAAGCCAAGCTGCGCTATCCATTCCACTCGTAAAATAAACCCGCGAAATCGGTCTCGTAACTTCCCCCTTGTTTTGCCCCGAGTGGAAATGACGCAGCTTGATTTAAGTCTTTGCCGCAGTAAATCTCGAAGAGATTGCCCGACGGGTCGTGGAAATACATCAGTCCCTTCTTACGGTCGCGCGTCCATGGTCCGGGAGTCATCACGCCGTTTTGCTTCAGCCATTCAATCATCGGCAGGAAATTTTCGGCATCAGCGTAAAAGGCGTAGTGCGGAAATTCCGCATGGCCGCCTGTCCAGCCGCCGGCGCGCGGCGACAATCCGACAATCGCGCCGGCGACGCGCACCTCGGCAAAGCCGTCAAGATTTAACACAAGCTCGCCGCCCATTACGTGGGAGAAGAAGCGCTTGGCCTCTTCGAGATCGCGGCAGGGAATACTTAGATGGCTGAAACTATGGAAGCGCGGGCGCTCGCTTTTCGGTGCTGTGCTTTGGCCGTTCCATCGGTAATTGAGGCCGCCGAACGGTATCGGCTGCCCGCCCTGCTTGAGTCCCAGCGGTAATGATCGAATGCCGTCGTAACCGTCGGCGCAGTAGAGTTCGAAAAGATTACCGGACGGATCGCGAAAATACATCAGCGCGGTTTTATTGTCGCGAGTCCACGAATGATGAGGTATTCCGTATCCCTCGAGCCAGCGTTTCATCAAGTGATAATTTGCGCCGTCGGTGTTAAACGCGTAGTGCGGATACTCGGCGTCCCAACCGGTCCAACCGCCCGGCTGCTCGGCCATGCCGATGATAATATCGGCGATGCGCACCTCGGCGAAGCCTTCGACATCGTGAATCAGCTCGCCGCCGAGAACGTCAGTGTAGAAGCGTTTGGTTTCAGCGAGATTCCGGCAGGGAAGACTTAGGTGGTTGAGACTTGAGAAGTGCGGTCGCTTAAAATGTGGAGAAACCATGGCCGCGCTTATAGACGTCGTCTCGTTTTCCATTGTCACACCTCCGTGATTTTTTTGTCGCAGGGCAAGGCCCGCCTTGCCCCTACCAATTCATTACCGGATCCCCAACGCTGCTTGCGCCTCTTTGAGGGGGCCGAAATCGACGACATCAGTCAGCGAGACGGGCCGATTGATCCCTGCCGGCGCCATGTCCATGATATTTTGAATGCCCTTTGCCGACACTGAGCCCGTCGCGCTAAAGGCCTTCACCGATAGATCGTAGGCCGCTTCGGCGAGCTTCTTCTCCACCTTAAGAAATTTTTGAATATGTAAAACGGTCTCGCTGCGATTCGACTTCATGAGCTGAAGCGCGCGCAAGATCGGCGTGATGACGGCCACCACTTCGCTGCGCGATGTTTTGAGCTTATTGACGGTCGTCGACAGACCCGCCAGAGGAAGATCGACATAGTCGCCCGCGAAGGCGAGGACATTGAAGCCCCACTCTCTGACATGCACCGGCGCCGGGGGCACGGCCATCGCCGCGTGAATCGTGCCGCTCTTCAGCGCCGCCATGCGGGTTTGAAAATCTCCCGCCGCCATGATCGTTACGGCGTCAGCGGGAATCCCGTGATGCGCTAACACTTGGTGCGCGATAATCGAGTTGATCGACCCCAGGGAGCCCACACCGATGATCTTGCCACGCAGGTCCGCAACCGTGCGAATTTCCGGCCGCGACACCAGATAGAAATTCGGCCTTTCTACCATGGTCAATAGCCCGCGCAACGGCGCGCCCTGCATCGCGCGCTGGATCGTGCTGGCAAAAGACGTATGATAATCGATCGCGCCACTCAATATTGCCGCGGTGCTCACCGCGGTGCGAACCTGAACAATCTGCGTGGCGAATCCGGCCTCGCGAAAATACCCCTTTGCTTCGGCGACCAACGGCGGCAGGTTGTTGAGATCCCGCTCGACGTAGCAGATAATAATCCTTTTCTCCTGACCGCGGGCCTCCATCGAGCCCACAACCGATTGTCCGAGCGACAAGATAAGAGCGACCAGCACTCGGCGATTTGGCCACAGCAATGGTGTGATATCCATTCGACGAAGTTTGCGATGAGACACGGTCATCTCGCCCACATGCCGGAAACTGGGCGGAGTATTACATCAGGCTTGCTCCGCTAACAAGGGGAAGTTTAGCGTCGATTAATAGGAAGGGTGGAGCCCGTCTGCAGAATCTATTGGCGACGAAATCGAAGAGTTCGGCGCGGGCGCCGCGATACCGATCAACCCAGCAAATGCATCTCATCCCATCGATGCTTCGCTGCATGGCTCAATCGAGCCGGCGAGCTGGAGAATTCTCAGAAAATATACCGCCGCATGCTGACGTTCATGATCACGCCGATGGCGAACATCATAGAGGCGAGTGCCGAGCCGCCGTAGCTCACCATCGGTAAAGGCACGCCGACTACCGGCATCACTCCCGCCACCATCGCGACATTGATCGCGACATGCCAGAACACGATGGCGATCATGCCGAATACCAAGAGAGCACCAAAGCGATCCTTGGCGCGTTGCACCAGCCCAAGGCAGTAAGCAATCATGATGAAGTAGAACAGCAACAAGACCGCACATCCAACAAATCCCCACTCTTCCGAAAAAACCGCGAAGATAAAATCCGTGTGCTGCGCCGGCAAGAAGTCGAGCCGGTTTTGAGTTCCGTGAAGATAACCCTTACCGAAGAGCCTGCCGGAGCCGATGGCGATTTGCGATTGAATGACGTGATATCCGGCGCCCAAAGGATCGCGGTCGGGATCGAGGAAGGTCAAGATGCGATTTCGCTGATAGGGTTTTAGAAAATGCCAAGCGACCGGCAAGAACGCCAATCCCGCGGCGACCAAATAAGCAAATGATCGCAGTCGCAGTCCGCCCATCAAGACCATGCTGATGAACACGATGCCGAGAATGATCGCCGTTCCGAGATCAGGTTGAATCAAAGTCAGAACAATAAGCGGCGCTACCATCGCGAACGGCACCCACAGATCGCGCAAGAAATAACCGCGTGGCGGTTCGTCCGCCTGAAAGTACTTGGCCATCACCAACACGATGGCGAGCTTCGCCGGCTCCGACGGTTGTAACCTGAAGAAACCGAGATTGATCCATCGCTGCGAGCCGCCACCGGTATGCCCCACAACCATGACCAGCACCAGCAGCAAGAGCATCGCGCCATAAAAAGGATAGGCCAGCCGGTCGATATAATGATAGTCAAAGCTCATGGCGGCGAACATGGCGATCAAGCCGAGCCCCAACCATGTCAGCTGGCGTGTCGGCAAAGGACCGGCGTGGCCCGCCGCCAAATCATAGTTAGCGCTGTAGATCGTGGTCACACCCACGGCGACAAACGCCAAAGAGAGTAGAAACAGCGTCCAGTCGAAATGAGAGATCAGGCGGCGATCAATTTGCACGAGTCTCTCCCTCGATTTGCACTTCCTGTTTCTCCGTCGCTTTCTTTTTGAGCTCGATAAACTTCTCGAACACTTTCTTCGCCATTGGCGCGGCTGCATCGCCGCCATGGCCGCCATGCTCGACCAGGACGGCGATCGCGACTTCCGGATGATCTACCGGAGCGTAGGAAACGAACCAGGCATGGTCTCGATTGAAGTACGAAAGTTGTTCGCTCTTCAGGTAAGCACTCTTCATCTCGATGACCTGCGCGGTGCCGGTTTTTCCGGCGATCTCAACCATTTGGGACCTGGCCGCGCCGCCGGTACCGTGGGCGCCACTGACAACATCGGCAAGGGCGTTGCGCACTCGGTTTAATGTATCCGGTTTGAGCTCGATGGTGCGAATCAGTTCCGGTCCATACTCGCGCACGGTGGTGCCGTCTACGGATTCCACTTTGCTGACGAGGTAGGGGCGAAAAAGTTTGCCGCCGTTGGCGACGGCGGCCATCATATTGGCAAGCTGCAGCGGTGTAACCGTCACGTAGCCCTGGCCGATGGCAACGGAAACCGTCTCACCCGGGAACCAGGGTTGGCGGTATCTCTTGCGTTTCCATTCGGTATCGGGAATCACGCCGTTTCTCTCGTCGTCCAAGGCTATGCCGGTTTTCTCGCCCAGGCCGAACGCGTGCGCCCACTTGGCGATCCGGTCGATGCCGAGCTTTGGACCGAGCTGATAAAAGTAAGTGTCACAGGATTCGACAATCGCCCGGTGGAAGTTCACGGCGCCGTGGCCGCCTTTTTTCCAGTCGCGAAAACTGCGGTTACCGAAGAAAAAGAAACCCGGGTCTTGAATAAAGCTTTCCGGGTTGATGACTCCTTCCTCGAGCGCGGCGATGGCCATAATGATTTTGAAAGTCGATCCCGGTGGAAATTGACCTTGGGTCGCGCGATTGCTGAGCGGCCGCAGCTGGTCCTTGATTAACGCGCTCCATTCTTCGGATTTAATACCTCGGGCAAAGACGTTGGGATCGAATGCCGGCGTGCTTGCCAGGGTAAGGATCGCCCCGCTATGCACATCGAGAGCGACGATCGTCCCCTCTTTGCCTTTGAGCGCCTCGTAAGCGGCTTCCTGCATCTGTCGGTCCAAAGTTAGGCGAACCGTATATCCTGGTACGTCGGTCACTTCGTGGAGCACCCGCACGCGGCGGCCCAGCGCGTCGACTTCCACCTGCTGTCCACCACTTTTGCCGCGCAGCAACTCTTCCCAGCGCCGCTCAAGCCCGTACTGGCCGATCTCGTCGCCGACGACGTAACCTTGTTCCTTTAGAATATTCAATTGCTTTTGATTAATCTCGCCGAGATAGCCCAAGACATGCGCGGCCATCGGTCCGTCTGCGTAATTGCGCCGTGGCCGAGTCCGCAAACTGACCCCCGGTAAGTCGAGCTGGTGCGATTCCACGGCCACGACCGCAGGCCAGTCGACATCCCGACCCAACACCATCTCGTCAAAAGCCGCCCGGCTCTTGGACTCTTCAAAAGTTTTTAGCAGCTCATTTTCGTCTCGCCTTAGATATTGCGCCAGCAAACGCAGGGTCTTAGCCGGATCATAGGCATCTTCGGGGACAAAAATGAGGTCGAAGGAAGGCCGGCTGTCGACGAGCAACTGACCTTGGCGGTCGAACATCATGCCGCGAGTGCCCGGCACCCGCTTGAGGCGTACGCGGTTATTCTCCGACAAAAAGGTATAACGCTCACCCTGAATGATTTGGAGAAAAATCAGCCTGGACACGAGACCAAAAAATGCGATGATGAGCAGAGCGTATAGCAGGCCGGCGCGCCGGCGCAGTTCAGGCGCACCGTCTTGTTTGTTGATCTCGGTAAGTGCAGCCATGGCTTCTACTGGGCGGCAACGCGAAATTTCTCGACGTAATTTTGCCCACGCCTTAACAGAGCAAAAAGCACCGGCGCAAGCAATGCCGCTACGAGTGCTTCCATTATAATATATCGCGCGGCGCCCAGCCAAAATCCTTCCACGCTGAGGAAAACGGCCCATAGCAGCACCAAGGCCGCTCCTTTCACCAGCGCCGCGAGCAGCACCACGAAGGACGTAACGAGAGGGTTTTGTATCCAGATCGACCGTGAACTCAAGTACACCGACAAGAACACGAGCGACATGGCGAAAGCGTTGAGCCCCAGCAAGCGGCTTGAGACGACATCGACCGAATAACCCAATAGGAAGGAACCCAATGCCGCCCCCATCGTAGGATGATGCAGCCCCAAATAGACGCACAGCACCAGGACGAGGTCGGGCACAACGGGACCGAACGGTAGCAGGCGAAGCAAAGTGCCTTGGAGCACTATCAGAAAAACCCCGACGGAAAAATAGAGCAAGAAGAGCCTCATGGGAAAAACGCCGACGGTTGCAGCCCTCACGGTTTCTTTTCTGCGCCGCTCTCCGCCGCGACGACCAGAACCTCCTCGACGCGCTCGGACCGGACCGCCGGAAGGACTTCGATGAATTGAAACAAGCCGAGATGCTGCTTGCGCACTTTGATCACGGTGCCGGCCAATAGGCCCTTGGGAAACACCCCGTCCACACCGGAGGTAATCAGCCTGTCGCCTTCCTGAATGTCTTCACTCCGTTTGACGTACTTGAGCACCGTGCCGTCTTCTAAAGATCCGGAAACGATGCCGCGGCTGCGCGTCCGCTGCACCAGCACATCGATGCCGCTATTGGGATCGGTCAAAAGGATCACCTTCGCCGTGCGCGCCGTGACCGAAACCACCTGTCCGACGACGCCCAATGGCGTGACCACGGCCATTCCTTTGCGGACGCCGTCGGCGCTGCCTTTGTTGAGGAGACAGCTTTGAAACCAGCTGCTGGCGCTATTGGCAATGATCGACGCGGTGATCGCCGTGTCGGGTAAATGGCTGCGGAAATCAAGCAACTCTTTGAGCCGGCGGTTGGTCGCTTCGGCCTCTAAGAGTTTCTGCCTTTCAACCTCAAGGGCTTGGACCCGCTTGCGTAGTCTTTCGTTCTCTGACCGGAAACCGGCAAGAGTATCATAATTTTCCTGAAACCCTTTTATCCAATCGACCGTTTCCTGCGAAGCAATTTGTAAAGGCCGCATGATCCACATGAGCAGCGCGCTTAGAGGCTCGTTCTTCAATTGACCGCGCGCGGCGGCGGTTAATATGTAGATCGACAGCAGAAGACAGCAGCAGGAGCTTAAAGCAACTTGGTTCTTACGCAGAAAAGCGAGCATGGAAGGCTCGATCGCCTCCAACCGTCAGAATCCATGCGGACCTCGGTCTAATGAACCGCGACCTCTCTGAGGAGTGTAATTTCATCCAGGGCTTTGCCTGCGCCCATGACGACGGCGGTCAATGGATCGTCCGCCATCATCACCGGTAAGCCGGTCTCCTCGCGCAAAAGAATGTCCAGGTTCCTCAAGAGCGCGCCGCCGCCCGCAAGCACGATGCCGCGATCGACGATATCTGAGGCGAGCTCGGGCGGCGTCCGTTCAAGCGAAAGCCGGACCGCCTCGACGATTTGATTGATCGGCTCGAGCAGCGAGTCGCGAATTTCTTCGTCCGTGATGACCACGGTTTTGGGCACGCCGGCAACCAGATCGCGTCCTTTGATCTCCATCGTCTGCACCTCGTCGCTGGGATACGCCGAGCCGATGGTGATTTTGATCAGTTCAGCGGTGCGTTCGCCGACGAGCAGATTGTATTTTCGTTTGATAAACTGCGCGATCGCCTCGTCCATTTTGTCGCCGCCGACGCGCACCGAGCGCGAAAAAACAATGCCGGAAAGTGAGATCACCGCGACTTCGGTGGTGCCGCCGCCGATGTCGACGATCATGTTGCCGGTCGGCTCCGTGATCGGCAGCCCCGCGCCAATGGCAGCGGCCATGGGTTCCTCGATCAGATAAACTTCCCGCGCTCCCGCCGATTCGGCAGACTCTCGCACTGCGCGCTTCTCGACTTCGGTGATGCCGAACGGCACGCCGACAATGATGCGTGGCCGGACCAGCGTGCGCCGGTTGTGAACTTTTTGGATGAAGTAACGCAGCATCGCCTCGGTAATCTCGAAGTCGGCAATGACACCGTCTTTGAGCGGCCTGATGGCGACGATGCTACCGGGCGTTCGCCCTAACATCCGTTTTGCTTCCGCGCCGACTGCCAGCACTTTTTTGCCGCCGCGCTCGTTTCGTTGTTGCACCGCAACGACCGACGGCTCGTTACACACGATGCCTTGGTTCTTAACGTAGATCAGAGTGTTGGCGGTCCCCAGATCAATCGCGAGATCGTTAGAAAAGATGCCGAACAGGGCATCCAACATCAGCAAACTCCTTCTTGCGCGCGAAAAAAACGGATAAGCAACGAGAAAATAACAGATTTGGCAGAAGCAAGCAAGATAAGGAAAAACTTAAAGAAAATTCGATTTAGCAAAGTCTAGCCGGTTGCATTGGCTGGGGCCATTTTTTATCATGGAAAGGCATTTCTTTACCCTTTTTTGCGAAAGGTTCTCTGTCACATGCTCGACTTTTTACGCAAACAGAAGAGAAATTGGGGAATTACGATCCTCCTTGGCATCATCATCGTCGTATTTATTGCATTTTATGGCGGCAGTAAATATCGCGACTCAACGGCCGTAGAAGTCGCCGAGGTCAACGGTGAAACCATCAGCCAGCGCGAATTTGCCCTTCAATACGAGCGTGCTGTGCAGCGCTACCGTGAGATTCTCAAGGGTTCGCTGACGCAAGATATGATCAAAGGGCTAAATCTTAAAGCTAACTTGATCGAGGAATTGATTCAGAAAAAACTCGTTCTCCAGGAAGCGCGCAGCCTCGGGCTTTTGGCGACAGACGACGACTTGGCCGACCATCTCGGCAAAGCGCCCGAATTTCAGATCGCCGGACGTTTCAGTAAAGACCACTATCTGAAAATTCTCCAAGCCAATCGGCTGGTGCCGGGGCAGTTTGAAGAGGAACAACGCGACCAGCTGACGATGCAACGTCTTTACAGCATCATTCTCGACTCCGTACAAGTGACCGATGCCGAGGTGCGTGACCGCTATCGTCTCGATCAAGAAAAACTCAATCTCTACTATATCAAGCTGCCGGTGAGTGATTTTGTCTTGCAGGTCAAGCTTAGTGAAGATGACATTAAAAAGTTCTATGAGCGCAACAAAGAATCGCTGAAAGAGCCGCTGAAAGTTCAAGTTGAGTATCTCAATTACCCTTACGAGCAATTCGCTTCGGCAATTCAAGTGAGCGACAAAGAGATCGAAGAATATTATCAGGCCAATCTGGAAAGTAAGTTTCGTAAACCCAAAGAAGCGAAAGTTGGTTACATATCGATTCGGCTCGCGCCTGAGGCTGATGCAAATCAGAAAAAAGCCACGCGAGAGCGCGCCGACCGCATCGTTAAAGAAGCGCGCGGCGGCAAAAACTTTGCCGAGTTGGCGAAACGCGAATCGGATGACCCCAGCGCTGCTAAAGGTGGCGACGCGGGTTGGGTCACGCAAGGGCAAATGGAGCCAACGGTCGAAAAAACTATTTTTAGTCTCGCCAAGGGCGAGATTAGCAACCCGGTAGAAACCCCGGCAGGCTTTCAGATCTTCAAAATCGAGGATACGAAGAACGAAAAAGCGCCGACGTTGAAAGAAGCCAACCCTGAGATTATCAAGGCGCTGAAAAACGAAAAGGCAAAACGCGAGGCCGCCAAGATTGCCGATCGCGACCGCGAAAAGGCGCTTTCCGGCAGTGACTTCAACAAGCTGGCGCAAGAGGGCGGCGTCAAAGTGAGCGTGACGAATTGGCTTTCCGTCGGTCAGACCGTGCCGGAAATCGGCGACAATCAAGAATTTTATAAGAACGCGTTCGCATTGGCACCGAAGGACATCAGTCCAATCATTGAAGGCAACAACGCGTACTATATATTGCGCCTCAAGCAGCGCATCGAACCGACCGTTCCACCGCTTGAGAACGCGAGAGGACAAATCGAGAAGGGCCTAAAAGAATCCAAGGCTTACGAAATGGCCCTGCAAAAAGGCAACAGCTTGCTCGAGCAGCTTAGAAAAGAAAAGGATATTGTCAAGCTCGCCCAAGCGAATGATCTGAAACTTGATGAGACCGGCTGGTTCTCGCGCAGCGCGCCACAGCTGCCGAAGATCGGCGAACTCGCGGAAATGAAAGCCGGCCCGATAGCCGTGTCGCCGCAAAAACCGATTCCCGATAGACTCTACACCCAGAAAGATATCCTCTATCTCTTCGCATTCAAAGATCGCCAGGGCGCCGACATGGGGCAATTCGAAAAAGAAAAAGACATACTCAGAAAACAGGCTTTAGCGGAAAGCCGCCAGCGCGCTCTGATCAAATTTTTGGAAGGTCTGAAGGCCAAGGCCAAGATCAAGGTAAACACCGCTTTCTTGGAAGAGAGTTAATTTGTGCGGCCTGTTGAAAGGAGATTTTCAGCAGACCGTTTGCTTGAGATCATTTCGCTGTGCAAATTCTTTTAGTACGCCACGGCGCCACGGATTGGAATCTCCAAGGCCGCTGTCAGGGTTCCATCGACCGGGATTTGAGCGAAGTTGGCATTCGCCAAGCCGAGCAGCTCGCGACGCTCTTAAGCCACGAAGAAATCCACGCGATCTATTCGAGCAACCTTCGGCGCGCGCGCCAAACCGCTGCGCTCATCAGCCAGCCACATAAGTTATCCGTGACGATCGAGGACGATGTGCGCGAGCTCGATCACGGCGAGCTTGAAGGTTTGACCTTCAACGAAATCAAAACCAACTACGCCGAGTTTCTAGCGCGCTGGCGCAGTATCCCTGCGCAAATAACCGTTCCGGGCGGCGAGCGGCTCGGCGATGTTGCCGAGCGCGCATGGAATGCTTTGACTCAGATTGTACGACGCCACCAGGAAGCGGAACGCATTCTGGTCGTCAGCCACAATTTTCCGATTTTGGGAATCATTTGCCGCGTCACCGGTACCCATCTCAACGATTATCGCACTTTCCACCTCGATCCGTGCAGTCTCACGAGGCTGCGCTACGACGGCAACGGCGACTGGCAAGTGACCCAGGTCAACAATCGAGAGTACCCATTTCCCATGCCAACATCGTTGTAATACGCGGCAAGCGTCTCGCTGGGAATCGAACAAGTAGGCTCCGGCCTTACTCTCTCCGACCGATCAGGCCGACGCCGAAAAATAGCAGCGCGAGTAACAAATAAGCCGTGGCGAAGTCAGGCGCAGCCATGACACCGAACCGGCTGGTGACACCACCCGCCGTAAGGTCATAGGCGTGAATGATTCCGATAGCGGAGAATAACGCCGCTGCCAGTGACCACATGCCAGCGCTGGAAAACCGTCGTTCGATGAGCGCCACGCCGATGGCCGCGAGGATCATCGAGGTAAAAATGAATCCCCGCTCCAACGAAATCATGCCGTGAATCGCCAGACTCTCTTGATTGAACCGGCCTAAGCCGACTTCGAACAGCGACTTGCCTGCAGCCCTCAGTCCCGTTTCAACCATTAACAAGCCCCAACCTGCCAACGCCGGCACGATCCCCAGTGCCACTGCCGGCGCATGTTCTTTTGGAGTTTCCTGAAACGACTGGGCGACGATGATAATGCCGATGTAAAGGAGAATTCCGATGCCGGCCTGCAATGGAATCAGTCCGAGCACTGCTTGAATCGTGCCGGTAAAACAGAGAAAACTGATAAAGATGCCATTCAGAGCCGAATAGCCCGAACGCGCGCCTAGCCGTTTCCAACCCGGGTGGCCGATATAGATCGTCGTGGGAAACACGCTGCCGAAAAGCGCCGCGACCACCGAACCAATACCGTTCGCCATCAGCGATGGAAATGTCCGGAAGCGGTCGCCGGCGGCTTCGGCGCTTTCGATATTTTGCAGTGACCCAACGACGTTGAAAATCCCCATGGGGAAAATCACCGAGAAATAATTGAGAAACGCGGGATGCGTGAGCGCTTCCCAGAGTGACCCACCGGTGAACGCCGGCAGTGCCAAGGTGTAATTCGCGTTCAGCGCTTTGCCGTTCATAGTTCCAAGCAGCCAACCGAGAATTGTTCCAATGGCGATCGCGACCATCCCGCCGGGAAGACCGAGCGGAAGTCTCTGATGCGAAAAGTAAGCGACGAAGATCACCGCCATCGGCACCATCGCCACCAAAGGCTGAGCGAAAATCTTAAATGTGAAATCCATCGCGATAAAAGTAATCGCGATGCCCGCCAACGCCGACAAGAGCGCGGCGCGCGGCGTCACCCGCCGCACGCTCTCGGCGATGAAAGCGGCGGCAATCTCGATGACGCCGTTGAGAAAGCAAGCGACGAGCCCGACTTTCCAGGCCCACACCGGGTCCTTGGTCTCCTGGACAATCGGCAGCATAATGAAAAAAACGAAAGCGAACAGACTTACGGTGTTGATGCCGTAGGGCAGTGCGGTGATGTCGTCGCGCCCGGTCTCGCGCGCGAGCCGGCGCGCCTGCCATGCATAGAAAAAATTGCCGACGAGAATCGAAATCGCCGCGCCGGGAAGAATCTTGCCGAAAATGTATTCATCCGGCAGCCGAACCAACTCGCGACAAAGAGTTACGATAAGGATCAGCTGAATCAGATTATCGATCATCAAGCCGAAAAAGCCGTCGAGATCTTTACGCACAAACCAGGGTGGATTGAAGGAAGCTTGAGGCATGTGATTCGAATTCTCCTACAAAATTTTCGCCGAATGTAGCGGTCGCAGCTCTTTTCTGTCAAACAGTCCCTCGCCTTGGTGCGAACTTGAAACTATCCGACGGGGACGATAAGTGTTTAGTTACGGGTCTCCCTATGCTGCGTCACCAAAATCTCGGCCGCATGGAATATCTTGCGGCTCTTGAGCTGCAAGAGACGCTTGTCGCGCTGAAGCAGCGCGAGACCTTTGCCGACATTCTTCTCTTCGTCGAACATCCGCATGTCTACACGCTTGGCCGAGGCGGCGATGAATCGAACGTCCTGGCAGCGCAAGACGTGCCGGTTCATCGCACCAGCCGCGGCGGCGATGTAACGTATCACGGGCCTGGGCAGCTGGTCGTTTATCCAATCATCGATTTACGATCGAGGCTGCGCAGGGATGTGCATCGCTACGTGAGGAATCTGGAGCTGGCAGTGGTTCAAACGTTGCAGGATTTTGGTATCGACGGAATGCGCCGGCCGCCTTTTACCGGCATCTGGATTGAGGAGCGAAAGATCGCCGCCATCGGCGTGGCCGTGCGACGCGGTATTACTTTTCATGGACTGGCGCTGAATGTGAATACTGACCTCTCGTATTTCAATCGCATCATTCCGTGCGGGTTGAGCTGGGCGGATGTGACATCGATGACGAGAGAACTAGGTACTAATCAGAATCTTGCCGAAGTAAGAGAGCGGTTTCTCCATAATTTTGCTGAAGTGTTTGGCTATACAGATGTTAAAGAGAACGACTTCGTCGAAGATGGAGGGTGGAGGATGAAAGATCGCGATTCTCGATCTTCGATCATCGATCCTCGACCTGCTTGAAAAGCCATGCCCCGCCGACATCCAGATTGGATCAAAGTCAAAGCTCCGGGTAACCCCAACTATCTTCGCCTGAAGCGCATTTTGCGGGAAAAAAATCTCCATACCGTTTGCGAGGAAGCGCGCTGCCCGAACATCGGCGAGTGTTGGGGTAACAAGACCGCGACGTTTTTAATTCTCGGCGACACCTGTACGCGCGGCTGCCGATTTTGCGCGATCGACAAGGGCAAACCGCTGGCGCTCGACCCCGAAGAGCCGCGCAACGTCGCGCTGGTCGTCAAAGATCTCGGCCTCGATCACATCGTCGTGACCTCGGTAAATCGGGATGATCTCCCCGACGGCGGCGCGGCTCATTTTGCGCGGACGGTTTTTTGGATCAAGTCACTCAATCCGGGCATTCGCGTGGAGCTGCTCGTTCCTGACTTTGAAGGCAACCTGCAGGCGCTCGAAACTGTGGTCAAGTCAGGCATCGAAATCCTGAACCACAACATCGAAACCGTGCCGCGTCTTTACGGTAAAGTCCGCCCTGGCCATAGCTATGAGTGCTCGCTGAATATTTTGAAAGAAGCAAAAAACTTCCGTGGCGAGATGCTGACAAAATCCGGCTTTATGCTCGGCGTCGGCGAAACGGAAGACGAAGTCATGGCGACACTCAGAGATCTGCGGGACAATGACGTCGACATCGTCACCATCGGCCAGTATTTGCAGCCATCCAACCGCCAACTCAAAGTCGAACGCTATGTGACACCGGAAGAGTTCCAGGAATTCAAGGCGGCAGGCAACGCATTGGGCTTTCGCCATGTCGAGTCGGGGCCGCTCGTGCGCAGTTCCTATCATGCCTGGAGTCACGTCGATTGAACGAGCAAGCGCGGTTTTAATTTTTAGAATCGTACGAACGGATGAAGAGCGTTGTCAGAGCCGACTTTTGAAATTGACTTCGTAGTAGCATGTCCACTATGTTTCCGGAGGTGAGAGATCCGGTGGCGGATACCGGCCTAATGGCGCTCGGCTAGGATTCGCGATGCGCTAAACCTCAAGTGAGAAAGTTCTGACAAAAAGGGAGGCATGGCTATGACAAAAAGGCGATTCACCCGACGCGATTTCATTAAAACGGCTGCAGCTGGGGCGCTCACTGCTGGGCTGGGCGTGCCTTTGATTTTGCCGGGGCGCTCTCACGGCGCCGCCGCGAAGAAGACTTTGAAAATTCTTCAGTGGGTGCACTTCGTCCCCGCCTTCGACAAGTGGTTCAACGAGAAATATGTCAAGGAGTGGGGCGATAAGAACAACACGGAAGTGACCGTGGACAACATCGGCATCGCCGGGATCAGCGCCCGCGCGGCGGCCGAGGTGTCCGCACAGAAAGGTCACGATATATTCCTCTTCAACTGGCCGCCGCCGTTCTACGAGGAGCAAGTGATCGACATGAAAGATGTCTACGCGGAGTGCGAGAAGAAATACGGCAAGCCCATCGATCTCGCGATCAAAAGCACCTACAATCCTAAAACCAAGAAATACTTCGGCTTCTCTCCTTCCTTTACGCCGGATCCCATCAACTGGCGCAAGGACCTCTGGGACGACGTCGGAGTCGTGCCTGACAGTTGGGACAAAATCCTCGACGGCGGCCGCAAGATCAAACAGAAGCACAACATCCCCGTGGGCATCGGCCTGGCCCAGGAGATCGATACGGCCATGGCCATGCGCACCCTTATGTACTCTTTTGGCTCCCACGAGCAGGACGCCAATGGCTATCTGACCTTGAACTCCAAGAACACCATCGAGGCTGTGAAGTTCGTGAAGGCCCTGTTTCAAGAGACGATGACCCCGGAAGTTTTCACTTGGGACGCCTCCTCCAACAATCGCGCCATGCTGGCCGGCACCATCTCACTGGCGCTCAACGCCATTTCCATCACGCGCCAGGGCGAGAAGGACAACCCGACCTTTACTGAGAAAATTCACCTCGCCAAGGCGGCTGCCGGCCCCGTGCGCCGCATCGGTCTGGAACATGTGATGGACGTTTATGTCATCTGGAAGTTCGCCGACAACATTGACGGCGCCAAGAAGTTTTTGGTGGACTACGTGGGCAACTTCCGCCAGGCGTTCGTCAACGGCGAATTCTATGACTTCCCTTGCTTTCAGCGGACAGTGCCGGACCTCAAGCAACTTATCAGCAACGACACCAAGGCGAAGCCGGCCGACAAGTACAAGGTCCTAGAGGACGTGCTGAGTTGGGCAACCAACATCGGCTACCCTGGCTACGCTAACGCCGCCATCGACGAGACCTACCAGAAGTGGGTCCTCAACGTCATGTTCGCCAAGGCCGCTCAAGGCGTGCTGAGCCCAGAAGATGCTGTCAAGGAGGCCGAGTTCGAATGCCGGCGCATTTGGGAGAAATGGCGCGAGCGGAAGCTGATGTAGGGCGAGATCTCCGCGGCACATCGTGTGACCGTGGAAATTAACGCGACGCATGGCCACGGTAGAAACACGCGGGGTCAAGAAGTACTACGGCGACGTCGTTGCGGTGGACGGCGTGGACCTGATCACTAGAGATGGCGAATTTCTCGTGCTGCTCGGTCCCTCGGGTTGCGGGAAGACTACCCTCCTGCGCATGATCGCAGGCTTCGAGACACCCAGCGCCGGAGAGCTGGTGATCGCCGGCGAAGTGGTGAACGACTTGCCACCGCGGGCGCGTAAAATCGCCATGGTCTTCCAGAGCTACGCCCTTTATCCCCACATGACCGTTTTCAAGAATATCGCGTTCCCTTTAAAAGCGCAGCGCGTAGCGAAAGCGGCCATTCCGCAAAAGGTGGAGTGGGCCGCTTCGCTTTTCGGCATCGGCCATCTACTTCACCGCAAGCCACGCGAGCTATCCGGCGGCGAGCGCCAGCGAGTGGCTTTGGCTCGTGCCCTGGTGCGTGAGCCGGCGGTCTTCCTGCTGGACGAGCCGCTGTCTAATTTGGACGCGCAATTGCGGACCTCGGCCCGAGACGAACTACAACAATTTCAACGGAGGATCGGCACTACTACGATCTACGTGACCCACGATCAGGTCGAGGCGATGGGTCTGGGCGATCGCATCGCCGTGATGAGAGCGGGCACGGTGCGCCAGATCGGCACGCCGCAGGAGATCTACCACGAGCCGGCCGACACCTTCGTGGCGCGGTTCGTTGGATCGCCGCCGATGAATCTAGTGCAGCATCAAAACTATGTCCTCGGGTTTCGCCCCGAGCAATTTTTACCCAAGGGAAGCCAAAACGGAATTGGCAATGTGATCACCTTTCCCTTCCGAGTTACCCGGGTGGAATACCTCGGGGCCGACCGGCTGTTGTACGGAACGCTAGGCGGCACCTTTTCTGACCAGAAAGTCATCGCCCGCCTCCCCTCCACCGTAACCGTCGACATCAAGCCGGAGACCACCTACGATTTCACCGTGGAAGACAAGGAGCTAAAATTTTTCGATAAGTCCACGGAGCTCCGCATTTCCGCCCGGCCGCTCTAGGCACGCCGCACATGGACTCCCGCGCACAGACCGCAACAGCCACGGGTGACTTGGCCCGCACTCCTCGTCGCCCCATGTCTATCATCGATAGCGAGCGCTGGCTTGGGCCGCTCCTGATCGGCCCGGCCGTCTTGTAC
>VBKY01000205.1 GCA_005879255.1 Deltaproteobacteria bacterium
AATGCCACGACGGCGGCGACCATACCATTGTCGTCGGCGAGATCGTAAATGTCAGAGCGAGCGGCGACCGGCCGCTGCTGTTCTTCAAAGGTAAGTATCAGCGATTACCCGATTAGGATCAGAAAGTTCCAGCCGTTCCAGTGGTTCAAGTCGTTCCAATCGTCCAACAGAATGATTTCCAAAAAACGAATGGAACAAGTGGAACTCTTGGAACGATTGAAACGGTTTTCATGTTCCGCGATAGCAGCAACGCCGCAAAATCCTCAACTTTGTTGAAATCTGATACCCGAAACCCAAAACGATTTTCACGCTCCCAGCGCGAGCGCGGTAATGCACGGCAATCCGCTGATAATTGTACGCGCGTCGCCCGACGAAGTTAACGCAACGACTTCGCCATCAGCGGTTGCGACTAGTACACCGTTACCCTTCACAGCAGGACAGATGTCCATAACGCCGCCCGTCATCTTTTCGGTCAGCAGTTCCCAATTCGCGCCGTCATTGGACTTGAAGATGGCGGAATTGGCCCGTCCGGCGCGGATCCAGGTGCGAGGACGGTCTCGCGTGATGCCCATGTAAATGTTGCCCCTGTCGTCTTCGGCGAGCGCGTTACCATAAGTGCGTCCGCCCGGAGGTGTGACTTTCTCCCAGTGGTTGCCACGATCCGTACTCCGGGACACGCCTTCGCCGCACGCGGCGACGACAAGGCCTTCTTGCGCTTGGCAAGGCAGAATTTGATGGATGTCGGGATCGGTTAAGCCCTCGTTAGCGGATGTCCAATTTCGCCCGTCGTCGTCGCTGACGAGAATACCACCGACTTCAATGCCCGCGTAGAGTCGGCCGGCTGGTTTTTTCTCGACAGTGAGCACGCGAGTGCGCGGGGCGAAGTCCGGATTCGGCGGAAAAGTTCCACCGCTTGCTCCCTGGCGAACGCCTTTTAGTTCCTGCCATGCGCCACCTTCAGAGGTCGAGTAGAGAGCCGCGGGCATCGTGCCGACTAAGAGTTTGCCCGACAAAGCCAAAATCGAAGACATGGTCAGGCACGGAACATTCGGCTTGGCGCGTGTCCACTCTTTGCCGCCGTCGCGGGTTACGAACATGCCCGAGTGTTCGGTGCCGATATAAACTTTCTTTGAATCGTCTGGATCGACTTGGATACAGGACATCTGCCAAAAATTGAGAGCGCGATCGACTTGGGCCCAATCTTCACCCCGGCGTTCAAATCGATACCATCCGGAATGTGTTGCTAGGTGAAGACCATCATTTGCTTTTTCGTCCGTTGCCATGAAGCACCTCCAGGGTTAAGCACTGAGACGAATGGAGATCGATGTATTAACCGGAACATATGTCGGGCAAGGATCTCAGGTCAAGGTAATGTTAAAGTCAAGCGATGGCACTCATATCCCACAAATCCTCAAACAACTTGACTGATCCGGGAGCAAAACCAGCGTAATGATTGTTGGAAAACGCGTAACTTTTAACGCCCTTGGTGACGATCTTTTTTAGTTCGTTGGTCCACACGGTCATCTCGGCGGTCTTGTCTTCGACGAGGTGATCCCATTTTTTGGTCTTTGCTTCGATGTCTTTGCGATCGCCGATGAAACGAACATAGGCGAATTCTCCGGTGACCAGATCGAGCGCCTTGGCGAGGGTGTCGATGGGTGGCATCCAAGCTTGCGCGACTAGAGCGAAGGCCACGCGATGCTCGCGTAGGAGTTCAAGGAAATCCCAACTGATCCAGTTCTTGTTGCGGATTTCCAGAGCAAATTTAAACTCCTAAAACTCATAGCCACTCTTCACATAAGAGCCGCGTGCAGGTCAACAGCTGTTTCATTGACAATCGCTGGCCATCAGTCTAATTTCATGAAAACAAACTTGTTTTCATTTCCAATCAGCCATGGACACTTACGATAGCAAGACCGCCAGCCGCATCGTCGGAGTGAGCTTGCGCCAGTTGCAGTATTGGGACGAACAGGATTTCATCCGGCCGTCCATCAAACTGGCCGAGGGGCGTGGCACCAAGCGGCTCTATTCTTTTCACGATCTCATCTGCCTCAGAGTGATGAAAGATCTGGCGCATCACGGCCTCAGTTTACAAAAAATTCGCCGTTGCTTGCGGCCTCTGAAAGAACATTCATCCCAGACCGAACATCCGGCCGAGTCGTTAAAATACTTAACCGACGGCGAAGAGCTGTTTATTATTACCGACGATCGGCAAAAAATTCTTGCCGCGATCGAGCGACGGTTCGTTGTGTCACTGGGAATCGGCAATCTCGTTCGTGAGTTGGACTCGCAGGCGAAGGGCGCCGTGCTCGGCGCCCGGCGCAAGCGTGCGAAATCCCAGCGGCTCGAAGAGAAACGTAGCGGGTCGGCATAGGTTTTGATGGAATCGACGAAGATCACGCCGATGATGCAGCAGTATCTCCAGATCAAGGAGAGATACCGTGATGCCATCTTGTTTTTTCGGCTCGGCGATTTCTACGAAATGTTCTTCGAGGACGCGCACACCGCCTCGAAGATACTCGACATCGCGCTCACCTCGCGTAATAAGAGCGACGAGAGTTCGGTCCCCTTGTGCGGCGTGCCGTATCATTCCGCCGAGCCCTACATACAAAAATTGCTCGACGCCGGTCATAAAGTCGCCGTTTGCGAGCAGGTGGAAGATCCGGCTACCGCGAAGGGCGTCGTCAAGCGCGAAGTGGTCCGCGTCATTACGCCGGGCACGGTGACGGCCGCCGAGGCGCTCGACGCCCATGTTAACAATTTCCTGGCCGCGGTGTCTAAAGGGGAGGGCGGTTTCGGCCTAGCTGTGACCGATATTACCACGGGCGAATTCCGTTTTACCGAGATCGCCGGGGAGCTCGCGCTCTTCGACGAACTAAGCCGGATCCAGCCGAGTGAGTTGTTGCTGGGAAGCCGCGAGACCCGGTTGCGCGAGCGTCTTTACAAAGAATTTCCCTTGATTCATTTCACGGCGGTTTCGGACGAGGCATTCAGCGACGCTGCGAATGGCCGAGTTACTCCGAACGACGCGGCGGCATCGGGAGAATTCATCAATGGGTTGCGCGCCGCGTCGGCGATCATGGGCTATCTCCAAGCCAATGCGGCGGAGTCATTGAAGCTGCTTCGCGATCTCGAATCCTACGCGGTCTCTCATCATCTTGTTTTGGATGAAGCGACCCGTGCCAACCTCGAGCTTGTCGCTAATTCTCAGGGAGATCGCAAGGGATCATTGTTGGCAATTCTTGACTGCACGCTCACGTCAATGGGCGCACGTCGCCTGCGTCAGTGGCTTTTGTACCCTCTGCTCGACGAGCAGGGGATCCGCGAGCGTCATGACGGAGTACAAGAATTGGTCGAGCACATCGCGCTGCGCCAGGAACTTAAAGCCGGTTTGGCGAAGATCCAGGATCTAGAAAGATTGGCCGGCCGAGTCGTATCGGGAAGCGCAGTGCCCAAGGATCTCGTCGCCATCAAGGATACTTTGCATGGCGTGAGCCAACTCCGGCAGCAGCTCAACGCCATCGAATCGAATCTGCTCTTGCGCGTGCGCGACGGCTTGGCCGATCTACCCGAGGTTGTCGGTCTGGTCGAGCGGGCGATCGTCGACGACCCGCCGTTCGCCCTCAAAGAGGGCGGTTTCATCCGCGCCGGATTTGATGTCGAGCTGGACGAGATCCGCGGCATGCGCGCGCACGCCAGGGACTGGATCGCGCGGTTTGAAGCGAGCGAACGGCGGCGCACCGGCATTCAATCTTTGAAGGTGCGTTACAACCGTGTGTTCGGCTATTACATCGAAGTCACCAATTCAAATCTCAAGTCCGTGCCGGCGGATTACCTAAGAAAACAAACCTTGACCAATGGGGAGCGCTATATCACTCCCGAGCTCAAGGAATACGAAGCCAAGGTGCTTAACGCCGAAAGTCTGATCGAGAAATTGGAGGCGACGCTGCTCGCTCGGGTGCGCGAGCAAGTCGCCGGCTATTATCCCGCTCTGAAAGCGATGAGCAACGCATTGGCGATTTTAGATGTCTTGATTTCGCTGGCCGAGGTCGCTGAAGGGCAACATTTTGTTCGGCCGCAGATTGACAACAGGGTTTGCTTGTCGATCCGCGAAGGGCGCCATCCGGTGGTGGAAGCCGCAGTTGGCCGCGGAAAGTTTGTGCCTAATGACTGCTCGATCGATCCCGAGTCTCAGCAAATAATTTTGCTCACCGGACCGAACATGGCCGGGAAATCGACCTATATGCGCCAAGTGGCGTTGATCGTGATTCTGGCGCAAATGGGCAGCTTCATTCCCAGCGCCGAAGCGCGCATTGGTGTCGTCGATCGGATTTTTACTCGTATTGGGGCTGCTGATTCGCTCGCTCGTGGCGAATCGACCTTCATGGTGGAAATGAAGGAGACTGCCAATATTCTGCACCATGCAACTCGCCGGAGCCTGATCCTGCTCGACGAAGTGGGACGGGGCACCAGCACCTTCGACGGTATATCGATCGCTTGGGCCGTTGCCGAATCGCTGCACGACGCTCCGGCCAGGCCGCGCACGCTCTTTGCCACTCACTATCATGAGCTCACCGATCTGGCCCAGACCAAGGAACGAATCAAAAACTACAACTTCGCAGTCAAGGAGTGGCGCGGCGAGATTATTTTTCTGCGCAATTTAATCGAAGGGGCGACCAGTCACAGCTACGGCATTCATGTCGCGCGTCTGGCCGGTATGCCGGCTAACGTCATCGCTCGCGCCAAAGAGATCTTGGCCCGATTGGACAGCAGTCAGGATGGTCGCGGCGAGGGTTTCAAAGCACGCGGCCGCGTGGCAGGGGACTCGCCGGCACAGATGGGTCTTTTTAACGCTGAGCCGGATCCCATTCGCGAACAACTGCTAAACCTCGATGTTACCCGGATGACCCCGGTGGAAGCGATGAATGTTCTGCATAAATTGACGGAACAAGCGAAGAAATAAGGATCAGAAGGCGAGAGCTGTATGACGTGGAAAAACGCACCGTATCTATATTTTGCCGGCGCGCTTTTGTTTCTGCTGCCGTTTGAAGTGTCTTGGTTTCGGGCGCGCCCGGCTCTGGCCCAGAAACAGAAAGCCGAGGTGCCGAGAAAGGAGCCTGCCAACCCGCCCCCATCAAGATCGGACGAGAGCGATATCGCTCCACGCAGCGACGCGCTGCGCAGCGTTGATGAAGAAAGGAAAGATCCAATTGGAGCCGCGACGCTATCCGACAAAGCCCAAGTGACCGGCCTGCGTTTTTTATCTTGGAAGGGTTACACCCGGATCATGCTGGACCTATCTCAGGAAGCGAAATATGAGGTGCGCCGCTTGAAAGAAGATCCGGCGAAAGGAGTGCCGCCGCGAATTTATGTCGATGTCATGGGCGCGCGCCTAGCGCTCGTTTCCAAGGAACCGGTGCCGGTTAACGATGGCCTGCTGCGCCAAGTTCGCCTCGGCCAGTACAGTGCCGACGTCGTGCGTGTGGTTCTTGATATGAACAGCCTTCGCGATCATAAGACTTCTCTTCTTGCCAACCCTTATCGCCTGGTGATCGACGTCTATGGACAAAGGGCTGAAGAGAGCGCGGCGGCGAAAGAAGTGGCGAGAACACCGACAACGGACGGGCGCAGAGCTGTCGCCCAGGTAAACATTCCAAGCTCTCCGGCGCCGGCGACTTCCGGCCTGCGCAAAATTGTTTTGGATCCCGGTCACGGAGGCAAAGATCCGGGTGCCATCGGCGCCGGCGGCATCGCCGAGAAGGACATCGTATTGAGCATCGCAAAGAAGTTGGCGGCCAAACTCAGAAAGGAAATGCGCGTCGAAGTCGTGTTGACGCGGAAGGATGACCGCTTCGTCGAGCTGGAAGATCGAACGAAGTTAGCAAACAAGGAAAATGCCGATCTGTTCATCTCGCTGCACGTGAATGCAAGCGAAAATGCCGAGGCCAAAGGCATCGAGACTTATTACCTCGATAACACCACTGACGAGGCGGCGATCCGACTGGCCGCCCGTGAAAATAGCACCTCGCGAAAAAATATCTCCGATTTGCAGTTCATTCTGAGCGACATGACGCAGAATATGAAACTGGAAGATTCGATCACTTTGGCGCATCGGCTGCAGGGTTCTATGGTCGCCGGTATGGGCAATGCGATGGGCGATGTCAGAGATCTGGGGGTGAAGAAAGCGCTCTTCTACGTTCTCGTCGGTGCGCGCATGCCGAGCGTCCTGGTGGAGATGTTTTTCATCAGCCACCGGAGCGAAGGTCGCGCCATGAATCAAGCTACTTACCAAGACGCCATGGTCGACGCGCTTTTTGAAGGTATTCAAAAATACGGCCAGTCCAATCTCATCGCCCGGACACTTTAAACCTCCATGGATGCGGTAGCCATCTCGCTTGCGCTGCTCGAAGACGCCCAGGCCGATCACGACCTGAAGCGTCTGACGCGTACTTATATCGAGAGAGGGCGCGGCCTGCTCTTTGAAAGGCACCGCTCGGGCGCGGGCGGATTGGAAGTCGCGGCGGCCTGGTCGACGGTCATGGATCACCTGATCCGCCATTTGTTCGCGGCCATCAGCGCGGAATGGAGCAACCGAGTCCCGAAAGCGAACTCGCAGTTTGCTCTCGTTGCCCAGGGCGGATACGGACGCGGCGAGCTCAATCCGCAATCGGATATCGATTTACTGTTTCTTTATTCATGGAAGGTTTCTCCGTTTGCCGAGGCGGTGACGGAAAAGCTCCTTTACACCTTGTGGGATGCCGGGCTACAGGTCGGCCATGCCACCCGAAGCATCGCCGATTGTCTCCGGCTGGCGCACAGCGACATGAGAGTGCGCACCTCGCTCCTCGATGCTCGCTTCCTGTGCGGCGACTATGGACTTTATGGAACCTTCGACAAGAGTGTGGAATCACGCCTTATAAGAAAGGGCGTCAGCCGGTTCATTCGCGAGAAGCTGAGCGAAACTCGCTTCCGCCACCAAGAATTTGGCGGTTCGGTCTATATGCTCGAACCTGAAGTGAAGGAAGGAGAGGGCGGACTCAGAGATGTTCAAACCGCACGCTGGATCGCTCGTGCAAAACTGAATGTCAAAGATCTGGACACTCTCGCTCTCAATGGCATCGTCAACGCGGCGGACATCGCCAATTTAAAGGAGGCGCAGGATTTTTTGTTGCGGGTCCGTAACGAATTGCATTTTTCGACCGGCAAGCATCAAGACCAATTGACCTTTGACCAACAGGAACACGTCAGTGCCGCGCTCGGTTTCGAAGGGGAGGGAACATTACGCTGCGTCGAAGTGTTTATGCGAGCGTATTATTTGCATGCCGCGCAGATCAACCGCCTGTCCGAAGTGATCATTCATCGCGTCACCGACTGCGATAAGCCACGTTTCGGCGCAAAGTATGTTTTCGGCCGGGTGCTGCGGGAAGGTATTCGCCTTTCGAAGGGCCATCTCACGGTCACCAAGCCGGAGGTCCTGCGATCCAGCCCTGAAAATCTCATCCGCATCTTCGACGACGCCCAGAAATATCACTGCCAGCTGACTCATGAAACCCGCGACCTTTTACGCCAGCACCTGGACGTGATCGACGACGAGTTTCGCCGCTCAGCGGTGACTAACGAGGCGTTTTTTAATATCCTCAAATGGAAGGAATCGGTTTACGAAACTCTATTGGAGATGCATCGTTCAGGAGTGTTGGGCGCGCTGATCCCCGAGTTCGGCAGGCTCCTCTGCATGGTGCTGCACGACGCCTATCATGTTTACACAGTGGATCAGCATTCGTTGCTATTGATCAAGGAGATCGAACGACTCAAGGCCGGCGACTACAAGGAGAGTTTGCCGCTGCTCACGCAGCTGGCGCGCGAAGCTGAACAGATGGAGCTACTTTATCTCGGGCTGATGTTCCACGACATCGGCAAGGGATTCGGCGGCGGCCATTCGGAAATCGGCGCGCGCATGGTGCGATCGATTGCGCGCCGCACGCGTCTTAACGCCGACGACGGCGCTCTAGTCGAGTTTCTCGTGCAGCACCATCTGCTGATGACGCACACGGCCTTTCGCCGCGACTTGGAAGACGAGAAAACCATCTTTGATTTCGCCAGGACCATGGGGAGCGTGAACAATCTTAAGATGCTTTACCTGCTGACGTTTGCCGACGTTAAAGCGGTGGGCCCGGATGTCTGGAATCCCTGGAAAGCGTCGTTGCTGGGCGAGCTGTATGTCAAGGCTCTGAATCTCCTTGAGGATGTAGAAAAAGGCGAATTCCAGCGTCGCGACGTGCGCGCCGTGATTCGCCGTGTGCAAACTCGAGTGCGGCGGCAATTGACGAAGGACCACGACGAAGAGAAAGTCGAACAGTTTTTAGAAGCCATGCCAGAGCGCTACTTTCTTTCGACATCGGAAGACGACATTCCGGATCACTTCGAGCTGATGGACCGTTTTCGCGGCAAGAAGGCAGAGGTCACGGTGCAACATTTTCCCGACCGCGATTGTACCTCGGTGGTCATTTGCACTCAGGACCGTCCTGGATTGTTTGCCTCGATTACCGGCGTATTGACCGCGCTCAATCTCGACATTCTCAACGCGCGCATCTTCACTGCAAGCGACGGGCGCATACTCGACGTTTTTCGGATCTCCCATCATGGGCGATCTGAAATGGTCATGGGGGAGCAAAAGTGGGCCAAGTTCCGCACAACCCTGGACGGCGTTCTGGACGGTAAAATCGATGTCGAGCATTTGGTGGAATCGTCCAAGCCCGCGCTCCTTTTGCAAAAGCGGGTGCCCAAGGTCGCAACGGTGATAAACATTGATAACGATGCTTCGGACGACTTTACGATCGTGGAGATCTTTACCGAAGATCGCATCGGTGTGCTGTTTACGATCGCCCATAGCCTGCACCGGCTTGGATTGTCGACTCATGTCGCAAAGATTTCCACCAATGTGGATCAGGTCGCCGATATTTTCTACGTGACCGACCAATTCGCCGCGAAAATAGAGGACGCGCACCGAGTGGAAACCTTGCGTCAATTTCTCCATCAGAGCCTAACGCCCCGAGATGAAACAAGCGAAAGACTTGCTCAGTCCGTCCATTGACGCTTTTTTGTCCATGGTGACGGTCGAGAAGGGCCTGGCCAAAAATACCGTCGAGGCATACAGCCGTGATCTAGCCGGGCTCGCCGACTTCCTTGTCGCGCAACACGTGTCGGCTTGGCTCGACGTTGATTCCAACCAGATTCGTTCCTATCTCGCCACGCTGCGGCGCAAAGGCTTGGCTCCGCGAAGTGTCGCTCGGCACGCGGTAACACTCAGGCGGCTATTTCATTTCCTGCAGAGCGAGGGGCTTGTCAAAGAGAACCCTATGCCCAATCTTTTGCTCACGCGAGCGCCGATCAAGCTGCCACAGACGTTGTCAGGGGAGGATATCCGTAAGCTATTGGGCCAACCGGATCGGACGGAGCCGCTCGGAGCGCGGGATCAGGCCATGCTCGAATTGTTGTATGCAACCGGCTTACGGGTATCTGAGCTGGTTCAATTGCAGACCCAACGAGTCAGCTTTCAAGGGGATTACCTGACCATCAAAGGCAAGGGTTCGAAGATGAGGGCAGTGCCATTCGGCAGATGGGCGCGAGAAAAGCTGTCGATGTATATGAGCCAAGTCAGACCGAGACTGCTCAAAGGAAAATCCAGCTCATTTGTATTCATCAATCGGTCTGGAAAACCTCTGACCCGACAGGGCTTTTGGAAGCTCGTTCGCCGCTATGCGCTGATCGCGGGCATCGATAAGAGAGTCACGCCGCATACCTTGCGCCACTCGTTCGCCACGCACTTGCTCGAAGGCGGCGCCGACTTGCGATCGGTCCAGGCGATGCTGGGTCACGCCGATATTTCGACGACGCAAATCTATACGCATGTCGATGGCGCGCGACTCAAAGCGGTTCACCGGAAATTTCATCCGCGAGAGCGGGGAGGGATAGGGAGAAGTGGAAAATTGGGGTGATGGAATATTGGAGTAATGGAGTATTGGTAGGAGGGAATTGAGGTATACATCACTCCACATTCCAATACTCCAGTATTCCAATTGTTTCTCGCCACCTTGTCTTTTCGCAATCGTTGCCGTATTCATAATAAAGTCCTCTCCGGCGAAATACCTTTGGAAGACCTCATCCGCCAAATCGTTATATGGGCGCTGCCTGTTCTCGCGGCTATTATTTTTCACGAAGTTGCGCATGGCTGGGTGGCCTATCGGCTCGGCGATCCGACCGCTGCAAGACTGGGTCGTTTAACGCTCAACCCGTTGGCCCATATCGATATCTTTGGCACGATCCTCGTGCCTTTGATGTTGATCGTCGCGAACTCTCCGTTTGTATTCGGTTACGCCAAACCGGTGCCGGTCAACTATGCCAATTTGCGCAATCCCAAACGCGACATGATATGGGTGGCCGCGGCCGGCCCAGTCATGAATCTCTTGCTTGCATTAGGCTTTACCATCCTTTGGAAGTCGCTGGCAGGACTGACAGGAGGCGAGTCGGCAAAACTTTTGGCTTCCGGTTATCCCGCCTTCCTTGCGCCCATTGTGCTGATGGCTCAAAGCGGCATTTTGATTAACATCACTTTGGCGGTGTTTAACGCTTTTCCGCTGCCGCCGCTCGATGGTGGCCGAGTGCTGGTCGGTCTGTTGCCGGAAGTGCTCTCGAGAAAATTGGCGCGCATCGAACCATTCGGTTTCATCATCTTGATCATTTTGATCATGACCCGGACGCTCGATAGGATCATTGATCCACCGACTGAATTTTTATTGAAACTTTATCTCGGAGTACTTTAGAGTGGGGCCATATGGAAATCATCGTTAGCGGCATGCGACCCACGGGGCGGCTTCATCTCGGCCACCTGCATGGCGCGCTGACGAATTGGCTTCGTCTTCAGGAGCAATATCAGTGTTACTTCTTCGTCGCCGATTGGCATGCGCTGACGACCGATTATGCGACGCCGCAAGGCATTAAAGAGAGCACTCTCGAAATGGTGACCGACTGGCTCAGCATCGGTCTCGACCCCGCGAAGTCGGTGTTATTTCGCCAATCGCGCATTAAAGAACACGCCGAGCTCCATTTGCTCTACTCGATGATCACTCCCGTGTCATGGCTCGAACGCAATCCGACCTACAAAGAGCAGATGAAAGAAATGGTCGGCAAGGATCTGTCAACCTATGGCTTCCTCGGTTATCCGGTGTTACAGGCGGCTGATATCACCATCTACAAGGCGAATAAAGTTCCGGTCGGCGTCGACCAGGCGCCGCATGTCGAATTGACTCGCGAGATCGTGCGCCGGTTCAATCAAATTTACCAGCCGATCTTCCCAGAGCCGGAGGTTTTGCTAACGGAGTCGCAGAAATTGCCGGGGCTGGACGGCCGGAAGATGAGCAAGAGTTACGGCAATGCGGTTTTTTTGTCCGATTCACCGCAGGAAATCGATCAGAAACTGAGCCGCATGATGACCGACCCGGCGCGGGTGAGGCGAAACGATCCCGGCGAGCCGGAGAAATGTCCGGCGTTTCAATTGCATAAGATCTACTGCACGACGGACGAGATTGCCACGGTATCAAAAGGCTGTCGGACCGCCGGTATCGGTTGTCTCGAATGCAAGAAAATTATGATTAAACATGTGGTGGATGATCTCGCGCCGTTTCGCGACAAGCGCGCCCAGTACCAAAACAAACCGAGCGAGGTCGAAGAGGTGTTGGCGGCGGGTAACGAGTCGGCTCGGAAAATAGCCGCGGCGACTATGGCCGAAGTGCGAGAGACGTTGGGATTGTGAGCACAAGCGTACAATTGGAGATATTCGAGGGGCCTTTGGACCTCTTGCTCCACTTGATCAAGAAAAACGAAGTCAGCATCACCGACATTCCGATCGCGACGATCACCGAGCAATATTTGGCGACGCTGGAGCTGATGCAAAATCTCAGTCTCGACGTGGCCGGGGAGTTTCTCGTCATGGCGGCAACGCTGATTCACATCAAGTCGCGGATGCTCTTGCCGGCCGGCGATGACGAGGGCGACGAAGACGAAGGGATCGATCCGCACGAGGAACTGGTGCGGCGATTGTTAGAATACCAGCGCTATAAAGAAGCCGCCGCCGAGCTGGAGCAGCGCGACCTTCTCACTCGGGATGTCTTTGTTCGCTCGCCGACACCGACCGAAGAAGTTGGTCCGCGAGGCTTTCGTGAGGTATCGGTATTCGAGCTCTTGGGCGCCCTCAAACGCATCATTGACCGCCTGCCCAAGGAGACCGTCCATGAGGTCGCGCTCGACAAGATCACCGTGCGGGAAAAGATGACGTTGCTGCTGGAAACATTGCGGGCCCATGGCAGCGTGTTTTTCGAGTCTCTTTTCGTTGAGGTTAAAAGCCGCGTCGAGGTCGTGGTGACGTTTCTGGCGATGTTGGAGCTGGTCAAAGTGCGGGCAATTCGAATCTTTCAAGAAGAAATGGCGGGGCCGATCTTGATTGAGGCCGCGGCACAAATGGATGAAGCGGCGGAACAAGTAGCGATTGACGAAACCGGGGAAAGCCAACATGGAGCGTGAGGACGTGAAATCCATCCTCGAAAGTCTCTTACTCGTCGCCGACGGGCCACAGTCCGTGCAGCGCTTCAGCGAAGTGCTCGATGGAACGAACAAGGACATCATCGAGAGCGCTCTCAGAGAACTGCAAAGCGAGTTCGAAACGGAAAACCGAGGAATCCGCTTAGTGGAGGTCGCCGGTGGGTACCAGTTGCGCACGCCCAAGGCAAATGCCGACTGGGTCAAAAAATTCTTGGGTGGCAGGCCGGCACGAATGGGAAAAGCGACGCTCGAAACTCTGGCAATCATCGCCTACCGCCAGCCCATCACCAGAGCGGAAATCGAAGCAATTCGCGGCGTTGACGTCGACGGCGTGATCGCGACGCTCCTAGAGCGAAACCTGATTCGCGCCATGGCCCGAAAAGATGTTCCTGGAAGGCCGTTTCTCTATGGCACCACGGCGGAGTTCCTGCAACTTTTTAATCTCCAAGACCTCTCTCAGCTGCCGACGCTCAAGGAAATGGAAGAGATCTCGCTGCCGGAATTTCCCGGCGATACGATTTCCCTCGACCAGCTTGAGGAGAAATAGCCGCGCTCGACAATGGAACGGCTACAAAAAATCCTCGCGCGGGCGGGCTTGGCTTCGCGGCGGGAGGCGGAGCGTTGGATCGTAGAAGGGCGCATCACGGTCAATGGAGCCGTCGTGCGCAAGCTTGGCTCTCAGGCCGATCCGGCCAAAGACAGCATCAAAGTCGATGGCAAGCGAGTCAAACCCGCGGCGGCGCCGCTTTACTACGCCTTTCACAAACCACCGGGCATCATCACCACGCTAAACGATCCTGAACATCGCCCGGACCTTACGCCGTTTCTCGTGCGCTTGGGTGAAAAGCGGCGTGTCTTCCCGGTGGGCCGGCTCGATTACAATACGACCGGCCTTCTGCTTCTGACCAATGATGGCGAGCTGGCGCTACGGCTCACGCATCCGCGCTTCGGCGTGAAGAAACTCTACCGTACAAAACTGAGCGCGTGCCCAACTGAAGAGGCTCTCATCCATTTGCGCAAGGGGATTCGCTTGGATGACGGTATGACCGCTCCGGCGCGCGCCCGGGTCATTGAAAAACTCAAAAAGAATGCCTGGGTGGAAATCGAGGTTCACGAGGGGCGCAAGCGTGAAGTCCGGCGCATGTTCGAGGTGTTAGGATATTTCGTGGAAAAACTAATTCGTATTCGTGTGGGGCCGATTTTGTTGGGCGCTTTGGCGCCCGGAGAGCTGCGCCCGCTCAGTCAACGTGAGATTCAGTCACTCAAACGCGCCGTGGGCATGTCGCAATCTAAGCTCATCGGCTCGGCGACGCGCCGAGCGTAAAAAAACAAGGGCGGCTTTAGTGGCCGCCCTTCGCGCTTGCCCGCAGGACTGCGAGTTAATGACGCAGACTGCAGAACTCTTCGTAGTCGATGAGTTCGTGGATTGTCGGGTTGTCGCCGCACATGGGGCAATTGGGATCGCGGCGCAGCTTGAGCGTATTGATTTCCATGGTGAGCGTATTGAAGTGCACCAAGCGGCCAACCAGAGTCTCACCTTTATCCAGGATGATCTTGATCGCTTCCAACGCTTCGATCACGCCAATTAAACCCGGCAACACGCCTAGAACCCCGGCTTCGGCACAACTTGGCGCCATTTCGGCTGGGGGCGGTTCCGGATAGAGGCAGCGATAGCATGGCCCTTTCCCCGGGTAGAAGACGGTTGCCTGCCCTTCGAATTGGAAGATGCTGCCATGCACATTGGGCTTACCAGCGAGTACGCAAGCGTCGTTGACCAAATAGCGGGTCGGAAAGTTGTCACAGCCGTCAACCACCAAATCATAGTCTTTGATGATCTCCATGATGTTTTCCGACGTCAGCTTGGCGTTATAGGGAATAACTTTCACATCCGGGTTCAGCGCTTCGAGAGTCTTCTTGGCGGATTCGACTTTCGGCGTGCCGACCCGGTCGTTGGCATGAAGTATTTGTCGCTGCAAATTGGAAATATCGACAACGTCATTGTCGATGATGCCCAACGTGCCGACTCCGGCTGCGGCCAAATAATACGCGGACGGCGATCCGAGACCGCCGGCGCCGACCATCAAGACCTTGGCTTGAAGCAACTTTGCCTGACCCGCTTCGCCGACTTCCGGGAGGAGAAAATGCCGGCTGTAACGAATCAACTGTTCGGGGGTATACTGGAAATCTTGCACCCACTTGAAGCCGCCGTTCTTCCAGGCTGTATAACCGCCCGACATCGACGAGACATTCTGATAACCCATCTCTTTCATGGCCTTGGCTGCCAACAGCGAACGGACGCCGCCGGCGCAGTAGGCGATGATCGGGGCATTCTTGTCGGGTATGGCAGTCTCGACTTTAATTTCGAGAAATCCGCGGGGCAACGGAAGCGCTCCTTCCAAGTGTCCCTGGCGCCACTCATCGCTTTCACGGACGTCAAGTAGAACGTGAGATTTGCCGTTATTTGTCAATAAATCGTTGACTTGCTGTGGCGTGATTTCGGGAACATCCTTACGCGCCTCGGCCATAATATCCTGAAAACTCTTGGCCATGTTTCCTCCTAGATAGACCTTATGAGTCTAAGTTATGCTTCGCCCTTAAGAATGTCAAGATAAGTGCTCCGCCTAAATGGAAATTGAGAAATTTTAGCGCAGAGATCAGCTGGAATCTTTCGTCCGCGTCAAGATCCAACAGGATGGGAACTACTGTAATGACGGCCCGATTGAATTTGGCGCCGAATGCCGCGGCAGCTATCTTTCCCGGACGAAACCATTGGCTTCCAACTGTCTGGCGCAAGTTTCGACGGCAGCGGCAAGCACCGAAGGGTCCGCCCGGGAGGACTCGTCCCTCGCGGAGCAGGCGAGCGTCTGATTCGTTTCCGGGTTAACCATCTTGATCGATAGCGGCGCTGACGCGGAGCTACAGCTCGAGAGCAGCAGCAGAGCGCTACCAAGCCAGCTCAAGCGCAGTCTAAATCGTAATGCTCGCGACGGTTGTAGCTGCCAATGACCCACGTGTTCGGGCACGAAGTATTTGAATTTGCCGTGCCGAAAAAATTTCATCGCTATTTGACCCGCCTTTGAGATTGATGGTAACAAATAGCAGAGCCGTCGACAAAACCAATTTCTATAGCGCCGAGCTAATCTCAGCTCATATCAGCGTCAGGCTGGATCAGGATTCCTGTGCCCAATCCGCCGACAGTTTTGCCCCGTAGTAGCTCAAGGTATAACCCTGCTAAAAAGATTGATGAGGTTAGCGGATTTTTGCCGTTGTGCGGGATGGTTAGAAGTAGGCCACTAATTGTTACACGGCCACGGCATCACGGACCGGCTGGTGGATTTCACTAGCAGATTGCGGCAGGCCCTTTTTTGGTAACTCCGATGATTAGTGAATAGCCTTTGCGGTGAATTACACGTGCCGTACCGAAGTCCACAGCAGTACTTCACCAATGACAGCGAACGTGACGTGTGAATAAGAACGACCCAAACCTTATGAATCACCTTCTCACCGGAGTTACCGGCGGTTATTGGCGCAAGAAAAATGCCACAGTAAAGTACGACGCGCTTTGTCGGTCTTTTCAGTTGCCGGAAGTATGAGTCGATTAACGGCTGGGGTGGATCGGAACAAATCGGTACTTTGCAAAACAGAATGGTGTTCAGGTCGAAGGGTAATGAAGGCTACAGTTTGGAATGTAAAGGAAGACAGATAATGGAGACGCAAAGTCATCAGCCGGACATCACGGCAATGCGTATCGAACGGATCAGGATCACCGGCCCGATCAATGAGAGGAGTCAGTGCTTTGCCTGGCTTGACGAAAACGGCTTTGACATCAAACGAAGCGGACCTTATACGGACAGCGAAATGCTCCCGGACTGCGATATGAAACGCTTCTTAATCGTGGCTGAAAAGAAGGAGGGCGAAGCGATGGAATCAAAAGTCAGAGACTTGATGATGCTCGGGATTCAGATCAAGGGTTTGAACATCAAGTTCGGCCACGTCCTGTTAGTTCTGTCGGTGGTTATGCTCGTTTGGCTCATAGTATTGACTAGTCAGCTGGCGAATTTGGAAAGACGACTCGACGCGTTTCAAGCTGCGACCGAGAAGCGGGCGGGCATATCCGAGGAAATGTCAAACACGCAAACCAGTGCAAACAGACCGCTTCAAACCGCGACGCGCTGAATTATCCAGTATTCAGACGATCCGCCACACACAGCCCAAAAGGCCCAACCGTATTCCTCCTGCTTTTGCGTCTAACTGATTCCTAGTCGTCGCAGGAAATATAGAAATCACTGGTAGAACGCGTAGTGGTAAAGTCATGTACCTCCGGCAAAGCCGGAGGCTTGATTTGTGAACCGCTCAAAGCGGTTTGGCCGGCTACGCCGGCACGCTTCCTATTCGAACATCTTCAGTTGATCGAGTCGACGATCTTCTTTCTCTTGCTCTCTGATGTAATTTCGCACCTGCGCCTCGTC
>VBKY01000361.1 GCA_005879255.1 Deltaproteobacteria bacterium
GCTCACGCTCTCAAGCGCCGAAGCCTTATGGGAGGTCGCACCGCGCGCAATGCGTGGCGGCGCCAAGGTCTTTAGGGACGTGTCCTCAATTGCGACCACCGGACAGCCGCTCGCGGTTTCAACGATGATTTTGCGGGTTGTCTCTCGAAGCGTCATGGGTTCTTTCGGTAGCGGCGTTTGCTAGAATCGAGTTGTCAAAATAACAAAAGCAGCCTGCCGTTTGTTTCCTGTTGTGAAAATAAAATTGTTCTCTGACCCCGTTTTATTCTGGAACGATTAGAACGGGCTTCAGTTTTGAATGAGCGTAGCTATTGAACGTTTTGAACGGCTTGAACTGGAACGAGCGACAGTAGTTAGCGAGGGCCAGGGCCCGGTAACTCTGTCTCATATTGAACAGACGTGCTCTTGGACGGAAGCGTATAGTGTCAGTACATGAAAACTGCGCTGATCGATGAGGGGAACATGTCAAAAACGATATCAGGCTTCGAGGGATGAACCCGACAGCGGGAAGCGTTATCAGTTATTTTCGCCGCAACTTTTAATAACCCGGTGAAAGGGAAAAAAAAGGAGGAAGCAAAATGGATTTCAAAAAAGCAAAACTGAATCCCGCAGCCGTTTTTAAGACCCCTCAAGAAATCGTTTCAAGCCAAGAATTGTCGCGCGAACAAAAACTTGAAATCCTTCAGCAATGGGAACAGGACGCGATGTCGATGGAAGTCGCGGAGGAAGAAGGTATGCCCGGCCCGCAACCCAATTTGGTCCAGCCGATTCGCGACGCTCTACACGCCCTCAACTATTGGCCGGATACCGAGCACTCGAGCCCCAGCAAAGCTTGAGAACCGGACGGCAATGAGTCGCGATGAACTAAGCCACTCCGTTCAACGCTTTCATCCCTCATCTAAGTTAGTCCAGCTAGTCAACAACGTCCCTAATATCCTCGTTGGCGCGTGGCCTCGCTTTTTTATTGGAGCCAGCGTTTCAATGACGAAGCGTCTCCCAACTTGTGTTATTTGAACATTTCCCGGCGCAGTCCTAAATTCCTAAACGATTTGAACGAAGCGGAGCGGTTGAACGTTTGGAACGTTTGGAACGACTGGAACGGGCCTCGTTTGCATGAGAGCGTGTGTTTCAATGCACCAAAGCTGCTAATGGATGACCCCAGGCTTCTTCCCCCTGGTTAGGCGAACTCAGCGCCTTAGGCCGAGTTTACGCTCAAGGCGGGCGATGCGTGCGTTGTCATCTGCGAGTCGTTCCCGGCTGGCATGATGCGTTGCATCGTAAGCCTTTTTGCGCTGCGCATTTTCCAGTCGCCGATAGAGATCCTGGTCGTAGGCCGTCCCCGCAACAGGATACCCGTAACCAGGATAGCCATAACTAGGAATTGGTGTGGGAGGATAAGCGGGCGCCGCAGGGTAACGCCAACCCCAATGAGGGCTACGATCGGCCGGGTAAACAGGTGCCGGAGCGGGGAAACTACGGTGGTGATAATCACGGCCAGGGTGAGCGTTATTTGGCCTGTCCCAATCCCGGGCTAACGCCGGACCAACGGCTAAAAGCACCAAAGAGCCCGCAACCAGAGTGCCGAAAACTAAAGTTGTGAGTTTTGTCTTCATGAATCTACCCTCCGCTGACTTAGACGGTGCGGCTTTACGAAAGTTAACGCCGAGAGCCGGCTCGCCGCGCAACCGCGCGAAATGCTCGATTCTACGTCGTAGCGGCGCCCAGCTGATGTAAGGACCAGGCTTAAGAGAGGTATTATAGAAAGTGGTCGGGGCGAGTGGATTTGAACCACGCCACAGAAAAAACGAGGAAGCCTAAATAGACGTGAATTGCCGGGATGTCACCGGGTCGGACCGCGCTATGTATCAACAGTTTCAGCATTCTTCTCCCACCCGCGTAAATATTTTCTCGCGTTATTGCTCGTTGATATGGACAAGTCACGAATCTACGACATAAAGGACGAGAATCTAAAAAATGCTCCTGGAACTACCGATTGCAATGTCAACGATTTCCTGGCCCAACACGTCGGGATCGGGGAGATTGTCGGATTCTTCGAGGCTTTCGTGTCGGAGGCAGAAGATGTCGAGGCTGGCTTTGTGGCAATAATGAGGTAGATCAAAAGTAAATAAGTTCTCCGATCCGAATTACCTCAACGCTCGTTACCTCACATATTTCAGAGGAAGGGCAACTGAAGCCCACTAATGAATGCAATCTGTCTCTTCAAAGCTTTCAGCTACACGTGCTCGCGAAGACGGCACAAAGCCTTCTACATCAATGATCGCGTGAAACGTTGAAGTCGTTGGGCAGCAAAGTCAAGCAGTTCAGCGAATCGAACGTGGAGGTTGAACAGGATGTTGATTGCTGTCTGTCGTCGCCTGGACACGTTTTGTTTTAGCGACTGTTTTCGCCGATTCCATTTTCACCACGGGAAGCCCCAATCTCTTCGCTAGCCGCGCACATGAAGGGCATACAAGCATATTAAGCATAACAACGCCTGCGTCTTCCGTGGTGACGTGATAGGGTGTTTTTGTAAAGTGGGTGCAGCGCCGACAAACAAACTCCATGGCCTATCTCCTTTCGATTTGAAGCGTGACCGCGCTTTAGAACTAGCCGCTAAAAAAATTTGAGTGACGACGTGAAGTGTTAAACGCAGAGTATAACAGCAATGGCAAAAGGCAAGAAAAAAAATATCCAATTGCGTGCGTCGGTCTCTCCAATCCTGCGTTATCCACAAATTTCTGTGGATAAGTTGTTTATAAGGTCCGTCAAGCTACTATGCGGGGCGCCCACTGCCTCACATTGCCTAAAGCATGAGCGAAGGGAAACTAAAAAATTGCGGAACTATACAAAGTTAGTTCGGCGGCACAAGCTGGTTTTTAAGCAAAAACTCATGGATTGTCTCCGCAGTTACTCGATGTCCGTGATCATTTAGATGAATACCGTCCCTAAAAAGCTTTTGGTCTTTATCATAAAAGGGACTGAAGACCGGATACATGTCGAGACAGCGGACCCGGTATTTTTCACATAAGGCATTCAAAATCCGCTGCGGTTTGACCGTATAATCGTAGTTGATCGTGTCATGGCGATAGTCCAGCTGTGGCTCGTAAGGAAAAACAACGACCGCAAGTTTTGTATTTTTTTGAGCTAAGAGCCCCAGCATTTCTTTTAGATAATCTTCATACGACCTCCAGGAATAGTCCTTCCATGCAATATTAAAATCCGTTTGCGGTTCCCACACGAACCGTGAACCAGTGTTTTCTTTCTCCTGTTGTTTCTTAGCCATAATTTTGATCCGCAACCAGCTAAGAATGTAACTTCGACTAATGAGGAAGTCCCCAGAAGAGTCGATTGTCAGTGTTTTTCGGGCTTCTTCGGTCACCAACATTCGCGCCTTCTCATCGAACTGATGGAGAAATTTGTGGTTGTCGTTCAGACAGTACGTCCAGATTACCAAATCAGGATTCGTCTCGAACAAATACCGCTTAAAAAAAAGCAGCTCCTGATAACTAGTATAGCCCGGAACGCTTGCGTTGATCACTTCATAGCGACCTTGACCGTTTAGCTGCTTACGTACGTAGTCGACGAATCCATCCTTATCCCAAGGAACTGAGTCTCCCAGTACAATGATTCGATAGGTGCCCTGTGGCTTGGGGAGGACGATTTCCTCGTGTCTTACGGAGCGGCTGTTAATGTTCAGCCGTTTCGGATTCAAACGGTAACCCAGCTCCGCGTCGTAGATCACCCAATTGGACGTTCCAAGATTTGAATAAGGCACTGAATAGTAGTTGATGATGTTGGCAAAAGCGTTGAAGAAGCCATCCACGCGTATTCTGTACGCGAGTTCGAGTAAGGCAAAAAGGATGATAGCTATTATAAGGTTGCTGAGGATAACCAGAATAGCTCGCCGGGCCTTTTTCCCCATGACCGGTAGAAGGAAATCTTTCATATAGTGCCCCGTCATATTCGATTCGTGCGGCCCGTGCCATAATCTCCGACGGTTTTGCAAATCGGCAGGATAGCAAATCTAAAGCCCTCGGGCATGACCGATGTTATCGAATTAAGATCTTGCGCTGGTCCGACCCAGGGATTCCAAAAAAGTAGCCTGTCCTAGCCTGTCCCCTTTTCTCCCCCGGTCCTGCTTATCAACGGCGACTCGCATGTCTTTGGAGCGGATCAGCCGCTAGCGGACCCGAATAGTGCCGCAGGCAAGATCCACAAAACGCAGCCAGTGCCGAATTTCACCCGCATAACCGTGCAAGGCTCGGTTAACACGCCGTCGGAATGGCTGCGGCTGACCATTGATCCGCACACGCGCGACGTGTTCAGCTGGGAAAATGTCGTTTACCTGCCGTAGCGATTGCGAGCCTCGGGAGTGGATCGCGTTCAGCAACGCAACCCTCCCGGCGGCTGATCGCGAATAGTGTTTAAACTTATCAAAAGCAAGCGCAACGGATTAAGGAGCTAAAGGAGGCGCAAGGGTCTACGGAATTACTGTTGCCTAGTGTCTGTTTGCCTGCTTGTTGTGCTTCACCTTGAGCATCCAAAGTCGTTCCTGCCGAATCTCACGAAACCCTAGTACCAAGGCTAACCCGATATCTGAAGGGGGAGTCCCGAGTGCCTAACACAAGAAGCCCTTCTGACCCAGTAAAAAACACGGGGCCAGACAGGCCAGATGGCCCGCCGACCTGTCGACCATCTACCCATGAACCCAGGGTGCTACCTCGGTCCTGAACCCCTACCCGGCCTTCGTGTTTGATAAAGGCAAGATGATGCCGAGAGATTTGTAGCGGCACAGAGTCGGGAAGCATCAGATCATTATAGACAAGCGGATCTGCACTCTGTCTGCCAATACGAAAGGGGAATTGTGTGATCTGAAAAGGAGTTACCGGTAGAGCGGCGGCAGCTCGCGGGGTTACCCCTTCCAGCGTAACAGTGGGCTGTCCCCAAGCTGGAACTACGGGTAAGACTTCCTTCGGGACCAGCGCGTGCTGGGGGTCAGCTTTTTGGAGTTCCTGAAAGCTGTTGAAAAAGTCGTCCCGCCGGATCTCACACACCAGAGTCTCGGTAACGGCTGTCACGGTTGCGCTGCGTGGCTTCTCGTCGATCATGCTCATTTCGCCAAAGGTTTCTCCAGCCCCAAGGTAAGCCAGGTGGACCTTTTGCCCCTGTAGTTCCTTGCTTACTTCAACCTGCCCTTGGTTGATGACATAGGCCGTTTCGCCAAGGTCGTTTTCTTGAATAATAACTTCTCCAGCCTCGTACCGGCTCAGCGGAATCATAATGCATCCTCCATATGAACTCTCAGCGCGCGTTTGCTGCGATGAGTCTAATTGTTTCCACAGCAGCTCGTCCACTGCAAGGCGCGGCAGTCTCCGAGCCGAAGAAGCCATGGAGGCCACCGGAATGTTGGCCCAACGATTTGACCGAAGCGTAGCGGTTGAACGACTGAAAGGAATGGAACTCTTACCTCCGGCCTGTTGCCTGTTGCCTCGTGCCGGATGCCTATTTTTAATCAATCGGGAATGCAGGCGGTGACGGTTATCTCCACAAGGAGTTCGGGGGCGTTCAACATGACTTCCACCGTGGTCCTGGCTGGTTTGTTGCTCGGGAAAAACTTGGCGTACTCCTCGTTGTACGCCGCAAGTTCCTCACGTCTGGTCAGATGCGTCAGCACCGTCAGAACATTGTCGAGAGATGTCCCCGCGGTTTCCAAAATCATCTTGACGCGTTGAAGGGCGTACTGAGTCTGCTCGCGAACGTCTCTGCCGACCTCCCCGGTGATTGGGTGTCGGCCGGTTTGACCGGCGACGAACACCAGATCTCCAAACCGCGTGGCCGGTGAGAGATTTGGATTCGCCGCAGCAAGATTCACCTGAATAACTTCTTTCTTAGGCATCTGGTCTCCTTCAACAGAAGCGCATCTAAATACTCTGCGCGATAACGTTTGGCCCGGTGTCCTTCACTAAAAGATGGACATGGTTGGACGTAACCATACAGTTGAGCACCGACAAACCAAAGCGCTTCCTTGCTTCGAAAACCCAGCGCAAGTAACGACGCCGATCGCGCATTCCGAGGCTCCCGAAGTATAAGTTTCCCTTTCTTGAATCTGCTAACGATTGGAACGACTTAAACTGAGCGTAGCGGTGGAACGTTTGGAACGGGCCGCAGTTGTTGAATGTTGGCGCGCGGCATCGGTTTTCCTTAGAGGGTGGCTTTTCGGCTTCAAAAAGCGACCGCTGCTTTTTATGATACCTTGGGCTGTTAAATCAAGAAGTTGCCTTGGTCCGACCGGAACCTAGCTACACTCAGGGTTGTGTCCTTAAACGTTTTGAACGGAGCGAAGCGATTGAACGATTGGAACGGGGCTAGTGCATGGATGCTTCGCGCCGCGCGCCTAAATTTGTATTCACGGATGTTTTGGGACTGGACGATGGGCGGTATTGAGTCATGCAACGGGAAAGTAGTTTTGTCGTTCTTCACCGCTATTTCACTTCCTAGTGTAGTTAAATTCCTTCAAAGTTGGGAATCCCGAATGTTCCGCGGCGCGCTAAAGTTTCGATCGGACAAGCACTTTTCGGGGTAGGGTAGGGCGCTGCCTTATGGCATATTTCTTGCCAATGCACGGCTATATGGAGCATCACTGCCAGCGTTGCAACAGGTTCACGATGGGCAGCGCTTACAGAGTCACGAACCGGGAATTTGGCGTCATGAGGCTAGACATGATTGTTTGCTATGAGTGTTATCTTGATGCCCGGCGACTCGGCCTTGATACGGAAAAAATAAGGCTGCGCGACTCCGTTAGCGAATCGCACCGCGAGCAAGCAGCTTGACTGTGCGGCGGCTCATCAGATTGCGTGCGCTCGAAACATCGGGTCTTAGCGCAGACCACGGGAGTCATGCGGTCGGACCACGCTACCCACAGTTTCAGCATTTTAATCCCAGTCTTAGCGCGTCACTTTCGCTCGCAAATTCATGCCTGTAAGCTTCACTCTGCTCGCGCAGTGCATAGGTGCCGTCTGGTTGCACCACTGCTCGATGCATGGCTTGGAGAGCGGCTTGATCACTTGTAGACCATTCAGGAACTAATCACAGCCTCGTCATAAATACGCGGTTAATTGTCGCTTTTCCGACACTTTCTATTTCGATTGACAGCTGCGGGTGATTCTTATTTATTTGGCCTGTGTTGCACGTCATCATTGAGATGCTACTCCCAGTTTATGACGGCTTTGTAGATAAGTGCGACCAATCCTCACGCGAATACGCGGTCCTCAAAAATGGCATCATTATCCGCCGACCGAAGGGCGATCACTTCGAGCGCATAGTGGAAATCAAATGCGATATGGACGATGCCGACAAACTTTTTTTATTAGCTTCTAAGGTCTACCCCGAAGCTCTTGAAGACATCATAAAAGCTATCGCGCGCGTGAAGTCGGATTAGCTGTCAGCAACACTCTTATCGGTCGCCTTGTCCATCGGCGTGCCAACGGGTAGTTGTTACTTATGCTCGTCAATCCAAGCGCGAGCAGCGGGCAGGGGATAGCTCGCTTAAATGCAACGACTCCATCGCCTTGAACCTGATTAACGGTTCAGCCAGAGGCTGATCAGCCTAAAGCTGAGACTGGTGCGGACCTAATCTGACACCGAATGATTGGAAACAGGGGGCGTGACCTAGACGATCAAACACGGACCGGTTGATACTATGGGAGAAGAAAAAAAAATTCTTCTTTGCGGGAAGGTTTGTGCCTACTTGACCTGTCGGCTATATGGTAACCCCATCAGCAACTATTACAGTTGTCTTCTCGAACGAAGAAGTTTATTTTTCGGCTGGGTCAGTATTAAACATTGCAGTAATGCAAGGAGGTTTTCTATGGGAACGTTCAAAATCGAAGGCGTCACTCATTGGTCGATTCCCGTCAATAACTTAAAGGAATCCGAAGATTTCTATGGCGGGCTGCTCGGCCTCAAAGCGGTCGGGCGCCTCAACAACAACGTGATGTCCTGCTTCAACATCGGCGATCACAATATCCTTTTATGCGAGCGGGAGAAACCGCAGGACAAAAACACGGTCGAAGAGCGCGTGCATCATTCTTTCACGGTGAGCGCCGAAGGTTTCGTGCAGGCTTGCAAGACGCTTCACGAAAAGAAGATTCCCATCGTCGAGCTGGAATACCGCGCCAAGGGCTATTTCACCGGGCGGGAGCTCTATTTTCATGATCCCAGCGGCAACCGCCTCGAGATCCGCGACCCCACCTGGAAGAAGGGAATGCCGGAACCGCCCTACGAGGAGATCGTGAAGTCCCAAGCAAAACTCGCGCTCCAAAGATCGGGGCGGACCAAACTTTGTCTTAGCACTTCAGCGTTTTCTTCCCAGAAGAGAGTGTCTGGTTCATGAAATGGTTGGCTCGCGGCATCGTTTTCTCTTAGAGGTTGCATTTCCGCTTCAAAAAGTCACCGCTAAGCTCTTAATGATGCCTTCTATGCGATCTGATATTGTCAAATCAAGAAATTGCCGTGGTCCGACCCCGGGAAGTTGCCCTCGGAGACCCCAAGGGGGCGAGATAACCGCAGCTTACGCTCGTAACAAACGTGCGTGCGTGATTTCCTTTCTCTGAACTGGACGAATCTGGGACGCACCTAAAGTCGCTATTGCCAACGTCTCTCCATCGAGAGCTACAAACTCTACTTCAAACGCTTCGCCCTTTTTGTGGACATGGATGACTGTACCTACGTCGCCCGTTTTCAATCCTTGTTCCGGGACTTCTTTTTTCAAGACAACCCTGTCATGTTCTTTGATCATACGGTCCTCCTATCTAGGGTGCGCCGTTATTAGTCGTGGCGCTCGTGAACGTTTGGCCAAAATCCAAACCGTTCGCACTTCGGGATTACGCTCATCAGGCGTTTCGAGGGGGCCATCAACGCTATAACGAGTTCCATGCGCTGATTCTACGGAAACACTCACGAGATTTTCTCTTCCATGTTTTCTAAGAGCACTGGCAAGAACCTCCCACTCCTGCACGCGAAACCCAAACATTGAAAAGAAACGTGTCTTGCTACTTCCGTCGGAATGCGAGAACGATAGCAAATACTCGGCGACTTTCTTCCGCTCGACACGAGC
>VBKY01000362.1 GCA_005879255.1 Deltaproteobacteria bacterium
CGCGCACGCAGTCGTCCATGTCGACCATCGGCAGCCGTGCGAACGCCATGAAGCGCCGCGGATATTTCACGTGCGCGTCGGCGAACGCGTCGTTGAGAATTTGGCACAACTCCAGGGCACGCGCCCGGCCGGATTTCTCGATTCTGCCGCCCGTGTTCGACAGCACGCCGATATCAATGCCGTATTTGTCCATAACATCGAGATACTCGCGGTGATCAAAAGCGTGAAACCCGACTCCCCTCACCTCATTCTGGGGCTCGGGTAACAGTTCGAGAAATTTACCGGGAAACGCGTGAAAGTGGGTATCGATGATCATGAGGGCTCCTTTTGTACGAATTGCGGCTTGCTAGTGCTACCTCCTTACTGGCGAGATATTTTTTTGGATGGCCGACGATTCGTTTTAGAAACCCGCTCCGACGACCTCTCCAATAATCCGCAGCGCCTGTTCGATGTCGTTTCGATCGACATCCAGGTGGGTGACCATTCGAATTCGTCTGGCGTCCACAGCCCCGCCGAGCACTTTGCGTTCGGCTAAACGCCTCAAAAATTCGCTCGAAGTGAGTCCTGCCTCACCGACATCAAATAGTACGATGTTGGTTTGAACTTTTTCCGGTTGGATACGAATGTGCGGTATGCGTGCCAATCCTTGAGCCAGTAGCAGGGCGTTTTCATGATCGACGTGGAGCCGTTTCGGACCCTCTTCCAAGGCAACGAGTGCCGCTGCTGCCAGAACACCGACCTGACGCATGCCGCCGCCGAGCATTTTTCGAATCACCCGGCACTGATCGATGAAATCCTTTGATCCCACGACCATCGATCCCACCGGCGCACCTAGACCCTTGCTAAAGCAGAACTGCACGGAGTCAAACCTCTTGGTCATCTCCGCCACATTCTCGCCGAGGTAAACAGCAGCGTTGAACACGCGCGCGCCGTCGAGATGAACATTAAGACCGACTTCGTGCGCCTTGTCGCAAATCTCGTGCGCAAGGCGCGTCGGATAAACCGTGCCGCCCGCCATGTTGTGCGTGTTTTCCAGAGCGACCAGTGACGTCTGGGGTCGGGAGTAAGACTTTTCCCGAATCGCCGACGCAATCTGCTCCCAGCTCATAATGCCGTCTTCGGTTGGAACAACTCGAGGTAGAACACCCGCGAGCGCCGACATCGACGCCATCTCGTAATTGTAGATATGGCCGGCTGCTTCGCAGATAACTTCTTGACCGCGCGTCGTCTGCGCCATAATGCAAGTAAGATTGCCCATACTGCCGGAAGGAACGAAGAGACCTGCCTCCTTTCCGAAAGTTTCAGCAGCCCGCGCCTGCAGGCGATTGACGGTCGGGTCTTCCAGGTAAACATCGTCACCGACTTCGGCCTCCGCCATAGCCTTGCGCATGGCCGGTGATGGCTTTGTTACTGTATCGCTGCGGAGGTCAATGATTTTGTCACTCATATTAAAAGTACTTTCGTAAACTGTGATCAGTCTCTAAGGAACATCCTAATAGCCTCGCCTGTCATTTCGAGGAGCGGTCAGCGACGAGAAATCTGCTCTTCAATCCCACCGGGAAAGATTTCTCGCGGAGCCTGTCCTGAGGATTCCCGAAGGGCTCGAAATGACAACCTAGCGCGAAAAGAAACCCCAATCTTCTCCGGTTCTCGAACTTTCGAACCTTGAATCTTTGAACGCCTATTCAAGCCGTCCTTCTATCTCTTGAATGATGTCTGCCGCCAGCGAGGGCCTCACGAACGCGTTATAAATACAGTCATTCTGCAGCCACATGATGTCGGCACGCTGTTTCACCGCCTCGCGCATGTCGTGTTGAAGCTTTTTCTCCATGCAGTGCTGCTTGATCACGTCGATCACCATGTTGCCGTGGCTCTCGTCGTGGTATTCGTGCGCCCGGAAAAAATCCAAGCCGCTCGGCGGAACCCAGGGATAATATTTCTCCAGAGCTTCCCTTTCCTCTTTCATGCGCTTTGGGCCGCCGCCTTCGAAGACCAGGCCGGTGCCGATCGCGACCGCCCAGTGGCTTTGCTGAACCAACGACACGTACATCTCCAGCGCAGCGCGAATCCCTGGGAGCGGCTCGTAATTTAGAATATCCTCGCGCCCAATCCCGATCCCCTCGGCGAACTGCACCCAGAGATCGCGGTGACTCGGATATTTGCCGCCGAAAAGATCTTCGCCCTCTTCTTCCACCATGTTTTCCAGCAGCATTCGGCGCAGCTCCGGGATCGGACACTTCTGATAGCGTATACCGAAAAAACGGTGGATGTTACGAAATTCATGAAACTGATTTCTTGCCCACCATTGAAGCTGCTCTTTGGTCAGTCTACCGGTCAATAGAAGTTGACGAATCGGATGAGGTTTGGGATGACGCTGCTGTAGAGTATGTTGCAGATCGGCGATGAGTTCTTCGGGACCAAGTAAACCGGCCATAAATCCTCCAATGGGCGAGATGCATAGGGGGACGATTTTTTTCTCGCGCCAATCATAACCAAGTTATTGATGCTTCGCCAGTACGACTTCATGTTGTCTTTTAAGCCTGCCTTTACTAGCATGGCGCTGTGGTTTCGCTGTCATTACGCAAGCTGACAAAAAGGTTTGGTAGCGTCATCGCAGTCGACCAAGCGAGCCTGGACGTCGAGGCGGGTGAGTTCCTCGTTATCGTAGGTGAAAGCGGTTGCGGCAAGACGACTACCCTGCGACTCATCGCCGGGCTCGAACAGCCCGACAGCGGCACTATCTTCATCGGCGGCGCTCCGGTAAACGACGTTCCCGTCGGCCGGCGTAGCGTTCAAATGATTTTTCAAAACTACGCGCTCTGGCCGCATATGCGGGTATTCGATGATCAGCGCTACTCGAATCTGAGTCTGCCGCTGAAAGTACGAAAATGGTCGAGCGACAAAATCGCTGAATTCCTCCGTCCGTTGGCGTGGAAAATTGGCATCGAAGAAAGCTTCTTCAAACGAAAACCCTCCGAGCTTTCCGGTGGGCAACAACAACGCGTTGCGCTCGGCCGCGCGATGGTAACCTCGCCCAATATCATGCTCATGGATGAGCCGCTCAGCAACATCGATCCACCCAACCGGCTGAAAATGCGCCAGGAGATCTTGGCTTTTCACAAAGAACACAAGTTGACGACGCTTTACGTGACGCACAACCTAGCGGATGGGATCGCGCTGGCAGATCGTATCGCAGTGATGCATGAAGGCAGATTCGAACAGGCCGATACGGCGGAGAATTTGATGCGCTCCCCCTCGACCGAATACGTCGCCGATTTTTTTAAGGCCGAGCATTTTACCCACAGAATCAGCGCTCCCTAGAGAAATTCGATGAGTCGAATGCTCGCAGTTTCGCTGTTCCTGTTTGTGCTCTCGCCGCAAACTGCTTATTCCTCGTGCCGGGAGCTCGATGTCGCCAGAGGCTGGATTCGGTCGGCGTACGCCGCCGAGCCCGACGTCACAATTGAGTTCTTTGGCCACAACTTTTTTCAGATTACCTCATCGAAGGGCACAAAAATTATCACCGACCCGGTTGCGCCCGGCTTTTACCCAACACCCGAAGTCGCGCCTCACGCCGTCACCGTCGGCAGAGAACATCCCAATCACAATTACGTGGAACTGGCGAAAGGCAAACCAATCATCCTGCGAGGACTCGGCAACTACGGCGCGGAATGGAACAAGATCAGCACGACGGTGCGCGATATTCTGGTCTACACCGTCCCCGTCTACCAGCAGCAATTCGGCAACGCTCTTAAGGGCGCCGCATTTGTCTTCGACCTCGGTACCATCTGTGTTGCTCACCTGGGAGACCTAAGCCACAAGCTCACCGAAGAACAGATCAAAGCCTTCGGCAAGGTAGATATCGCGATGATTCCGATCGGCGGCACGTTTACCATGCCGCCGGACACCGCGCGGGAGGTTCTGCAGCAACTGAAACCGAAGATCGCTATCCCAATGCACTACCGGGAAAGCACTTACCTCTTGGACATGTTCGTCAAAGGCTATCCTAACAAATATCTCAACACCCATATCATGAGCTTCAGTAAGACGGCGCTGCCGCCGCCGACGCAAATCATCGTCTTCACGCCATGGGGAATGCGGGACTATCGCTAAAACAATTGGAGTACTGGAGTATTGGAGTGATGGGGTGCGCAATCAGAAGCCGCCCATCCACAGTTTTGCCGAATTTTATTTTGCGACCTTTGCGTCCCTTCGACGGAGTCTATTCTGAGCGTAGGCGAAGGGCTCAGGGCATGCCTTTGCGGCTAAATTTTAAATGCTTCCACCGTTTCTCGTGCAAACAGCTCGTCAAGATTCAACCTCTGCTTGATCAAGCCCTGCTCGTACAAATAGCCGTGCAGCGTCTCCAAATTTTCCCGGTTCGGCTCGAGGCCATACGGCCAGTAGTCTCCGGTCATCAGATCGCGCGTGTCTTCATATTCGGCCGAAGTCCAAGGCAAGCTCACGCGTAGGATATTCGTATCGTAAAGCTCACGCATGCAGATTTCCTTGGCTGCGCAGAACGCTTTGAAAAGTGTCTGAGCAACCCATGGATCTTTCTCATAGATCGACCGTTTGATCACGATCACATGCATAATCGGAAACAGCCGGGTCTTCTTGAAATATTCCATTTCAGTCTGGCGATAATTCGCAAACAATCGTTTCACTCGCGGTGATCCCTGCAGAAAACACGTCGGCATGCGCGGTGACATCATGGCGTCGACCTCACCGCTCTCGATCATTATATTCAGCGTGGTGTCTGGCCGGCTCTCCAGCCGAACGCCCGGCGGCATTTCGAAGTCTACGCGATCTTTTCGTCCCGGATGTTCTTCACCCGCCTGCACCCAGTGGATCTCGGTGGGCTGGATACCGTATTCATGTTGAAACAATCCGCGCAGCCACACCGCCGCCGTCATGGAATATTCGGGCACGCCCATGCGTTTGCCGCGGAGATCCTCGACGCGCTGAATGCCGGACGCAGTATTGACGAAGATGCAGCGATGACGAAACGTTC
>VBKY01000206.1:0-17191 GCA_005879255.1 Deltaproteobacteria bacterium
CCTTCCCTCGGCGCGGCTTTGCTTTCCGCCCCTCTCGCGGCTTTCACCGCTTCGGTACTATGGAGACTCTGACTCCTGCGCCGCTCACCACCCACAGCGCAGGTCTCCCCGCTTACCTCGCCACACCTTCCTGTCGTTCCGTCTCCAACCACGTTGGGCTGCCTGAACATCGCTTTGTCCACCACCCTCAGCGTGTCCAGCGAATTTCGGACTTCGCCCTGAGTGAGCAGGCTCGTCGCAGCACCCCCGCCGAATCGAGTTCGTTCACCTACGGACCGACAGTTCGCCTCCGGTTGCTCTCCACGCCGCTTCGGGCCGACGCAGTTACCTTCAGCTACGGGGCTGTGACATACTCCGACACGGACTTTCACCGTGCTGATGTGACGCCATCACGGGCGCACTCACCCCCGAATGTTTTAATCGGGGGTCCAGTCGGAATTTTCGCCTGTGGTGAGCCCGGTCGAACCACCGCTAAAAGCATGCGGGAACTGACGGACTTTAAGAAGTCTGATTCGCTTTTACTCAGCAGGTGCAGGGAGTTAAACCCACAGATTAGAAATTAAAAAAGACCCGACCTGCAAAACAGATCGGGCCTTCTGCCATCAAATAGCCGCAGTGCGACTTTCCTACTATTCAAATTTCAACAGAGGAATATCCTTCGCCGCTGGGGATGCTTTAACCGTCCCCAGATAAGCGTAGATGTCGGCGAGCTCTTGGTCGGTCAGGAACTGTTGGCGATAAGCCGGCATGTCGAGCCGTGGCGTGCGCACCTGAAGCGCGAAGGCCGCGTAAGGAAGCATTCCCGGCGCTATTTTCGGGCCGGTGCCACGATCGGCTCCTTGACCTATCGTGCCGTGACACGTGTAGCACATATACTTCATGTAAGACTGGTGGCCGCGCTCGGACGAGCCTGTAGGCACCGGTTCCTGCGCGAGCGCGGCAGAGGCAATCAATAACAGTAGCAGCACAGTCGAAGCCAGAGTGCGCATTCTAACTCCTCGGTTAACGCCCCTGCGAAACCACATCCACCAGCGCGGGTTCGCCGCGCTTTACCGCGGCCAGCGCGCGTGACAGAGCCGGGGCGATCGCCGCAGGATCCTTGATCGGTCCCTCCGACGAAACGCCCAAAGACTGCGCCAGCTTAGAGAAATCGATGTTAGGATTTTCGATCGTCGTGCCGATTGCGGCCGTGTCCATGCGCCGGTTGTGCAGGCTCGCCATCTTTTGCAGGTGCATCACTTCCTGGTGATAGGCCCGGTTGTTGTGTATCACCATCAGTATTGGGATCTTGTGATGCGCAGCCGTCCAGAGCACGCCGGGAGCATACATGAGATCGCCATCACCTCCGATCGAGACGGTGACGATTCCTTTGTCACGATTGGCGAGCGCTGCGCCAACGGCTGCCGGCGCTGAATAGCCGACCCCCGATCCACCCGAGCCGCCGAGAAAGTTATAATACTCCGTCGCCGGCCATAAACTGCGGTTCCACTGTACGCCGGAAGCAGCGACGCACCATTTCTCGTTCTTGATAGTGTTCCATAGGTGCGCGGACGTGCGTGCCGTACTGCACGGGCTCGCGTCCCAACCGGGGCTTGCTTCGGCGCGTGCCCGATCTTTCATGCGGCGATAGTCTTCGCGCAACTTAGTCGTGCGCTCGGCGATCGCTCCGCGTTGGGACATATTGGTGGCGCTCTTCACGGCCTCGACCAATGCCGGGAACGTCGCCTGGGCATCGCCGGAAATGGGCAGATCCACCGGCATGAACCTCTGCATATCCTGATAATTCGATTTCGTCAGGGTGTCGCCGAGCGAGATATGAATAACTTTGACGTCGGGTTTGGCCAGGCGGCGATATTCATGATGCGGGTCGCTGATCGTGTTGAACTGTCCCCAGGGATCGGCGACTTCCAGCATGAGAACAACGTCGGCCTGGCCTACCAAGGAGCGCTTGTCCGCGCTGCGGCAGAGATAATGGGTCGTGGGAAAATTCATGCGACCGCCGATATCGGCCACCGGTGCGTTTAAGGCCTCGGCTAACTCTACAAGGCGCTTCATCCCCTCTTGTGAGCGACAAGCGCGGTCAGCCAGAATCACCGGATTTTGCGCCGCCACCAACAACTTTGCCGCTTCGGAGACTGCGCCGCTGTCACCCTGCGACGGAATGGAAACAGTCAGCTTAGGAATGCGCAGCTTTTTTTCATCATGCACCGCTTCTTCCGCCAGGTCGCCGTCGGCAGTGATCAGCACCGGCCCCATGGGCGGGGTCATGGCAATCTTGTAAGCGCGCATCACCGACTCGGCAAAATGCTGCAGCGAAACCGGCTGGTCATCCCACTTGGTAAAGTCGCGATGAATCGCCGCCGGATCTTGAACACAGTGATACCACTCGACGCCGGGACGACGCTTATCAGCGTCGAGGAAATTCCCGGCGAACATCATGACCGGAACCCGGTCGCACCAGGCGTTGTATACGGCCATCGTCGCATGCTGCAGCCCCACGGTACCGTGAGCCATCATTCCCATCGGCTTGCCCGCCGCTTTGGCATAACCATGCGCCATCGCGACCGAAGATTCTTCGTGCATGCAGGTGAGAAACTCGGGTTTTTTGTTGCCGCCGTAGTTGATGATCGACTCTTGAAGGCTCCGGAAGCTCGACCCCGGATTCGACGCGATGTACTCGATACCAGTGGCCTTGATGACATCGACCATGAAATCCGAGCCGGGTCGGCCGATGATCTTGTCTCTACTCGGCGTCTTCTCTCTTCCGTCCGAATTGGACTCCGCTCCCTGCGCCGGCGTGTTCGCCGCTGCCATTTGAGTTCCGATGACTGCCGCCGCGGTGGCCGCGGCTCCTTTCAGAAACGCTCGGCGATCGATAGCCTGTTTGCTCATAACCACCTCCAATGACAGAGCTCAAATTTAATAATCGATTTTTACTACACCGAATAGTCGTAGGCTTTATCTAACGTCGACCAAACGGTAGCTGAAATGGTGCTTTCCTGTCAATGGTCCATGGAGGACTGACGGCAAACGAAACGGCGGGCCGAAATTACACTTGCCACGTCTTTGCCTTGGCGGCAGCTGCGCGACAAAGACAGTAATTAAAGCAACCTTAGGCGAGCCAAAACCTAAACGCCGGCAAGTTTCAGTTTATTTTTTGCGCTCTTGCCGATCTTGTTGCGGGGAAACTTCTCGGCTACATGTTCGAGCAAGTCGATCCCCAAGCCGCGTTCCTGACCCGTGCGCTCGGCCAGGCCGAAGCCGAGCGCGAAGAGATCTTCGGGCGCTAGGCTCCTTTCCTTCTTGAGCGCTTCGAACACCGGATAGGCCGAGTTCCGATAGAGATCGGTGAAGAGCTCCACAGCGGGATGATTTTTGTGACTTGCGACCGTGTGCGCGTGCAGCTTGAGCTGCGCCCATGCGAGGTGAAACTTGTTCTCCGGCTTGAACTGCGGAAATTCCTTGAGCGGCGTCAAGAAGCCAATCGCCTCTTTGTATTTCTTCGCCTTTACTAACTTGGCGCCCTGCTCGGCAAGTCGGTTGTATGCCATTTCCGCGTCCGCCTGCTTGAGCACGTGTAGAAAGGCCGTTTGTATCCGACCCTGTGCGTCGATCGCTTCACGCAGCCTGTTCCACAATGTTTCCAAGGTATCTTGCCGCCATTTGCCCTCGAAGGACGGCAGCAATTCCGCGATGCTCCAGGCTTTACTGGCATCTTCGCAAGCCAACAGCTCTTTGATCAAAGCCGCACGGGCTTCGGGAATCTTGCGCAGGGAGCTGGCGGCGACATCGCGCCTGTGGTAGTCCGGATCGCCCAATTGCTCGACCAGGGTGCGCACCGTCGCCGGCGTGCCGACGTCGCCCATTTTTCTAAGAGCAAATTTTTGCACGTCCGTATGCGGGCTCTGCATCAGCTTGGCGAGCAGCGAGCGTGAATCGTCGGGCAACTCGTGGGCATCAAGTAAATCGAGCGCCAGTCGCGTCACTTCACTGAACTCCGCTTCTTCGAGCAACGGGAAGAGTTTCGTGTATTCTTCCTTGCGGATGTCCTGCTCGCGCAAACAACGAAGCAGCGCGACCAAGGCGTGTGAGCGCACGGCGGGGTGATGCTCGGCGCCGACAAATTTGCAAAGCCAACGGCGCGCCTGCGGACGTCCGAGTTGCCCCAACAGCCGCATGGCAGAAACCACCGCGGGGCGCTGCTGTTTAACGTCAAGCTTCGTCGCAAACGACTCGACCTCGTCATACAGCGCGTCATGCTCTTTTGCATCCATTTCGCGCACTGCCGGCGTTAGCAGATCGCAAATCGTCTTATTCGTCTCATCAGTGCCCGCCGCAAGCATCTGCAGCAAGCCCTTCATCGCCGCCTTACCGCGCACCGCGCCCAAGACCCGCGCCGCGTTGAGCTGCCAGGCGCGTGACGCTCCGGTTATTCCTTGCAACAATGGTTGCACCGCCGATTGTTGGGCAGCGATTAGCGAGCGCACCGCCCGCTCTTGCATCTCTTTGTCCGGGTCGTCGAGCATTTTGAGCAGCTGGACAATGTTGTTCTTCGGCTGCACCTCTTCGAAGTAGCGTAGCGCGTAATCTTTCAGCACCGGATTGGGATTGTCGAGAATCGTTCCGACCAGCTTCACGACCGCCGCGCTGTTCGATTTCAATGCGCCCAAAACCAGCAACGCCGCACAGCGCTGCTCAATCGTCCCTTTTTCGACCAGGGTCAATATTTCCTGTAGAGTGTTATCCATAATTTTGGCTCGGTTTATTACTTACCAAGTTGTTTTAGAAAGACAAGTCAAGGCACGCGGCGGCGCTAGACTTGTAGGGGCGACCCTATGTGGTCGCCCATCCGCAAGGGCAGACAAATAGGTCTGCTCCTACAATTGTCCCTTGACTCCCAAACAATTTGGCAGTAGGCGAAGTCATTGCCTGACAGGAGGATAGATGTTCCACACGGATCTTAGCCCATTCGGCGTCGACATGGAGCGCCTGGCAAAGGATCGTCTGGCGCGATTGCAAGCCGCAATGAAGCGGGAAAATCTCGGCGCGCTTTTGCTGACCGACTTTTTGAACATTCGCTACGCGACGAATACGGTCATGATGTTGGGACTCCGCGCCACGGGCATCCAACGCTTCGCTCTGATTCCCGCCGAAGGCGAGCCGATCATTTGTCAGCGTGAGCTGGCGCGCAAGAAACACTATCGGAGCCTTCGTTTCGATGCCTACATGTTCGCCATGCGGCCGCCGGTGGCGACCGATGATTTTGTCAACCAAGCAGTCATGGGATTGAAACAGTTGGGCGCCGCCGGCGAGCGCGTCGGCGTGGATTTCTTGAATCTGAGCGCGGTCGATGGCTTGAAGCGAGAAGAAATTGATCTCGTCGATGGTTGGCCGGCGATTAACCAAGCTCGCGTAGTGAAAACCGCGGACGAATTACAGCTCATCCGTTGGACCACCCGCGCCAAGGAACGTGGCTACGATTTCGTGCGCCAAGCGTTACGCGAGTCAGACCCGCCCGAAGATAAGCTCAGCCGAATCATGCTCGATTATCTCATGGATCAGGGATTCGAAGCTGGCAGCGAGTTTATTTCGATTTACGATTCTTCGCTCGCCGATTCCCGGCCGCACAACGAACCGATGGGCGCCGATCTGGTCGTCAGAGACGGAGACCTGGTGATCTGCGATGCCACCGTCGCCGGTCCCGGCGGTTACTACAGCGACTTCGCGCGCACATTTAGTCACGGAACCCCAACATCGGAGACCATGCAGCGCTATAAAGAAGCCTATCACTCGCTGCAAGAAGCGTTGAAGTTCGTCAAGCCAGGGCCATGCACCGAGGCGTTTCGCCATTTCGGTAAAGACGCATCTGCGCGACTGCCGGGCTTCGACGGCTTTCACGGCGTCGGTTTATGTATCTATGAATCCCCTTGGCTGCGCGGCGGCGACCCGGCAAAGTACATGATCTCACTGGAAGAAAACATGATCGTCGCGCTCGAGATCAACCACTATCCGGTCAAGCTCGAACACCTCCTCCGCGTCACCGCGGACGGCGCCGAGATTCTTTCGCAATATCCCGTCGATCCGGAATTAGTAGCGGCATAAGAATTATTCACCGCAAGGAACGCAAAGGTCGCAAAAAGCGCGCAGCATGCCGCGCCCCTTCGGTTCGATTTGAACGACTTGAACTGTTTGAACGGCGTGAACGACTATTTCCGTCCCAGCTCACGCAGTGCTTTCTGCCATTTCGTCGCTTCTTTATCGTATTGATCGGTGTTGAGGCCCGCCTCGGGATACCAGCGCTTAAAACCGAAATCTTTCGACGGACTGCCGAACTCCAAATTCTCCAGAATTTTTTGTCCGTCCGGGCCGAGAATAAAATCGGCCATCAGCATCGCCGCATGCGGATGCGGCGCTTGGTAAATAATCGCGGTGGCGCCAGCGTTGGTCGGCACTCCTTCCATCGGTACCCAATCTATCGGCGCACCCTTGCCCTTCGATTCCATCGCGTGATCGCGAAAGACCGATGGCGAGATTGGTACCTCGCCGGAAATCGCCAGATCCGCCATCGCCCGGCCAGAAATGGAATGCAAACTGATGTCCTGAGCTTTGAGTTTTTTGGCGAACTCTTCGCCTTTGAATTTTAGAATGGCGCCCATCATGCGCACGCCGGTCTCACTGGTCGTAAGCCCCATCTTGCCCTTTAGCTGGGGATGCAAAAGACCGTTGAAATTCTTTGGCACCGCGCTCGGCGGAATCAAGTTGGGATTGTAGCCGACTCCGATAAAACTTTCGCGATTGACGCCCCAATAGTAAAGCCCGTTTCCTGCGTTCTCCTTTGCATGGGTTGGATACTTGGTAAAATGAGGCGAGGTGTAGACCGCAAGAAGTCCGTCTTCGCGGAGACTCTTCAGCAGCGGCAAAGTTGTCTCGATCGTGTCGACCAAGTACTGCCGCGCCTTCGCCTCGGCAGTGATGCGCGCCATGAGCTCGTTGCTCGCGGCGCGATACACATCAACCTTGATGCCCGGATATTTTTTCTCGAATCCTTGCGCCAATTCCTTGTACGAGCTCCCGGCCAGCGAAGTGTACCAGACGACTTTGCCTTCCGCCTTGGCACCCGCGATTAGAATCTTCTCTCGGTCTGCGCCGGTATAGGCGACGAGATCAGAAAGCGTCGTCGGTTTCTTTACTTGGGCCTGAAGTAGAACCGGGGAAACAAAAACAGCAAGCGAAACGACTGCGACAAACGAAATCAACCGAGCGCGAACGAAAGCGACCGATGACATTAGCGACTGTCGAATTCCCGCGCCAGTCATTTCTGTTTCAACGCTTGATAGATTTTTTCGGCTTTGACCGGCAACTCGAACAGCCGCACGCCGACCGCATCGGCCACGGCGTTGGCGATGGCCGCCGGCGGCCCGTTGTTGGCGAATTCGCCGATTGGCTTGGAATCGAGCGGTCCGACACCGCCGGTGGATTTTACCAGAACAGTTTTCAGCTCCGGGATGTCCCTGATGGTGGGCATTTTGTAATCGCCCAGATTGTTGTTGGTCACTTTCCCTTCATCCATCACCAACTCTTCCATGACTCCCTGACCCATACCCATGATCACCGCGCCGTCGATCTGGCCTTGATGGCTGATCGGATTGATGATCGTGCCAACGTCGTGGGCGCTGACGACCCGCCGCACCTGCACTGAACCGGTTTCGGGATCGACTTCGACCTCGGCCACTTGCGCGCAGATATAAGAAATATCTTCCGGATAGGGATAATCCTTATTCACCGTAACTTGAAGATGCTCCGTCGCTTGCGCGACCACGCGCCGCAAGGTGAGCTGCTGGCCCGGATCCTGTCGCAGATAAAACTTTCCGCCGTCGAATTCGATTTCCTCCGCGCCACACTCCAACATACGCGCCGCCTGATCGAGCAAATTTTTGCGCAATGTTTCGCAAGCCTGCATAATCGCCTGGCCGGCAACGTAAGTCATCCTGCTCGCTCTCATGCCGCCGTCGCGCGGCGCGCTGTCGGTGTCACCGACGATCACGCGCACCTGTTCGATAGCCACATTCATCTGGTCGGCGACGAGCTGGCGCAAGATGGTGTGCGTCCCCGATCCCTGATCGACGCTGGGGCTGACGATGGTAAAGCTGCCGTCAGGCTCGGCAGTCAAAACGACGCCGGTATCGCCGCCGCTGATGTGACGCCCGGATAGTGCGATGCCGCGTCCGACGTTGGCGCGGCGCTTCGCCTTCTTCCACCCGACCGCATCCATTGCCGCTTGCAGCACTTCGCGAAAACGCACGTTGTAGAGCCGATGACCGACCGCGTCCTCTTCCCCTTCGCCGAGAAAATTTTTCATACGAAACTCGGCGGTGTCCATCCCTAATTCTTTGGCAATAAGATCGGTGTGAGAGTCGATGGCGAAGGCGGTGGCCACCGCCCCTGGGCTGCGGTAGTAACCGCCGGGAACCGTATTAGTGTAAATTTGCAGGTATTCGATATCGGCATTGTCGATGCGATATTGCCCACCGGCGTAGTGCCAGGTGGCGAGCGACGCGTTGGATTTAAGCGCGCCGTAGGCGCCGCTGGCGTGCACCGCGCGCAGCTTGCGCGCGACGATGCGGCCATCGCGCTTGACGCCGCTCCGAACCGTGATCACGGTAGGATGCGCCGGATTACTCGCCGATAGTTCTTCTGCGTATGTCATCACGATCTTGACGGGTCGTCCCGTACGCTGGGAAAGAAAATAAGCGATCGGCAAGTCGATGCCGTCGCCCTTGCCGCCGAACTCACCACCGACGTTGACAACGTTGATACGGATGCGTTCCTCCGGCAACTGCAAACATTTCGCTAACTGGCTGCGCACACCGAAGGGATTCTTGGCCGATATCCAGACCTGAATGCGGCCGTCAGGATCGATCGCGACCAGGGCCGCATGCGGCTCGAGATAGCCTTGATGCCGGCCGGGAATGTGAAAGACATGCTCCAAGACCAAATCCGCTTCGCGAAACCCTTTCTCGACATCGCCTTTTTTGTAGGCGAGTCTGGTTAATCCGTTATGGAGATCGGCAGCGAGTTTGTCCTTGGGGCCACCGTCATAGACTGTGACGTCGTCATGCAGGAGCGGCGCGCTCAGCTGCATCGCTTCGAGCGGATCGAACACTGCCGCCAGCGACTCATAGTCGACGTCAATCACATTCACCGCCTCTTGAGCTGCGTCCAGCGACTCGGCGGCGACGGCGGCAACGCGGTCGCCGACAAAGCGCACGCGATCCCAGCACAGCACGGGCATGTCGCGAATCTGTTTGCCGATCAGATGACCTTGGACTTCACTGCCGGTGAGTATCGCCTTCACGCCCCGAATGCGCTGCGCTTTCGAAACGTCGATATTGAGAATGCGCGCGTGTGAGTGCGGGCTCCGCAGAATTTTTGCCCATAGCGTCCCGGGCAGATTGACGTCCGCGGCGTACAACGTGCGCCCGCTGACTTTGTCGCTGCCCTCCGCACGCGGCACGGCGGTGCCGACTACTTTGAGTTCAGACGTAGTTTTCGTCCTCGTTGAATTCACGTCGATTTTTCCGGCCCGCTGACGCACGAACCACTCTCAGTAAATGTCTGGCTATTAGTACGCCGGACCGTCGGGCGTCAAGCTGAATGGCGAATCGAGCGGTCGATCATGCTGCATGGCTCCTTGAAAGTTTTCGCGGCTCACGCAAACTTTCCGAGCGTCGGCTACCGTCCATGAGGGGAGATTGACTCGCGCCAAGTCGCAAAGACGCCAAGTTTTCGGAAAATTTGGTTTTCACCTTTGCGCCTTTGCGTCTTTGCGGGAAATATTCCGAACTTTGGTTGCGGCTTTGCCGCGCTAGGGTCTTCTGGTACGATGAGGCTATGAGCTGGCAGGAAAATCTTCTCAGTGATTTAGAAGAGATCAGAAACCTGATCCGTCAAACCAAACGCATCGCGGTTCTCGGCATCAAGACCGACGCCCAAGCCGACCAGCCGTCGGTTTATGTGCCGATGTATCTCAAGAAGACAGGCTTCGAAATTATTCCAGTGCCGGTTTATTACCCGGAAGCGACGGTCATTCTCGGCGAAACGGTTTATCGAAGATTGATCGATATTCCCGGCGACATCGACATGGTCGACGTCTTCCGCCGTCCCAATGATATCAACGGCCATATCGAAGATATTCTTGCGAAGAAGCCGAAATCCATCTGGTTCCAATCCGGCATCCGCAATGACACCGCCGCGGAGATCTTTGCCAAAGCCGGCATCAAGGTCGTGCAAGATCGCTGACTGATGGTCGATCACCGGCGGTCAGCCGGAACGTAAAGAACGCAAAATTGTCCAAGGGCGCGGGTCGCCCCTACGGAAGCAATCCGCGCGCGCTCACGCCGCCAATTTTTTAGCCCGCAACTGTTTTGCGATAAACGCCTTGATCTGGACATAAGCGCGTTCGGTCTGCGGACCCGGCTTGGCAACCCAGCGATGCTCGGCGCCTTGGAACACCTCGAATTCGCATTCGCCGCCCGCCGCCTTATAGGTAGCGGCGAATTTCTCTTGTACCGCAGGCAAAACATTGTCATCCAGCTCGCCTTGCAGAATATACATCGGCGGCAATGAAACCTTCTCGCCACGCTCGAGGATCTTCTGCGGATTACCTTCGTGAATACTCTCCCAGGGATTGAAGTAAGTCTTGCTGTTCTGAATCATTTCCGCCCATTGCCTTCTCTCCGCCTGCTGAAAGCGAGCGTAAGGATCGCTGACTGGCGAGCGCGCCACGACATAGGTCAGAGTCGCGTCGACGCTCGGCGCCTCCGGAAGTGGATGCGCGTTATAGCGCGGATCCTGCGGGCGCATCGCGCACAGTTCGATTTCGTGACCGCCGCTCGAGCTCCCCAGCGCGGCGACGGTGGCGGCGTCACCGTTCCATTCCCGTGCCTTCGCCTTGAGCCAGCGAACGCCATAGTTGGCATCCTGGACCGAAGCCGGATAGGGTGCCTCCGGCGCGCGGGTCAAGTCGATGGCGACGACTAAAATACCGCTCCGCGCGAGACTCTCGTCCATCGGCGCATTGGCCGTGCGGTCTTGATTGTTCCACGCGCCGCCGTGCAGGTCCAACAATGCCGGAAACGGCCCATCGCCCTGCGGCTGATAGACCCGCGCCATCAGTTGCCTCGCGGGCGTGCGGCGAAACTCGGTATCCCAAACTTTGATTTCGAATCGGCCTAACGGATCGTATGCAACTGTCATTTTACTTTTCTCCTTTGCTTAAAGAGATGTCGGCGTTTTGCTCACGCCGCCAGCCGTTTCTTGCTCAACTGGCGTGCGATGAACGTTTTCAAAGTGTCGTAGGCGCGATCGGTCTGCGGCCCCGGTTCGCGGATCCATAGATGTTCGCAACCGGCGAAGACTTCATACTGGCACTCGCCGCCGGCGGCGCGATAGGATGTGACGAATTTCTCCTGCACCGCCGGCCGGACGTTGTCGTCGAGCTCGCCCTGCATAATCAGCAGTGGCGGCAGCTTTGCCTGATCGCCACGGTCGAGGATTTCTTGCGGATTGCCGTCGTGAATCGTATCCCACGGATTAAAATAAGTCTTGCTGTTTTGCACCATCTCGTCGCGCCCCAATTTTTCGGCGTTCAAGTAGCGGGCATAGGGATCGCTCACCGGCGAGCGGGTCGCGACGTAATTCAAGGTGGCGTCAAGTTCCGGAGCTTCGCCGAGTGTATGCACGCTGTAATAGGAGTCATGCGGACGCATGGCGCAAAGCTCGACCACATGCCCGCCGCTGGAGCTACCCAGCGCGCCGATCGTTTCCGGATCGCCGTTCCACTCGCGCGCTTTGTGTTTGAGCCAGCGCACGCCGTAGTTGGCGTCCTGCACCGAGGCAGGATAGGGCGCTTCGGGCGCGAGGGTCAGGTCGATGGCAACAACCAAGATCCCGCTTGAGGCTAAGCTCTCATCCATCGGGGCGTTGGCTTTGCGGTCCTGGTTGTTCCACGCGCCGCCGTGCAGGTCCAACAGCACGGGAAAAGGCCCGGCTCCATTCGGTTGATAAACCCGCGCCATTAGCGTCCGCGTCGGCGTGCGGCGAAACTCGGTGTCCCAAACATTGATTTCGAAGCGGTCGGTTGGATCGTATGCAACCTTCATTGCAATACCCTCCTTTAATCAATATAAGCCGCCGGCGATTCTCCAACTTTCCAGATATATAGCGTGCGGGATTCGGCATAGTCCGACGTGCCGTCCGTGGGCGGAGGTATATATTCGATTCGCGACGGTTTCCAGTCATCGATGTCGAAATCATGAGCGATCACTCGCGAGCCGGGTTTTAGTTTCTGCAACTTCGGACGCAACGCATTATTAAACCACTTGAACATGTAAAGCGTAACTACGGTCGCTTCGGAAATATCGACCGTCAGACCATCCTGCGCGCGAAATTCAGTCAAGTGGCTTACCCCTTCTTTTTCGGCATTCTCGCGAGCTTTGGCGACCAGCTCCGCATTCAAATCGATGCCCACGCCACGGATACCGTACTTTTTTGCCGCTTCGATGACAATGCGTCCGTCGCCGCTGCCCATGTCATAAAGAATATCGCCTTGCTTGAACTCGGCCACTTCAAGCATCCGTTGCACGACGTGCATTGGCGAGGGTACGAACGGGATGGAGTCTTGGCTCCGCGCCGTGTGACGAGGCATCACAATCAGTGCAAATACGACTAAAATCTGAGCACGGCGTTTCACTGGTGATGCCTCCTCAATCGATTACCTGGAGATTATTACAGCGACCGAAATCTTATGCCTAGCATGGCGATCCTTGTCAATGGTTGATAAATCGAAAACTTTTGTAACGGAGTCGCTGAATAACCATCTGGACTGTGCAAACGCAGTTTGGTGTGGTAGTAGCAGCCGAGAATCATGTCGAAAGGAATTGCCCCAATGATGTTGGTGCTGCGTCTGTTGTTTTCCGGCAGCTTGTTCATCGTTTTTCCCCTGTTCGCCGTCAAAGCACCTGCCGCAGGGCCGCTATTGATTGCCTATGGTGGCTACAACGAAACCATGGCTCCGTTGTGGGTCGGTATCGAAAGGGGTTTGTTTAAGAAATACGGCGCTGATGCCAGCGTGCTGCAAACCCGAAGCGGTCAAATCATGATGGCGACGCTCGCCTCCGGCGGTGCGCCGCTGGTATGGGCGGCCCCAAGCAGCGCGCTCAATTCAACGGCGAGCGGCATGAAGCTTGGATGTTTCGCCGCCGGCAACAACAAACTGCCGCGCGAGCTGGTCGTCAGGAAAGGCATCGACTCACTGGAGGAATTGCGCGGCAAGACCTTCGGCGTGCAGAGCATCGGCGGCGGCGCCTGGTTGTCAACCATGGTTGCGCTCGATGCAATCGGACTCGATCCTGACAAACACAAGCTCAATGTTCGAGTGATCGGTGACACCGGCACCCAGACCCAGGCGCTGGTTTCCGGGAACATCGACGCGGCCATTCTCCCTTACAGTTACTCGGAAATGGCGAAGCGCGCCGGCGCCCGCTCCTTGGCTGACGCGGGGGCTTTGAAACTGACCTATCAAGCGACGGTCATGTGTGCGCTGAAAGAGTCGAGTGTCGTCACGGCGGAGACGATGATCGCCTTGACCAAGGGCCTGATCGAATCGCTGATCTACATTCTTGAACCTGCGAACCGGCGCGACGTGGCGGTCGTACTGAAAAAAAATCTCCGACTGAGCAAAGACGAAGACGCCGATGCCGCCGCTCGAGTCGCGCGCTTACAAATGCCCAACCTCGACGTTGCGCTCAATGTCGACGCATGGAAAACCGTGCGGCGTCTGGTGACGCGCATCAATCCCAAAGTTCAGGAAGTGGATCTCGATCAGGTGATCGTTACATCCGTCGTGCAAAATTTGGAAGCCAGTGGTTTCCTGCCTGAAATGAGAAAAAGAATACCCCGTCAAACGATTCAATAAGGAGACGACTCATGCGCAGCGGAAAAGCGATGGTGAAAATCATGCAACGAACAGGAATTGACCATATCATTTCCTCGCCCGGCTCGGAGTGGCCGCCGGTCTGGGAAGCGCTGGCCGAACTGGCGGCTGAGGGAGCGCAGAAACCGAAATACGTCAACTGCCGGCATGAAGCCGTCGCGGTCGCTATGGCGGCGGGCTACACAAAAGTCACCGGTAAGCCGCAGGTGGTGATGCTTCATGCCACGGCCGGACCATTGAACGCGGCCATGGCCATACGCGCCGCGCTGCACGAGCGCACGCCAATGGTGATCATCAGTGGCGAAGTCGCGGCCTACGGCGAAAACACCAAAGTCGCCGACCCCGGCGGGCAGTGGTTACATGATCTGACCGATCTCGGCGGCTCTCCTGATCTGTTGCGCAGTTGCGTGAAGTGGGCGGATCGGGTCATGTCCGCCGAACTGCTGGCGCCGACGCTTGAGCGCGCCGTTCAGATTGCGCTCGAACCGCCGGCCGGACCGGTTCTGGTCGGGATTCCCTTCGAATGCATGATGGAAGAGGTTAACATTGCCGATCACGGTCGCTCTAACGAAGTGATCCGCGCCGTTTCAGTCGATGACGCGGCGATCGAAAAAGCTGTGGCGATGATCGCCAGCGCCAAGAACCCGGTCGTGCTCACCGAGCATGCCGGCGGCGATCCGCGCGCCGTCGAGCGGCTTGTGGAATTGTGCGAGCTGTTTTCGCTTCCCGTTATGGAATCCTATCGGCCGGCGTTTCTGAATTTCCCAAGGACCCATCCGCTCTATCAGCACCACGACCCTAAATTTGTCGATGCAGCGGATTTAGTCTTGATGGTCGACGCGGTGACTCCCTGGTACCCGGCGAGCAAGGGACCGGAAAACGCGAAAGTTATTTCTATCGCCGAGGAATTTCCCAACTCGCGACTACCCTACTGGGGCTATAACGTCGATCTCGCGCTGATCGCGCCGCCGGCAGCGACTTTGGCGAAGCTCGTCAAGAAAGCGAAGCTCTCTGAACAGGTTGCGGCAAATCGCGCTGAGTATACGCAGCGTCTCGGGCGCAACCGTGAGCGGCACGAAGGTTACTTTGGCAAGCTTAAAGACGAAGCGCGCAAGCATGCCGACCAGTCGCCGATCGATCCGCGCTGGCTTTGTCACGTGCTCGGCGAGGCGCTGCCGGAAAACGCCGTGATCTCTGAAGAGACAACCGTTTATCGCTCATTGATTCAAGAAGCGATCCCACGGAGTCAAACCCAATCCTATTTTGCGCGCATCACCGGCGGGCTCGGCGTCGGCCTCAGCTATGCGCTCGGCGTGAAGTTAGCGATGCCCGACCGTCCGGTTTTCGCTTTGATCGGCGATGGCGCGTTCCATTACAATGCTGTGCCGTCGTGCCTCGGCGTGGCGGAAGAATATGGCTTGCCGATCCACGTCGTCGTATTCAACAACGGCCGATACCTATCGATGGAAACTAGCCTGATTAAATATTTTCCCGACGGCGCCGCGAAGCACACCGGCGTTCACTACGGCGCTCATATCGCGCCAAAACCCGACTACCAACTCTACGGCAAAGCCCACGGTGGCTACGGCTATCGGGTAACGCAACCGAAGGACATCAAACCAGCCATCGAACAGGCATTGAAACACGAAACCGAAGGCAAGCTTACGGTCATCGACGTCGTGCTAAGCGACTTTAATCCGCGATAATGGTTGCGCTGCACGGGCAGGTCGATGCCGAAGTCGGCAAGGAAATTGGCTTGGATGCGCGTTCTTTGAGCCGCAAGCCGGCTGCAACTCCCCGGACCTCGGCGCCGGCATAGAGCAATGGCGGATCGCCGAATTCGTTGCGCAATGCTCCAACTCTGCGCGACCATTCTTTTTGCTTGTACCGGTAGCTCGGGAGCGGACCCTGATCAGAAAAACGCCGCCGATCAACAACGCTTCGTTCGCGAAGCATTACTAAATCAGCTCGGTATTTCCGAGCCACTGGTTTTTGATGTGCCGCAAAATACGCGGTCTTTGACAGTGACCGTCGTCGGCGAGCCGGCGCAGATTTATGCCCTCGCTTCGTTGCGTACGGCCGACGGCGTGGAACATGTAGGATGGGATGAAAAAAAGCCCCCGGGCCCGGCTCTCGACTATTTCTACCGACAGGAACATGTCTGCCATTTTCCCGGGAGGCTAAGACAGTGTCCGCGATTGGGAACCTACACGCTCATTTATCCGAATCGTCCGGATCAGAAGTTACCCGCCGGAACCACGTCACTTAGAGTGTCCTCGGAAAAAGCCGGAAGCGCCCACGTGCATTTTTTCTTGTCGGAAACATCCAAAGCCAATTTTTTGCATCTGAACTTCTTCACGGTTTCCCGACAATCGACGCCCGTCGACACCAAGCGGTTGGCGAGAAAAATTCAAGATATCTTTGACCAGGCTGAAATTCAGATTGCGATCGACAACGAAGTCGCGCTTCATGATAGCTCCTTTAGCGATCTGACGAACTTGGCGGCGCCCAAGCTACGCCCCTCCGGCGCACCGACCGATCCCGAGGAAACGCCCAACGGCGGACCCGCCAAACTCGCGCTCTTGGGCCACCAGCGTTTGCCGTTGTCGAGTGCATTAAATATTTATCTGGTCGACTCATTCGGTGGTCACGGAACTAAAGCGTTAAGTCTGGGAACTCCGGGTCCGCCGTTGCCATCGAGTTATTATTTTGGCGTTTTCGTCGAGCGTTCAAGCGACTACGATGCCATGGCTCGACTATCGGCTCACGAAATTGCTCATTTTCTGGGACTTGATCATCCTACTCGCTGGTCGGCGTCCGACGCCATCTATCGCGACGGTCTCGTAAGCGGCCCGGACATCGTAACAAATCTGATGGGCTCGGGCTCCGAGCTTACGGAGGCGCAAATGAATGTAATGAGGCGAAGTCCACTCTTGAAACCGAACTAACTAAGGCTAATTTGCGGTTGTCGGCTTTTCATCGCAGCGAGCGATATAGATCGGGGTGCGATCGTCTTTGCGGGTAACCCCCGGATTGCAGTCCGGGGTGGCGCAACCCGGAATCCAGACGTAGAGGCGGGTTTCAAACCTGCCCCTGCTGGATACCGGCTGGAGTTCATTGAGTGCCGGACTGTGTGAAAACTCCGTTCATGGTTCGACGGTGCTCACCACGAACGGAATCGCTTCATTTGAAATTGAG
>VBKY01000206.1:17338-20478 GCA_005879255.1 Deltaproteobacteria bacterium
TTATAACGGAGCAGACCCCGCCGGATATAACCCGGCGCCAGCCCTAGGACCTCGCAGATATTTTCGAAACTGAAGACTCCCTCGTCATTGCCGAAGAACCACTCATTGGTTTCCTGGTACATTTTCTTTTCGCGCCGACTCTTGGCGAAACAACATCGCATATAGCAGTCGATGGCGTCGCCCAGTATCGCCGCTATCAATCGTCTTTCCGGAGTCAACGCGGGCCGGTATTGAAAAACGTGAAGATATTCGTGCACGGCCAAAACGTCGGGTTCACCGAATAGGCGTCGCGTCTGTTCGTCACGGGAAGTATTCTCGTCGAATTTAGCATCAGCGAAGTCGTTCGTCGCAAACATGAATCACCTCATCAACAGCAGATTACCTGGAACAGGCCTGTAACACTGTTGTAGCAACTCGCATACCGCTGCAAATTCACGCGCCGAAGTTATGAAAAAGGGGGATTTGGTGGCTAGACGACGGAGAAAAAGCGAAGGAAAATGCGGAAACTGTCAGAATTTCACTGACGTTAAGTAACCTACCAATCCATGGCTCAATCGTGATTGCGATCTAAATTGCAACTAAACTACGCTCCGAATCGTCCTGTTCCTGGGACATTCAAAGCCGCGCCTTCGTCAAAGGCATTCATTTTTTTTAAAACCAACCGCGAAGTATCGATCCGCGTCATGCAAAAATTCATGGCGGGGTTACCCATCGAAATCGTCAATCCGCTCTACAACGAAACCAAAGATAGGTTACCGACTCTGCCCATGCCGATGAAACAAGCGATCCAGTCCGCCCTGGACCGCGAACCGGATCCGAAGGCCAAAGCGCTTCAGCCATCCGACGTCGCCGACATTGGTTTTTTGCAGGAGATTGAGAAAAGCGGCTTTTGCGGGAACTCGACAAATCCGTGACGCCCAGGTCCGGCCGCAGGCCGGCGCTCTTGAGAGCGATGCGTAAAAAGGTGTCGCCTTCGGAACCGTATTGCGTCACGCCGACGATCTTCCCTCGACGGACGCCGCCCACCGTCTACTGGCGGGCACGTTCGAAGAATCCGCTGTCATCTAATTTTTTGCACAGGCTCATGTCGGCAATGTCTTCGGGTTTGAGCTCCGCCGCTCTCGGATTCAATCCATGCTGTGCCATAAGCTTTAAAACTGACGCGATGCCGGCCAGGCTGGGACAAGGTTTACGCGGAAAGGATTCGGTGATCGTCTGATAGGCGCGCTCTAAACGATCGGCGCGATCGAGCCGCAGATTGCGCGCGATGCTGTCGGTGACGATTTTTTTGTTTGCCGGATTTTGTACGTACGCGACCCCTTCCACCACCGCCTTTGCGAGATTTTCGACGACCTGCGGATTTGCCCGCATGTATTTACGCGACGTCACCAGGCCCGACGATTGGAATGGCACGTTCTCTTTGCCCAAATCGAGCAGCACAGGGTAGCCCTGTTGCACGACAACCTGTTCGACCTCCGGATTGAAAAACGCGGCGTCGATACTTCCGGCAAACAAAGCGGACATGCGCTCCGGCGTGCTGCCGGTGTTCAATAGCGTGATGCGGTCGCGCCGCGGCACCAGGCCCAAATGATCCAGACCCACGTAAGTAGCCAATGCGAGCGAGCCTGACGGCGTCCCAATGCCGACTTTCTTGCCCTTTAGATCTTCCGCGCTCTTGATTCCTGGCCGCACGTTCAAAAAGTAGTTTAGTTTTTCCTCCATACCGAGCAAAATTTTCATGTCACCACCCGCTGTGACTGCGTTGGTAACATGGGTCGCGCCGAGCAAGCCGAACTGGATATCGCCGGCAAGCATCGACTGCATCGCTCTGCCAGCGATGATGTAGATCAATTGAGGATCGAGATTATACTTGCGAAAGATACCCTGCTCTTTGGCGACCCACAGCGGCACCGCGTTGCCGCCAATGGCGCCGTAGGCGAACATGAATCTGGTCGGCGGTTCAGCTGCATGACCTGCTCCTACGACCAAGCCCCACGCGAGAACTACCGCCAGCCACCGTTGCTTCATATAGAATCAGCGACAGCGATGTTGACTGAGCAATTTGTTCAAGCCGTTCAAATCGTTCAAGCAATTCAAGCCGTTAATTCAATGATGGTCTTAATTCTTAGGCCGCCGGCCTTGGCCAAAGAGAATTTTCTTGGCCTCCTCGGTCATGCCGCGGGCATCCGGATTAACCGTGCGTGCCAAAGCGTAAGCGCGCTCCACCGCGGGACGCGATTGAATCGTTTCGAACCAGCGCTTGAGATTCGGAAAGTCATTCAAGTCCTGTCCCTGCCGTTCGTGCAACACGATCCACGGATAACAGGCCATATCCGCAATTGAATACGCGCCGGCGACGAATTCCCGGTCGCCGAGCCGTTCGTCGAGCACGCCGTAAAGCCGCTCGGTTTCTTTGGTATAGCGCTCGATGGCATAGGTGATTTTCTCGTTGATGTAACTTCTGAAGTGATGATTCTGACCGAGCATCGGACCGAGCCCGCCCATTTGCCAAAAAAGCCACTGCATCACCTCCGCGCGCCCGCGCACATCACTCGGCAAAAATTTGCCGGTCTTCATCGCGAGATATTCAAGAATGGCGCCGGATTCGAAGATACTCAGCGGCCCGCCGCCGTCGCCCGGTTCGTGATCGACGATCGCAGGAATCCGATTATTAGGCGAAACCCTCAAAAACTCCGGCTTGAACTGATCACCCTTGCCGATATCAATCGGCTTGATGTTGTACGGGACTCCAGTCTCCTCCAAAAAGATCGTGATCTTATGGCCGTTCGGCGTGGTCCAGTAATAAACGTCAATCATGTCGACCTCCAAGAGGGCAATGGGCACCCCCACCTCTTTCCTCCCCGCGCGCGGGGGAGGATGAAGGAGGGGGTGCATGAATCGCGCCTACTTTACGGTTAAATTATTCTTCCTCGTCTATTTCCTTCCATACACCCGGTCAATGAACCCTTCTTTCTTAATCTCGCGCACGATGCTGTCGTCGATCAAACTATCAACGGTCACCGTGCTGCCGGGCGTTTGTTTCAAGGCATCGTCGAGCTGGATTTTCATTCCTTCGCGCGTCGTGTAAGGAACTCGCTCCAGCGTCTTGGCTGTGGACTCATAGGAGCTATCGAGATACG
>VBKY01000376.1 GCA_005879255.1 Deltaproteobacteria bacterium
TGCGGAACATCCGGCAAAATTTGTTTTTTGCATTCGTCTACAATGTATTGGGAGTTCCCATCGCCGCGGGTGCTTTGTATCCGTTCTTTTGTATTCTTCTGAGCCCGATCATCGCCAGCGCCGCCATGACGTTCAGCTCGGTTTCCGTGATCAGCAACCCACTGCGATTGAATCGCTTGGAGCTCTAAAGCGGCTTCGGAGCGACTTTTGATGCGTGCGTCCATGCTATGGAGCACACTGTTTAAGAGCCAGATGTTGGCCATAAAGTCCGGTGAGAAACATCTTGGGTCGATTGAACACGTGCACGACAATTTTTGACCGCCCATTCTCACTCGTGACTGTGGCTCTCGTCGGCGCGGAATCTCCCAGCGTTAGGTGTCTGGGCACATGTTCACTGTGCCCGCGTTTGCGACATTCTTCGTGAAGCATAGATGAGATAGACGCCCAAGAGAATAAAGGGAATGCTTAACAGTTGCCCCATGTTGAAAGGCAAGCGGCTCTCGAACGGCACTTGATTTTCCTTGACGAATTCGATCATGAAGCGAGCGAAAAAACAGGTCGCTAGGGTCGTACCGAAGACTCTACCGGGAAATTGAATGATCGTGGTCTTCCAGTACGCGACGTACAGCGCGCAAAAAACCAGAAAGTACGCCGATGCCTCGTAAAGCATCGCCGGGTGTCGGGGAATATCGTCGACGCGCGCGAACACGATCGCCCAGGGCAGGTTCGATGGGGTGCCGAGAATCTCCGAATTAAAAAAATTACCGACGCGGATCAGCGCCGCCGCTAACAGACAAGGTATGGCGAGACGATCGGCCAGCTCGATGAAGCTCATGTCGCGGTGTTTTTTGAGGTAAAGATACAGCGAGAACATGACGCCGGCGAAACCGCCGTGGCTCGCCAGTCCACCATGCCAGATCATGGGAATTTCCCACGGGTGCGACAGGAAATAATCGGGCTGATAAAAAAAGACGTGACCAAGTCTCGCGCCAATGATAGTTCCGAGCATCAGGTACAGGCATAGCTCGGATAAATTTTCGAGACCGCGCTGTTCCCTGCGGTAAAACTGCGCCATGATCTGAAAGCCGAGCAAAAATCCGAGCGCGAAGAAGACACCGTACCAGCGAACTTCGATTGGGCCGAGAATAAAAATCGCAGGGTCCACATTCCAAATCAAATGGTGCATCTTGGAAGTCACGGTATCATTTTTTGACGAGTATTCGAGTTCTGGCTGCTGTAAACAGGCGATCTCCTGTCTCGCTTTTTCTGCTACCAAGGCTCTGGTATAGTCCGCTCATGTCAGCCATTTTGATTAAAAACATCGGCACGTTGGTGACCGGAAAGTTGGAAAGCCCGCTGCGCCAAGCGGATTCGATCTTCATCCAAGACGGTCTTATTCGTGCCATCGGCAACGGTTTGAGCCATGCGGCGGATCAAGTTGTCGACGCCAACGGCATCACGGCGATTCCGGGCTTGATCGACTCGCATTCGCATCCGTCGATCGGCGAATACACGCCAGCGCAAAATTCGCTAGGATGGATTACCAATTACATGCATGGCGGGGTGACTTCGCTGATCTCCGCCGGTGAACTGCATCTGCCGGGCCTTCCGCTTCCGCCGGACGCGCGAACAGCGCTGTCGGTGGCGATTGTTACCAAGCGCTGTTACGACAATCTGCGGCCATCGGGTGTAAAAGTTCATGCCGGTACATTGCTGCTAGTTCCCGGTCTCACCGAGAAAGATTTCGACGAGATCCAGTCTCTCGGTATCAAGCTCGTCAAATTTATTTTTTACGATTACAGCCTACTGCCCAGCGGTGAAGCGGAGCGTTACGTCACTTGGGCGCATGCGCGCGGCATCAAAGTAAAGATTCATTCCGGCGGCGTGTCGCGTTCGGGCGTGAGCCAAGTGGCAGGGTTCGAGATCGTACAAAAGATCAAGCCGGACATTATCGGCCATATCACCGGCGGGCCGATTCCGATGCCTGAAGAGGACATGATTCGGATCGTCAATGAAACGAGTTGTTACGCTGAAATCTGCAGCTCAGGCAATTATCGTTTGGCGCTGAGTCTCATACGCGCGGTCAAGGTGAGGAACTCTTTCGATCGTATTCTGATCGGCACCGATACGCCGGGCGGCACCGGTGTCATTCCGCGGGGAATCCTTCGCGAGATCGCTTTCATCTCGTCGGTCGGCGAAGTGGCGCCGGAAAAGACAATTTGCATGGCGACGGGTAACGTCGGGCGGGCGCATGATCTGAATCTTGGCATCTTGGAAGAAGGACGGCCGGCGGATTTGGTCTTGCTGCACAAAATTACCGGTTCGGTGGCCAAAGACGCTCTAGATTCGTTCGCCAAAGGCGACCTGCCCGGCATTTCCTACGTGATCATCGACGGCGAAGTTCGCGTGGCAGGCCGTAGCCAGCAGACCCCGCCGCCCGAGCGCATCGCCAGCCAAAGTTGCTGCTGAAGGAGAGTTCGAGTGAGCGCTTGTGAATTCGGTGTCGGTCTGTTTCCGACCGAACCCTTACAGAAAATGATTCACCTTGCCAAGGTAACGGAAGCGTCGGGCTACAGTCATATCTGGGTCGGCGACTCGCACCTCATCTGGCGCGAGGCCTACGTCAACATGGCGGCGATGGCGCTCAACACAACGAGAGTTAAACTCGGTACAGGTGTCACGAATCCGTTGACTCGCCATCCATCCGTGGTCGGCAGCGCCTACGCAACTTTGGAAGAATACGCGCCGGGACGCATGATCGTCGGCATCGGCCTGGGCGACAGCTCAGTGGAAACCATGGGCATGAAGCCGGCGAAGTTGTCGTATTTTGAGAAAACCATGCAGCAGATGCGCGATCTTCTCGACGGGAAGGAAGTGCAGCTCGAAACTGGCAAGATTCACGTGCTTCACCCATGTCAGAGAAAAGTTCCCATCTACATCGCCGCGAGCGGACCCAAGATGCTCGAACTATGTGGCCGCATCGCCGACGGAATTATTATTCTTGTCGGTGTCGCTGACGAGTACATCGCGCACGCGAAGGACAAAATTGCAGCAGGAGCAAAAACGGTCGGAAGAAGACTTGAAGATATAAATCTAGTTCTCTGGGTTCCGTGTGCAGTTTCTGATACCGCTCCTGCTAAAGACGCGGTAAAGGCCCACGTTGCGCGGGTAGTCGCGCATCCATTGCCATACGTGCTCGATCCCAACGAGCAGAAAGTTCTTGCAGAGATTCGCAAGACCTACGACTACTACCACCACATGGATCAACAGGCGAACCACGCCGAAGTGATCCCGGACTGGCTGGTCGATAAATTCGCTATCGCCGGCACAATCGCCGAATGCCGTGCGCAAATCGCACGCATCAAAAAAACCGGCATCCAACAAATTGCCATCATTCCCTACAGCCCGCCCGGCGGGAGCAGGGAAGAGACGATCCGCGGGTTTGCGAAGGCGATGGGCTAAAGTCGATGTTTGCCGCTATGAGTCTCGACGACGAAGAAAATTCCAGCTGAAAGGGAGAAGCCTATGAAAATCGTTCATACAATGATCCGGGTGAATGATCTGGACGAGAGCCTCAAGTTTTATTGCGACGGGCTCGGCATGAAGCTCCTGAAGAAAAGAGAATACGAGTCGGGCCGCTTTACCAACGCCTTTGTCGGATATGGTTCAGAAGAAACCGACGCGGTTATCGAACTGACTTACAATTGGGATACGCACTCATATGATATCGGGAATGGTTTCGGACATATCGCTCTTGGCGTTCCCGATGTGTACAAAGCCTGTGAGGACTTTCGTGCTAGAGGGGTTAAGATCGTCCGCGAGCCGGGCCCCATGAAACATGGGAGCAATAGCAACGCCATCGCCTTTCTCGAAGATCCCAATGGCTACAAAATCGAGTTGACGACGCGGGCGGAGAAGTGATTTACACTGTCAGACGATTCGGGGATTTTGCCAAGGCGATGAAGTGACGGCCGTATTAATCGGCTGTCCGCCTGCGTCCAGCACGTCGTGTACGCGAATTCAGGCGCGGGCTTGTGGGCGAAGCAGCAGGAAGAGGCCCAGCGGCGACAAGCCTTCGCCTAGCTGGCTCAATAATCAAATTCATTCCTTCAAGCGTCCGGGCACCCAAAAGCTGAAGGTCGCCTGGTTCCGCGAATACTACCTCATCGATAGTGAAAAACTTGTCGAGGCGGATGATCGCAAAGCCAACGCTACGGGTGACCTCTTGGCCATTGGCGAGGACAAACGCCACGTCCTTTTCTTCGCGGCTGACGCCGATTCTTTCGAGCGACCGCTCGGACACCCAGGTATATTCGCTTCCGCTATCTACCAAGAGCTTCGGTATGACAACCGAACGAGTCCGATCGGTCGGATTCTCGATTTTGCATTTTGTGTGAAAGGTTCCCACGTCGAAAAATTCCGTCTCCTGTCGCAGAAGTTTAAAACCGCTGCGGTGAATCTATCGTAGACAAAGTGTGGCGTTCCAGCAACCGCTCAATGGAGAACTTTGCCCGGTGGGATCGGCTCATTCTTTTCTTAGCTGAACTACCTTCGCGTTGGCGCCTTCCGCATTGTCAGCCGAGGCAGCCTTGCGCAAAAGCCCCGGCGCTACGTTCCAGTGCTGGCCGCTGTCGGTGATGATCGTAACTGTTTTCTTGTTGTAGCGAGTGATTATGCCAAACAGCGGTGAGCGCCCTTCGGGCTGAAATGTGACCCGGTCGCCGATTCTAAAGTCGAGCATCTGTGAGTGGGCGCGCATTTGGTTTAAGAACCGCAACCGCGCCACTATCCTATTGTTCAAATCGATCAGTTCTTCCTCGGTGAGTTTGTCAATGTCAATGTTCACGACGACTTCCGCCTTTCAGTAAACATTCAATCCTCGTTCGGCCACGTTGACTCTGGCGGGCTAACGTCTGCGCTCCGTGATCGGAGCGAGCAACGCGAGCCTTCCGGTCCGCTGCAGCGCGCGTGTTAGGTGACGCTCTTGTCCGCCGGGCGCATCCGACGGCGTTGGTGGCTCATCTGGCGAACACGCCAAAGGAAATAGAGATCTTCCTTCTTGATAGCGTCCTGGGGTGACATGAGCTTTGCTGCCGCCTGGCCGAAATCCACC
>VBKY01000385.1 GCA_005879255.1 Deltaproteobacteria bacterium
TGACGGATCGAGGCCTTTTGTAAAAATTAGCGGATGGCATAGCCGTTGCGCTATTGAAACACCGCACGGCCTGAGATTAGAAAATTTATATTGGGAGAAGGAGGCATTCATGAGAAGCGGAAAATTGGTTCTGACAGCAATCGCTCTATCAAGCGGCATTGGTCTTGGGGTCCAATCGATTTCTGCGCAAAACGTCCCGGAGGCGGGACAGCGCGGAGGGGGTATTCCGGAGAAAATGCAGTCGCCCGCGCAATCAGATCGTTCAACCAGCAGCTCGCGGGTTTCATCGGACGATATCAAGAATGCAAAAGAGGCGTTGAAAGCAAAAGGCATAGATCCGGGTCCGATCAACGGCACCCTGGACAGCAAGACTCAACAGGCGTTGCGACAGTTTCAACAGGCTAATAACTTACCGGTCACCGGGACACTCGATCAGGCAACAGCGACAAAACTTGGCGTTACGTTGGGCAGTGCGGGAGCCTCTTCTGGCGCGTCGGGTTCCAACAGAGAAGGGTCCTCTGGTAATGTATCGGAGTCTACCAAGAGCGATTCTCCCGCGCGACCAGGTTCTTCGGTGAAACCCGAGAGTCCGTCGGCAAAGGAAAAAGATTAACGGGGATAACGAGGCAGAATCTTAGGCCGTTGCCTTTGAGCCAGAACCCAGATTCCGGGCGAGGGGCGGATAATCTTCGACCTCTCGCTCGGAGTTGTTTTCTGTTGTTTTCAACGTATTTCAAGCTCGCCTAGAGCCCGGTTGCCGGCTTGATAAAAATCGCGCGCAATGCGCGCTTTCAGATTCTGTACCGCGAGTGGTACACCCGTTCACAATTTTCTCATCTATGGGAAAAAACTTTTGCGTTTTCCGAAGATTTAGGGTAAACAGAACACTAGTTGTACCCGCTAGTGCTCATACTTCGTTATCTCACTCCTATCATTCTCATTCTACTGTTTTTTCTGCCTAGGCCAGCATTAAGTCGGTTTATAACCAGCGCGGAAGAGTTCTCTTCGGCCAAAGATGTCACTTTTAGCTGGACCCATGCGCGGTCAAGAAGCCTGAAGATTCTCCTCGAGTATCGCGATACCGACAACACCTGGCGCCGCGTCAACTTAGGATCGGGATTCCTCGTGTCGCCGGACGGTCTCTTTGTCACCGCGTACCATGTAATGAAATATTGTCTAGAAGCTCAAAAGGGAAGCAGCGGCCTATCTGTAAAAATCAACTGCTCGACGGCGCGTCCCGGTGTGCGCTATGTCGCTGAGAACGACGATAGAGAATTTCAAATTGACATCATCTCTTATCTAAAAGAGGCAGATTCCACGAACGGGAAGGAAAGGCACACGCCCGACGAAATTATCAAACAACGAGATTTCGTCATCGCCAAGTTGAAGGCCGAGACGACGAGTTCATTTTCGTTCTGGAAGTTAAGAGACTTCGACCAAGCAAGCATCGATGTGAGCAATCCTGGCGCAGACTTTCAACTAACGCCGTTGCTCCCGCCCAAAAGAGTATTCATCACCGGTTTTCCGAAAGACCACGATTTTGTAATCTCAGCAGGTTTTTTGAATTTGACCGAAAAGAATCGGCGCGGTTATTTTGCCGCGGATCTAAAGGTCTACACGACGCCCTACCTGGAAAGCCAGGGCGTCGCCATTGATACCCAGTGGGGTATGCGCATCGAAAACCACATGAGTGGAGGGGCGGTGGTCGACGCGTCTGGCTATGTAGTCGGATTGGTCGTCAACGGCAATCATAATACCGCAGGCATTCTGTCGATAGAGAACATCCTTTCAACTTTCTTTTCCCGAGCGGGCAACCCCGAAGCGCATCCAGCTGTGTTACTGAATCCGACGGACACACCTCTGTACCTTAAACGGCAAGCCCTTCAATAGTCAGGCTTGTTTATCGACAAGCCGTCGCGAATTTCACGTAACCGCTTAGGGCAAGTAATTTATCCGTGAAAAAGCCGAGCCATCTCAGTTTAGCCCCCAAATCCGAGGCAAGGAATGGACGATACCGTAATATTGGCCGAGCCCTGTGCGCCGTAGTTTTCTTGTAACCCGCCCGTAACACTGTAACAAGTAATTACGTTTCTCCTCATCTAAAAATGTTTAGACATTTCAATCTCTTAGCTAGCTACCACACGGTTTGGACGGACCAATGTCACAGATATTTACACTCTTGTCTGAACATAGGTTAAAAACTACTTCGTTATCAAGTAGTTAAAAGGCGGCACTGATCTTGCTCACTCAGTAACAAGACAACTCGACCGTTTGCCGTTGATGACTATGACACTCGTTGATCCGCTTGTGAATCCGCCCGACAACAATGGGTTTTCGCAACGGGAGGTATGTACAATGTCGAAAAGAATTCTCTGGAGGGGCTTGTTTTTCCTAACGGTTTTGCTTGCTGATCGGCCGGCTCTTGCGGCCAGCATGGTGTTATTCGATTTCGATCAGATTCAGAGTCATTCGAAGAAAGGCGTGAACGCCTCTGATATCGAGGCGTACATGGAGGGGTTGTTTGGATCTGATATCACCCTTAGTCAAAAAACGACGGACGTTAACTCGGCCTTGAGGGTCGGCAAAGGTAAAGGCGCACCCGCCATCACAATCGATTTTGGCGTTAATCCGATCGACTCGTTCAGCATCGATTTTCAGCTTTTTAAGAAAGCAAAAAGCTTCACCATCTTGGCCGATGGAGTCATCGTCAATCAGCAGACTTTATCAAAAGCTCAACAAAATGCCGGTTTGACGGGGCATCAGGGTAGCTATTTCTTCGATACTCCGGTTCACACGTTACAGTTCGTAGGTTTACAAAAGAAATCATTCGCCATCGACAACCTCGCGATCAACATTATTCCCTACGACGAATCCGAGCCCTACGACGAATCCGAGAGCGGCCCGAATGAGAATGGGAACAACGCGTCCGGAATCTTTATCAGCGCACAAGGTCTTGGCGGTGATATCGTCAACATTAACCAAATCACCGGAGACGTCGCAGAGCCTTCGTCGTTACTAATGCTTGCTGTGGGCTTGTATGGCGCACTGGTCTCTCGAACACTTCGGGCGCGGTAAAAACGTCGAGAACAGAAAAGAATTACTAGGTCTCTCGTGCTTCCTCTGAGCGCCCCTTAGCATGCAGCGGCGCATCCCCGCAGCCAGTTATCGGTTGCGCCGCTGCCCCTCCCCAATTTAGATGAGAATTTTTCGACTTGCTGTTGCCTGAGTATCGATGCCAGCGTGAGATATTTCGTAGCCAGAAAACGCCTGACGCGGGTTTTACTTCTTCAGATCGGAGCACGCTCTGGATACCTTGACTTGGCTTAACAAGTCAGTAGGGGCAAAGACCTCCGGCGTGTGGCGACATCACTTTTTGATTTATTGAAACCGCCGCGCCCAGACTAAACTTCGAAATCCTCCCGACGATGGCTTCAATACTGACAGGCAGAGAAGATCAGAGAAGCTAGCAAGGCCTTCGACACGCGCGGTAGAATGAAAACGCAGCAAGCTTTGAATCGGAGCTTTTGCCGTCGCGCAAACACGCTGGCATCGCGTCAATTTTAAAGATAATGGCGCTTTCAATAAAGACGTAGCCGGTCCTCGGTTCGAGTCGAACTTTGATGAACGAGGTATTCTTTTCTCACGTAGCCGATGGCGCCCGACGGTCGAGTCCTGACTTTTAACCAATCGCCGTTCGATTCGAGGACACTGATCGACGTGCCGGCACCGATCTGTGCCTTCGAGGTCGCAGCGAAACGAGGCTCCTCCCTTAGCGATACCATACGCCGGGTTTTATAGGTCATCATCTCGCTCGGCGGTTCTTCGCGTTTTTTGGTCACCAAGCGGTCGACCCGCTTTTTTTTGGCGTTATCTGCTTCAAAATTGGGCTCGGACGGCATAATGGCATCGACAGCCACGACAGAATTGCCGCCTGTTGTCGGCGCAGGCGCGGTTGTGTGGTCCGGCCCCGTGCGACCGTGCCCCAACAAGAAATAGGCAATTGGCATTAGGAGCAGCCCGACGACAGCTGCGGAAAGTGCAGGCGCCGGAAATGTCTTTGGCTTCCAAGTAGTTTGCCATGCGCGGCGAAACCAACTCGGCCAGTGCGGGTTATAGTCATGAACAGGAGTGGACGGAGTGGTTATCGACTCAGGCGCCGGTACTTGATCCCCGGGTGGCTCGCCGGCTAAACTTTTAGCGGAATCGACAGCCGAGAGCGCTTGGCTCGTTCTATTACGCTCGTGATGAAGTAAGGTTTCGGCGCGTAACTTGGACGCTTCCACGTCTCCCAATCTCTTAGTGAGGACATGGATCTGACTCCGTAGCTCAGCCAATTCCACGCCGCTTTTTTCCATCCATTTCTGCTTTTCCGCCAGCTCACGCTCGAACGATTGGATCTTCGTCCTCATCTGCTCGTTCATCTCGCGGATAGAAGATTCCTTGGCTTGGAGCAGCGCGGCTTTTTGGCGAAGAACTTCTTGAACCCGCTGGTCTGCCTTTTCTCGTTGTGATGCCAGCTCGGCGCGTTCCTGAGTCAGCCTGCTCATCTTGCCCATGAGCGAATCAAGTTCTGCGGCGAGAGACGCCAAGAGACTCTGCTTCTCACCGAGCTGACCTTCCAGCGCGCGAATCTGCTCTGCCGACCGCTCCTGTAGTTTCTTTATCT
>VBKY01000386.1:0-5227 GCA_005879255.1 Deltaproteobacteria bacterium
ATCGGACTAACTGTCGGAGATGTGCTCGCCCAACAAGCTCGCACACGTCTTACAGAGAAAGGTTTCGACGTCATTGAACCCGGCATAATGAAGATGGCAACCAAGAATCGGGTTCCCACTAACACGCAGATGGCGGCGCAAATCTTGGAAGAGGCGCACCTCGACGCGACCGCGCTGTACATCGAGGTACGATGCTGGGAACCGACATCGAACAGCCGTGGGATGAAAGCCGATGGTGTGATTATTGCGCTGGATGTAACGATGGTCGATCCGAAAACCGGCACGGTCCTGTGGCAGGTGCTCCGACCATCCCGGCCGGTTCCGCTTTACGGCGTCGTATTAACCGGGCAGGCTAATGTTTTTGCAGCCGAGACGGTCATGCGCGAGGTATTTGCATCACTTGAATCAAAGCAACCTGGCGGCTGAGCACATATAATTTGGTGATTTTCGTTGCTATTTGTGAATTCAAGTAGTCAACCCGGATTGGCTGCCAGCCCATCGCGGGCACTAGGAATCCGTTGACATCAGGTACTACATCGATTAGTTTCAGCGCCATGCGCATTTCAGAAATGAGAAAAGCGCTCAAAATTCGCCACCTTCTCAGCGTGGCGACCTTAGTATTCATTTTCTTTCTCCCGTTACATTTTCACCTTTCACTGACAACGCCGATCGCTAAAGAGTGCAGTTGCCTGCAAGGGACGCGCACACAGTTGGCTTTGGGCGGAAGTGTTCCGATCTTCTTCGCACAATTTCATTCCACTCACGTTCCAATACCACTCCTGTCCGCTTGGACGGATAACTGGGCTTGTCCGCAAAACGTTCGCGCTCCTCCTTCCACCGTTTCTCTGTAAGGCTTCAGTCTCGAGCTACATTCTCGATAACTGGTTAGTCGCCCTCCTATTCGGTTCGTTATTTGGTGGGAGGGAGACGGGTGTCTATGAGAGGGAGGTTATTGTTATGGTTCTTTCACTAAGAGGACGGCACCAAATTGCGGTGTCGGCTTTCGTTGTCACTGTGTTTCTGTTCCCCGGATTATGCGTGGCTCAGACCTCGGAGCTCGACGCGATAAGGGGTATTGTTAAAAACTTGGAACAGCAACTCCAGAAAGCCTTGGAGCGAATTGATCAACTTGAAAAAGAAAAATCTGCCGGCTCGGTCCGAGTGGGAGAAGTCGAAAAATCAGTCCAGTCGCTCAAAGCCGCGCCGGGGGCTCTGAACCCGGGCATTGGCATGGTGCTCGATGCCAACGTCGAGCATAAATCAAAAACGGGCGGCAATTTTAATTTTCGCAGCGCAGAAATTGGACTTGCCGCTTCGGTAGATCCGTTCGCGAGGCTGTATGGTTTCATCAATGGCACCCGGGAGGGCGTCGAAGTCGACGAAGCGGCGGCGATCACGACGTCGCTCCCATGGAATCTAACCGCAAAGGGAGGTCGCTTCCTGGCCGATTTCGGCCGCTTGCCAAAGATTCACGAACATGAACTACCGTTTGTGAACGAGCCACTGTCGGTGGAAAGAATGATCGGTGGCGAGACGCAGGCGGACGGTGTCGAACTGAATTATCTCTTCCCGACGCCATTTTTTCTGCGCGCGACGTTAGGCGGATACAATAAGATCGGCGAGGGCAATGAGCGAATCGACAATAACAAGCCACGGTCGTGGAGTCGGTTTACTTATCTCGGACGACTCAATACTTATTTTGATCTTACCGACAATCACAGTATTGAATTTGGCACAAGTCACGCTTTGACTCCTTCGTTGCGTGTCTCTGGCGATGCGGGGGGCGGAAGCCGAATTCTCAACGGTATCGATGTGACTTATCGCTATCAGCCTTTGGCCAGCGTGGTCTACCAAGGTTTGACCGTCGGAGGCGAGTTTTTTCGCAATAGCGAGCGCATCGGCTTTGACGATACCTCAAAGCGCCGCCAATCTTACGGCGGATACAGTTATGCTGAGTTGAAGCTCAATAAGAACTGGTCCACGGGTTTTCTTTTTGACTACGCTCCAAGCATTGAAAGTCCCGGAAAGAAGACAATTGGCTATTCGCCCTTTGTAACCTGGAACATCAGCGAGTTTAATCGCTTGCGCTTGCAATTCACCCACGCGGACGATCGCGTGCGCGAGGAGAAAGGCGATGGGGGAAATCAGGTTTTTCTCCAATGGACGACGGTCATCGGCGCTCACACCCACGGGTTTCTTAGCCGTTAAGCTTCTCTGAAGGGAGTACAGTTATGAAGACGAAAGTGTCTGGACGTAAGAACTGGAAAGTATTTTTAGTCTCGCTGGCTGTTGTTTTGATGCAAACAGGTTTAGTGTTCGCGCAGCAAGTACGAGTCGTCGCGAGTTGGCCGGCTCTGGCCGACATTACCAAACAGATCGGTAAAGAATTAGTCAGTGTGGATAGTCTCGCCACCGGGGTCGAGGATCCGCACGGCGTACCAATGAAACCAAGCTTTGTTCCAAGATTAAATCGGGCTGATGCCTTGGTTTTAATCGGGCTGGACGATGAGCTTTCATGGCTCCCCGCACTCTTAGAAGTCGCGAGCAATCCGAAAATTCTGCCTGGACAATCAGGCTATATAGACTGCTCAGTGGGGATACCGGTAGCCGAGCCCCCAACGCGATTAGACCGGGCGGAAGGTGATCTTCACCCAAAAGGAAATCCTCACTATCTTTTGGATCCGGTTTACACGAAAATTGTGGCGCAGAACATTGCCGCCGGTCTTTCGCGTAACTTCCCTCAGCATCAGGCGGCTTTTGAAAAAAATCTGAAAGCGTATACCACTGAGTTGGATAGCTGGATTGCGCGATGGGAAAAGATGACGGCGCCTTTAAAGGGTGTCAAATTTGTCGAGTACCATCAGGAATGGGTTTATTTTGCTAACCGATACGGCCTGAAGCGGGTTGGAGCTGTTGAATTAAAGCCGGGAATTGAACCAACCCCGAATCACATCGTGGATCTGGTGCAGCGGATCAAGCAGGAAAAAGCCCAAGTGCTGCTTTATGGCGCGCAGAATCCGCGTGTGCCCCAGCAGCTGGCCAACGAGACAGGTATCAAAGTTCTGCGTCTTTACAGCAGTTCAGGAGGCCGCCCGGAGACTGATAGCTATATTAAGTGGATTGATTATACTGTACGCACCCTAGTTCAGGCGGCTAGTTAGACTTAATGAAGTCGGAACGAGATGTCGACGAAATAAAAACGACCAGAGAGAGCGATTCAGTCGATGAGTCGCTCCCTCTGGTTTCTCTCCAAAATGTTAGCGTGGGTTACGATTCGGCACCAGTTCTCCGGGGTGTCGATTTGGCTATTTTTCCCGGGAGCCTCGTCGGGTTGGCGGGTCCTAACGGTTCCGGGAAGACTACGCTTTTCAGAGCGATGCTCGGACTGTTGCCAGTTCTTGGCGGTTCTCTTTTCCGCAATTGTCCGCTAGCCAATTTTGGTTATGTCCCGCAAAGCGCGGCTCTTGATCCTCAATTTCCTTTGAGTGCCGCCGAGATCGTCGAGATGGGAGCCTATGGCCGTGTGCGCTCCTATCAAATTTTTCCTAAGGAGGAAAAACAGCACGCGGGCGAGGTCTTAGACCAAGTCGGTATTCGCCACCTGATGAGGAAATCTTTTTTTTCGCTCTCCGGCGGCCAAAAACAGCGTGTTCTTATCGCTCGCGCCTTGATGGTGATGCCGAAGATCATGATTCTGGACGAGCCTCTTTCAGGCGTGGACGAGGAATCCCGGCGCACTATCACCGACGTCTTGATTAAACTGACGCATGAGAAAGGCTTGGCGGTGTTTTTTTCCAGTCACGATCTTGAAATGGTCAAGCGAGTCGCCGATAGGATTGTGCGCGTCGACAAAGGAAAAGTTTGGTTGGAAGAGAGGTCTTCGGCGTGAGCAACCTATTTGAGATCGTAAGTCCTTCATATCTACTTTTTCCTGCGCTTGTTGGGACGATGATCATGGGATTGGTATGTCCGCTCGTCGGATCTTACCTCGTTCTTCGCCGCACAGTGTTTCTTGGATTGACGCTTCCCGAAATCGCCGCTGCCGGAGTTTCTTTTACCCTTTGGTTGCAAGAAACCGGCGTTTTTCCAGGGTTGAATCAAAGCGAACGCGGCATCGGCATGGTCGGTTCACTCGTGTTTACGTTCTTGGGCATGGGGCTGCTCGGCTATCTGGAGCAGCGTGGAAAAGGCTTGGCGGAAGGCCGCCTGGCCGCTGCCTATGCATTTGCCGGGGGATTGACCATCTTATTTATGGTTTTTAATCCGGCTGGTCAGATCGAAGTTCTTAATTTACTAAAGGGGGAAGTGATCGCTCTGTCGAAAGGCGAACTGAAACTGTTGGCGATAGTGTTCGGCGCGGTGTTCGCGGCAATGCTGGCTTTCCACCGAGAATTTCTCTTGATTTCGTTCGACCGCGACTTGGCTTTTCTTTTGAAGGGTCGGCAGGTGATTTGGGACGTGCTGCTGTATCTTCTTGCCGGCCTGATCATTGCTTTTGGCGTGATCCTGGCGGGGCCGCTGTTGATTTTTGGTTTTCTTGTGTTGCCGGCGCTTGCGGCGCGGCCGTTGGTAAAGCGGATGACTTCATTCTTAATGCTTTCGTCCGTGCTTGGTTTGGTAATGGCGTTTTTTGGGTTCTATAGCTCGGTGCGCCTGGACCTTCCTCTAGGACCGACCGACGTGACACTGGGATGTTGCATTATTTTTTTGGCGTACGGGCTCAGTCGCATCTCAACCAGGACGGGGGCCACGCTGCTGGTGCTTATCTGCGTTGCCGTATTCATGAGTGGCTGTAGTGCTAAAGTCGCCGAGCCACCCGTTCCCGAGGCTAAAGCAATACATTCAGAGCAGCTCTGGTTGGCTAAAGTAAAGAACAGCACTGGCCTGCCGTTGCTTTTGCCGACTATGAATCCGCTTCGGTCGCTCGCTGAAATGGCCGGAAAAACTTCGTCGGATTATCGCCAGAGCGTGATGGATTTATTGCGCGAAAACTTGAGAACCGAACTTGAGCAAAGAGGCTTCAGGATTTCCTTGCCCGAAGAGGCGGACGCGCGTTTTAGCGCTTTTTCTTCCGACAGCGGCGTTGCTGTTCGATTGGCGCGTGACGGAAAACTCTCGGGCGCGGTGTTCGTCAGTGAGATCTGGCGTTGGGAAGGCGAAACGCAAAAGTACGTGCGTGCTTTGGTCGATTTCAAACTAATCCGCATTGACGATGGCGCTGTGCTTT
>VBKY01000386.1:5263-5610 GCA_005879255.1 Deltaproteobacteria bacterium
TCGGTCAGGCATCTACGGACGCCGTGCAAGCGATCCTGCGCGATTTATTTGCAGGATGAAAAGGGAACGCCACGTCGGTCATATGGTCTTATAGCCTGATCAGCGTCATTTTGGTGAGCCTTCTGTCGCTCATCGGCCTCGCTTTCATTTCAGTCGGCGAGGAGAAGTTAAAGCAAATCATCTTCGTCATGGTCAGCCTGGCGGTCGGTGGCTTATTCGGGGATGCTTTCATTCACCTATTGCCGGAGTCCTTTGAAAAGCTGGAGACCCAACTCGAAGCGTCTCTCTATGTTCTGGCCGGCATTTTTGCATTCTTCATTTTGGAGAAGTTTCTTCGTTGGCGGCAT
>VBKY01000387.1 GCA_005879255.1 Deltaproteobacteria bacterium
GCTTGCCTTAATATTTGATGGAAGCGAAGATGGTTTCCAGCGCCCGGCGGTAGCGAGAATAACTGTTAACGGCAGCCGTCGCCGAAGCGTTACCCTCGCTCATGTCGTGCGACACTCGCCGAATGGTTCGGGCTTGAGCTTTCGCGGATCGTGGTGGATGAGTGTTTGGCCCCGCCCTGAACCGTACCGGGATAGGCTTGCGTTCAAGTCGGGGTTGGCGATATGAGTTCGACGGCTATGGCTAAATACATCGCTCGAAACTGCCCCAGGTGCCGTGACTATTTTGCCGTGACGATCCCGCCGAATGTGTTGGTGCGGGCGGATAAGGTGATTAGGTGAAGTATGGCGATGCCAGGATTGAACTGAATTCTCCATCGCTCAAACCCTGCGCGCAAATGCGCGCAAGCGGCGCTTTTGTACGATCGATGCCAACGAGTCGACGTTATTTTGAAAACTATGCCAGGGAAATGCTCACAGTGCGGCTCGAGGACTTACTCAGGCCGAACGACAATGCAAACCGACCTCATTGAAATCCAAAATATCCCCTGCACGGTATGCCAGGAATGTGGAGAGGAGCAGATCGGTCAGCGAGTTCAGAAAAACATCGATAAGCTTCTCGAACGCGCGGGCAAAGGAAAACTCAAAACCCGCGTCGTCGTGATGTAGGCGCGAGGGCTGAACGCGCGGCGGTTAAGCCTCTTAAGTGGACTGATTTCTCCATCATCTTAAAACTGTAGGTACTCGTGCATGCGATGATGGAACACAGCGAGTCAACTATTTGCTGCCACCGTTTTTGTCTTGCCGCTCCTGGAGGGCCTGCAGGCGCTTAATGACTCTCGCTCGACATTTACAACATGCCAAGATCGAAAACGACACCTCTCGACAGGCCGGACAAGTTAGGTGGCCACAGAGTAAACATCGCACTGTTAAAAGAGGCCACTCTGGTCGCTTGCTCATTAGTGAATCCGGCTATTTTTGGTTTCATTTCCGCTATCAGTGAGTTTGAGCGGTCATCACGGGAGGTAGACCCGAAGTTTGCGCCGCCGGTAAGAGGGTCGCGCTGTTTCTTTTGCCTTAAGCGGGATTCCGGTTGTATCGGATTCGGAATCTGCTCTTTTAATCTCTTCTGATATCCCTTCTTTAGCTCGAACGGTTTCTTTCTCGTCTCGATTAATGTGGGACTCCAAATCGCAGATCCTCATCGAAAACTCTGCCCCCTATTTGCTCCTGGCTCAGGCGATTACTACTGAGCGTGGACGAACTCACCCACATTTTGGCAGAAGCGGGCAAGAACAAATTGCATTGAAGAAGAATGTCGAACATTCCGAATTTGCTCTGCCGCGAGGCTCACTAGGAATCACACATATTTTCTCTGGGTCTTTGCTCACGCCTACGCCGCTTTCCTGCATGCCTCGTGGTACACCGTCTGCCGCCAGTCCGGCACGTAGCCGCAGTGGCGGCAGTAGAACTGTTCGGGAATGCGGTCGTCACATCGTGGGCACTCACAGCCATCGTCCTTTTCGGCTTTCATAGTTCCTCCCGTCGGATACTAACCCTGTTTAAGCAACAAACAGTCCACCGGGTAAGACGTGGAATTTTTCTGCTATTTGGCGTGACAACTGACTCTCCAGTGTCAATCCCGCGACAGGACTGACTAGGCAGGAGTCATATTCTGTGGGTTGTTTTGATACACAATTTGACCGTTGTAGGATAGCGGCACTATCGACAACTCAAACCGGCTGGGCCGAAAGGTTCAGTCCGTTTTTATTTGTAAAACGGCCCCGTCCAGTTCTCGATCCACGGCGAGCTGCTCTTATTCACATTCTCCTCTCGGCCTGCCGTACAGGAGGCGCGACTCATGTCGTGCGAGTCGCGGTTCTTCGGGAGTCGGCAATGGCGGTGCGCCGGCAGCCTCTTGAGGTGTCTCGACAATCGCCTAGATGAGCGGGGCGATCCAGCCGAAAACCGTCCAGCCCAATACAGGATGAGTAAACAAAATCGCGTCGAAATGTTTCGTATGCCACTCGCTCGAGATAATCGCAGGGAGTAAATAGAAGATGAACGTCGGCATGACGAGTATCAAGCCTCCGACTGTCGCCATTTCATCACCTCCGTTCAGGCAGGCTTATGCAACGTGGGGATCAAGAGGTTCCGGCGTCTCTCAGGCAAGTGCGAATCCGGCTTTGCAGCCTCTACCGTTGCATCTTAGTGCGGAGGCCCACCTCGGAAATTCTCGATGGATTGTCGCCCAATTGCGACTCAGAGGTGTCCCAAGTCGGATTCACCCAAAGCAACGAGATCAGGGAGAAGAAAACAAAAACCAGCGCCAGGAGTGTGCTTGTATTCGTATATTCTTTCCTGTACTCGCGATTCCCCGCAGACAAAAAATTTGATCCTCCGGAACTGGGGTCTCGGGTTTCAAGTATCGTCTGATCCAGATAATTAAGTATGCGTGACGGTTTCTGTCCAATATTAGACAGTTCCGAAAAATAATTCTCAGTGAGTCTAGATGACTAATTCCATCAGATTCATGAGGTCTGTCAGCGGAGGGTCATTAGGTTAACATTGAGCAGCAGGGCGAGCGGGGCAGACGTCTATGAATTTTATTGGAGAGCGAGCGGCGCCGCCACAAGTTTGCCTTGACGCCCTCACCGCAGACGTGGAGAATGCGTCGCCATGAACCCTCGTCTTACGTCCCGCCGAGTCAACTGGAAATGGTCGCTGCCCGGCCTCATTCTCGTTGCGCTGCTCGCCGCTTTCTTTAATCCACCAGACTCAGGCGTAACGTCTGGCGAGTTTGAATACGTTCAGCGAGTAGTCGACGGAGACACATTGCTACTGGGCACCGGCGAACGTGTCCGGCTCATCGGCGTTAACACGCCTGAGACCGTCCACCCCAAGAAGGCCGTCGAAGCATTCGGCTAGGAAGCCTCCGCGTTTACCAATCGCATGGTTGAGGGCAAGCTCGTGCGGCTGGAGTTGGACCCGCTTTCAAGTCGGCGCAGCGACGGCAAGGACCGCTATTCGCGGACACTCGCTTACGTGTTCCTGCAAGACGGCACACACCTAAACGCAGAGATCATCCGGCAAGGCTATGGCTTCGCAGTGAGCAGTACACCGCCTCTCCAATATCAGAATGAGTTCCGTCGGCTAGAGCAGGAGGAGGCGAGGGAGCAACGCCGGGGATTGTGGGCGAACGCAGTAAAGGGGGAATGATGGCTAACTCAGCGGAGACGCCGGTTACAGTTCAAGAGCTATTAGTTCCGAGCCGCACGCAAACCGACGCACTCGCGAAGCTGCTCATTGAGAAGGGCATCATCACGCAACAGGAGTTCTTGCAAAAGAACGAAGAAGAGAGAGTCTTCTCCGACGCAAAGTTTGTCTGTCCGATTGACCGGTGAGCTAAATTTGCCGGCACGTCGCATGCGGCGGTTCCGGCGTTAGGCCTAGCGTCGACTTGGCGGGTCAAGCGATAATAGAAAAAGCACTAACGCGAAACAAATCCCGCCAACAGACAGGAGAATCCAGCTAAGAACATCCATAGTGTACCTGCCCCAATTTGTAGTGGTCGGCAGAAATGCCACGGAAGAAAGGAAAAGTATCAGAGCAGGCGCGCGAAGTACTCACCGTTTTCGCCGGAGTATTGGAAGCCCGGCTAGACCAAGCGCGAACAGAAGCAGAGAAGCAGGCTCCGGAACTGGCGCTTCTACAGGTGTAAAAGTCAGGTTCGAGATCTGGCCCGTGACGGTCCTAGTATTACCGAACTGGGAGGCCGCGGTATAGGGCGCTGGATCGTTAACCGAAAGATCGAATGCTCCGCTGCCGGCCGGGTTGGTATAAGTGAGATGTTGAGCTGCGTTGACGAAGTCGATCGTTAGCAGACTATCATTTCCAATGTTGTTTGAATTGCCACTCCGCGAAATCGTACCGAAGATATCAGCGCTAAACAACGCCGGACTTCCCGAAACGATCGGGTCAATAAATGTAATTCTCAAAGTGAAATCAGTCACACTATCCTGTGTTCCAAAGTCCTCGACACAGTTGATATCGCTGCACACGTTTAGTGTAAAAGTACCGAGATTTGTGAGACTCATCGGATCTGGACCCACCGGCACATTAAGGTTTAAAAAGCTCGCGCTTGTGTAGGTAAGGAAACTATCGATTGTTGTCGGCGAACTCGTGGTTGTGTTTCCGGAGAACATAACGGCCTGCGCCGTCCCAGCGAAGCCGAGCGGTCCAGCGAGAAGGCTCGCCGCTAAAAGAAAGCTATGTACGTTTCTCTTCATTTTGTTTTTTCTCATAACTCAGAGAGGGAGCAACGAACATGCCACCGCCCTAAAGGAGACCACGATTCCCAATCGTTCTGAAAGATTCCGGCATTACTGGGGGCTGAATGCCCGAAGAAAGGAGGCTCAGTTGGCAAATTCGCAATCGTGGTCACCTTACAACCGCTCTTTTTGCGCTTCTCGAACTGACGCACTACGGAGGAATGAAGATAAAGTAAACTAGCGAGCGATGAATGAGGTTCTGACAGTTTCGGAAGTGGCCGTGCTGCTAGGTGATTCGATGATGCTAGGATTGAATTGAATTCTCCGTCAATCTAATTCGGTACGTTGGAGCGCCACGGTCGGATTCACACCCGCCCTCTCCTCGATGGAATCTAGCGCGCTTGTTGGCGCTAAGTCTTATCCCCAGGGACCGTCACATAGCCGTCAATCCGTTTCCAGTAGTACAGCTTGATGATTGTTTCACCCGGGATGAGTTCGCCCTCGGGGTCGACGATTTGGCGTTTTCCAGGCGACGGATTCATCGCAGTCCAAAGTGTCATCGCCTTGATAACCTTTTATCATAGCTACAAGGCTACGGCATAAACGAGTCCCTTTTGTCAACGAGTGAAATTATGGTTCGTTAAAGTTCAGTCCCGCATCTCAGGCGGGGATGTTGTCCGTCAGGGGCCGCGCGCCCAAGACAAAATGTGTTTTCAGCATCTTGACAATTCTCGTCACGTTAACTAATTCTTGCCGCAGTTGTCCCAAGCTTTCTCATGCGTAGGTCTGCATCATGAGATGAGCTCCTGAAGTTTCCACTACTCGTTTCACCCCTAGCTCTCTCAACGGCAACTTATTTTCGGAATTGAACGATATCGATCATTGGTCAGGGGAGGCAGATTATGCAGGAACAAACGCTTCTCGCGGTCGCCATCCTACTATGCGCCACAGTCGTTCTTGGGAGCTGTCAAGGTGGTGACGCTGATCAAACAAGGAACGCTGATGAATTGGAGAAGATATCGAGAAGCACTCCCGCTGACAGGGGAGCGCCCGGGAATCCGCGTGGTCCAACTGATCCATCACGATAGCGTTGACCGTAGGAAGTGGCTCCGTTGTCCTTAACAAAGTCGAGCAAGCACCTTGGAGAGTTGGATGTTTAACTCAATCCCTAGTCGTTATCTTTTGGCTACCATACTAATGTCCGTTGGCACTGCCTTCGCTCAAGATCATGCGGGGGTAGCTCCCCCGTGTCGAGTTGGGCAGAAGTTAAACTTCCGCTATGACGACGGTCGTTTGTTTACTAGAGAGATTCTTTCCCGCGAGGGTGACTTATGCGTGATCACTGAATCATCAAAGTTCTATTATGACAAGGATTGGGTGCTAGTGAGAGTTGTTGATGCTAAAGGCCGAATGATCACAGAACCGGAACCATCGTTCCCTGAGGTCGGGGAACGCTGGCTACCGTTTCCGTTAGCCGTAGGCAAGACATGGGAGACAGAAGTACGGGGACGGTCGGCAGAACGTCAGCGGGTCATCGTGTACCAGAACAGCTATTCAGTTTTGGCGCAGGAAGAAATCACAGTTCCAGCAGGCACTTTCAACACGTTCAAGATCAAGCATGAGCAATCACACAACGCGACAGGAACTAAACGCTGGGGTGTCCGATATTTTTGGTATGCGCCCGAGTTAGGATACTACGTGAAGCGCCATTGGGAACCAAAAGAAAGCGTGGATCAATTCTTCTGGCAGACGCGGCGAGATTTTGAACTAGAGACGATCTCCGTTTCAAAATAACGGGTTTGATCTACACACAACC
>VBKY01000388.1 GCA_005879255.1 Deltaproteobacteria bacterium
AACGCGGGAAAGCTTGGGAATACTTTCCTTGAGTAACTCCAGTCGTTTGCCAGCCAACACCGATACAATGTTGGTGATTCCCGTGATGTTCCCACCGGGCCGTGCGAGGCTGTCAATCAGCCCAACCGCAACAGGATCAGACACGTTCAAAAAAACGATGGGGATTGCTGTGGTAGCGCTCTTGGCGGCTAAGGCAACAGGCGTCGAGGGGGTAAGGAGCACGTCAACTTTGAGACGGACCAACTCATCAGCCAGGGCCGGAAGCCGGTCGAGCTTGTCCTCCCCGTATCGAGGCTCGATAGATATGTTCTTGCCCTCAACATAGCCAAGTTTACGGAACTCTCGCAGGAATTGCTCGAACGCGGTGTTCGACGCAGCGGGACGGGCTCCGAGGTACCCAATCTTAGGCATTTTTGCCGGCTGCTGCGCCTCAACGGGAAAGCTAAGAGCCAAGAGCATAGTGCAAAGAGCAATACGAGTAACTCTGTTATTCATAGAATTTTTCTCATTGCTCTTACTCACGACTGACTTCTGACCGCTGACAACTATTATTTGATCACCCGATCAGCCCTCACCAGCACGTTCGGCGGAATCGTCAAACCGATCTGCTTCGCAGTCTTGAGGTTGATGACAAACTCGAACTTGGTCGGCTGTTCGACGGGTAGATCAGCGGGCTTGGCGCCCTTGAGGATTTTGTCCACGAAGACAGCGGCGCGCCTATACTGATCAGCATCGTTGGCTGAATAGGACATGAGCCCACCGGACTCTGCATACTGGCTTCCCTCGTACATCGAAGGCATGCGGTACTTTACAGCGAGGTCCGCAATCCGCTTCGGATAACGCACGATCAAGGAATTGTGAATAGTTATAAGCGCGGGTACACGCGCCTTGACCGCAGCTTGAAATGCGCCCTCCAAATCGGGGTTGGGACCGCGTACTCCAAAGGATTGAATCTGAATCTTTAGCGCACGGGCCGTCGTCTCGTACTCCTTGAAACTGATTTTCGGTCCCTCCCCGTTCGCATCCAAAAGAACCGCGACACGGGTCACATCTGGAATTGCGTCCTTAAGCAATTCGAGCCGTTTCCCGCTTAGGTCTCGGGTGAGCCTGGTGACTCCTGTGATATTTCCGCCCGGGCGAGCCAAGCTATCGATTAATCCTGTCGCGACCGGATCGCTAGGAATCACCATGACGATAGGAATCGTTTTGGTCGACTCTTTGGCTGCTCGAATCGCCGTTGTAACGGGGGACACAAGAACATCAACTTTGAGTCGGACGAGTTCGGCGACGAGAGCAGGAAACATATCCACTCCTCCTTCGGCGTAGCGATACTCAACGACGATGTTTTTTCCTTCGATGTAGCCGAGTTCTCGCAGAACTTGCCGGAAAGTCTCGATCCCACCCGTGAGAGTCTTCGGATCGCCACCTCCCGATACGTATCCTATTCGTGGGATTTTCGTTGGCTGCTGCGCTTCCGCAGACAAGCAAAGTGCAAAGTGCAGGGCGGTAAGCGCGAAGAATATCTTTCTACTCATGAATTTTCTCTCTTCGTATTGCTGACCTTTGACTTCTGATCTCTGACCTCTGTCATTTGATCACCTTGTCGGCCCGCGCCAGCACGTTGGGCGGAATTGTCACGCCGATCTGCTTGGCTGTTTTGAGGTTGATGACGAACTCGAACTTCGTCGGTTGCTCGACCGGTAAGTCGCCTGGCTTCGCGCCCTTCAAAATCTTATCCACGTAAGTGGCGGCGCGCCGAAACAAGTCATCATAGTTTGTCCCGTAGGCCATGAGTCCGCCGGAGTCGACAAAATCCCTGTGGTGGTAGATCGCTGGAAGGCGGTTGCTAGCCGCGAGCTCCAAGAGCCGTGTTCGGTATTGGAGAGCCCATACCGGGTTTGGTAGAGGGACGAGAGCGTCAGCGTGCTCCCTAGCTGCTGCTTGGAACGCCTTCTCCAAATCACTGACATTCCGAACCTCCAGTGGCTGCAGCAGGAGATGCAAGCTGCTGGCCGCAGCCTCCGTCTCTTTCGTTAGGGAAACAGATACGCCCGGACCGAGGAGAAGGGCCACGCGCGAGACTTTCGGAAAGGTCTCCTTAAGCAGCTCGAGCCTCTTGCCGCTTAACTCATAGGTAAGGTCGGCCAGACCCGTAATGTTTCCACCCGGTCGCGCGAGGCTGGATACGAATCCGGTCGCGACTGGCTCGGTACTGAGCGCCATGACAATAGGGGTTGTTTTAGTCGCTTCCTGGGCGGCCAGGATTGATTGGTTACCATGCGTAACGATCACGTCAACCTTTAGCCGGGTTAAGTCGGATGCAAGTTTTGGCAGTCGCTCTGGTTTGCCGTCGGAATACCGGTATTCGATGGTGATATTCTTTTCGTCTTCATAGCCAAGAACCTTCATCCCTTGCCGGAATGCCTCGATACGCGACAAAAGTTCGGGGGTTCGCGAGGCGTTGGCAAGCCAACCCAGTCGGGGAACTTTCTTCGGTTGCGCCGCGATCAGACCCGCAGGCAGAAGGGCAGTAGCGAGTAGGCAGATGACAATTCTTGTAATCGTTAATCTAGCTTCTGTTGTTTTGCTGCTAACTGTTGTTTTCTGCTCAATGCGTACGGTCACTTGATCACCTTATCTGCCCGCGCTAATACATTCGGCGGGATCGTTAGGCCAATCTGCTTGGTTGTTTTAAGATTGATCACGAATTCAAATTTCATGGGCTGCTCCACGGGAAGATCGGCAGCCTTTGCGCCTTTTAAGATTTTGTCCACGTAGACAGCAGCCCGCCGGTAACCCTCAGTTTGGTTGGCTGAATAGGACATAAGGCCACCAGCCTCTACGTAGTCGCTTGTCTCACACATCGATGGTAGTCGGTTTTTTATGGCGAGGTCCGCGATGCGCTTTCGATAACGAGTAAGCACGAGAGTATTCATCGTTATCATTGCACTAATGTGACCGTTGGCGGCAGCTTGGAACGCGCCCTCCAAATCTGGGTTAGGACCCCGCACTTCTAGTGATTGAAGCGGTATCCTTAGTGCGCGTGCCCTGGCCTCATACTCCTTAAAAGCAATAGCCGGCCCTGGGCCAGCGTTCGCATCCCAAAGGACGCCGACTCGCGAAACGCCTACAAGCGCCTCTTTAAGCAATTCCAGCCGTTTTCCGCTTAACTCTCGCACGAGCGTTGTCACACCCGTGATGTTTCCACCGGGGTGCGACAAGCTATCGACTATACCGGTCGCGACCGGATCCTGCGTTGTCACCATGATAACGGGAATCGTCTTGCTGGCCTCCTTGGCGCTGCGGATTCCTACTAGAGTTGCAACGACCAGTACGTCGACTTTGAGTTGCACAAGTTCGGTCACCAGAGTTGGAATACGATCCACATTTCCCTCAACGTAGCGATACGCAATCAGGATATTTTTGTCCTCGATGTAACCGAGATCTCGCAACCCTTGCTGAAGCGCCCTAGCGCTAGTTCCCTCACGGCTTCCCGCGAGAAATCCAATCCGCGGGATTTTTTTCGGCTGCTGCCCCTGGGCTGAAAAGCCGAGAGCAAGGAGCAGGGAGCATAGAGCAAGGAGCAAGATTTTTTTAGTCATAGAGATTTGCCCTAGGTTTATTCTGATGACTGACCTCTGATCTCTGACTTCTGACCACTGGTCATTTGATCACCTTGTCCGCTCTCACCAGCACATTCGGTGGAATCGTGAGACCAATCTGCTTGGCGGCTTTCAGGTTGACGACAAACTCGAACTTTTTCGGCTGCTCGACGGGAAGATCGGCTGGCTTGGCTCCTTTAAGGATCTTGTCCACGTATGTGGCGGCACGTCTGAACATATCAAGGAAGTTCGGGCCATAGGACATGAGCCCACCTGTGTCTACCAACACCCTGTCTGGATACATCGCTGGCAGCTTACTCTTAGCCGTGAAGTCCACGATCTGTGTTCCGTACGCATAGGTGATAACACTCCTTAGCACGATAAGGGCGCTGGCATGCTCTTTCTTAATAGCCAAGAATGCGGGCTCGAAATCATTGGGGCCGCGAACTTCCCGGGGTTGGAGTATGATCCGCAATCCCCCAGCCGCGACCTTCATCTCTCCCAGCAATCGTGCGTTGGCAGTGTTAGCCGGATCCCAGAGGACCGCCACACGGGTGACCTTAGGGAATGCTTCCTTGAGTAGCTCTAGCTGTTTTCCGCTTAACTCTGAGAGGTTGGACAACCCTGTGACGTTCCCACCTGGGTGCGCAAGGCTGGTGATCAGCCCTGTTCCTACTGGGTCGGTAACACTTGTCATGACGATAGGGATTGTTGTGGTAGCATTCTTGGCTGCTTGGGTTGCTGTAGTGCCACTGGTAAAGATCGCGTCTACCTTGCGTTGCACCAGCTCGGCTGCAAGGTTCGGAAGCCGTTCATCCACTCCCTCGCCATAACGGTACTCGAGGGCGATGTTCTGTCCCTCAACGTAGCCAAGCTCGTGCAGCCCCTGCCGGAATGCCTCGACATTTCCTATTTCTCTCGTAGAGGAGAGAGAACCGCCTACTAGAAGACCTATCCGGGGGACTTTCTTCGCCTGCCGCGCCTCGACGGGATAGGGGAAACTCAGGCTTAAAGCAGCCAGTACGATGACGATGAGTTTCTTACTCATGTCCTTCTCCTGATTACTGTTGCCTGATGTCTGATACCTGTTGCCTTCTTGTTACTTGATCACCTTATCCGCTCTTGCCAGCACGTTGGGTGGAATCGTCAGCCCGATCTGCTTAGCCGTCTTCAGATTGACGACGAACTCGAATTTCGTCGGCTGCTCGACTGGCAAATCAGCGCGACGGAACAAATCAGGAGTGTGAACGCCATAGTACATGAGGCCGCCGGCTTCAGCATTTTCCCGTTGTGAATAAATCGCCGGCAACCGGCTCTTTACCGCGAGATCTGCAAGCTGTGTTCGGTAAGAAGTGGCGACCGGGCTCGACAGCACGAGGCCTGCGCCAGCTCGCCCCTTGCTTGCGGCTTGGAATGCAGTCTCAATATCTTTGGGACCTCGTACGTCTAGGGATTGAAGCTGCACGCCGAAGGTCCCTGCCGCGAGTTCCGTCTCTTTTAATATTTGGGCGTTGCCCGGTTGGGTTGATTCCCCGAGGACAGCCACGCGGGAAAGCTTGGGAACGATCTCCTTCAAAAGCTCCAGTCGTTTTCCGCTCATCTCCGGGGCAAAG
>VBKY01000389.1 GCA_005879255.1 Deltaproteobacteria bacterium
TTTAGCCGCAAGCTTAAACAGAAAGGATTCAACATATTGGCCGAGTTCAGCCAGGTCAACATTCCAACCATCGGCCTTGGCCTCGTCGCCAAGAACATTTTTATCCGCGAGCGCCAAGATGCGCTCGAAGGAATCTTGAGAGGCCTGAGCGAATCGGTCGCGTTCATTTTAAGCCCCAAGCCCAAGCCGGTGGTTCTGAAAACGATCATGCAGCACCTACGAATTAGCGACCCTGCGACCGCCGAGGAGGGCTATCGGGATCTGGTTACGGGGCTCGAGAGAAAACTTTCTCCGTCCATTGAAGGCCTGCGCAACACGCAACGCCTGCTAAAGCCGCGCAATCCCAAACTGGAAACCATCAAGGTCGAAGAGCTGATTGACGACCGAATCGTTCGAAGGCTGGAGGAGAGCGGATTTATCAGCCGCCTGCAGGCGACGTACGGGATCAAATAGGCACTGCATTACCCCTTACGGAGTGGGCGAAAGGGGTGGAGTCTTTTGTTGACAGTTGAATTCTTGCTTAACCGTCCTTTTACGATCGTCTTAGCCAGTAGCATCGTTTCGAACCGGTTAAACACTTTGAACCTTTGAACTACTGAACATCCTGCTCGATAAATCCCGCGATCGCGAAACAACACTGGCGGCACGCCTGGTATTTAATATATGTTCACACCAATCAAACATTGGGGAGGAACCCATGCGCCGTAGCGGAATGACAAAAATGCTTCTCGCTCTTATCATTGCGATTTGTGTCTCGGTTACTGCGGCGCGGAGCGCCGAGCTGATCCCGCTACGCGCGACCTATGCGTCAATCGGCGGCGCCTTCGCGCCGCTCTGGATCGCCCAAGACAAAGGAGTGTTCAACAAGTATGGCTTAGCAGTGGATTTGAGATACATGCTGTCCGCCACGGGCACCCAGGCGCTTTTGTCCGGGAGTATGGATATCGTCAATCCCGCCACCGAGCTGATCGAAGCCGGCTTGGGCGGTGCGAGGGTCGCTTTCATCATCGGTATTTTGAATCGCGCCGTGCTCTCCGTTTACAGCAAGCCCGACATTCGTCAGTTTTCCGATTTACGCGGCAAGATTCTCGGCGTCACTCTGCCGGGATCGACCACCGATTTGACCGCGCGCATCCTGCTGCAACAAGCAGGCATGGCCGCCGGCAAGGACGTGCAAGTGACGCATCTTCAGGGGATGCCTGACCTGATCACGGCGCTGAGCCAAGGCCGGATCGATGCGGGGATTGTGTCGGCGCCGACGACTTTGAAAGCGCGCCAGGCGGGCTTCAAAGAGCTCGTCGATATTACGGCGAAAAATATCCCGATGATTCATGCCGGGTTGGCGACGACGCTCGACTTCATCAAAACCAATCCCGACAAAGTGCGTCGCTATGTGCAGGCGTATATTGAAGCGAACAAAATCGCGCGGACCGATCCCGAAACGACCAAACAGATCATCGGCAAATACACCAAGACAGAAAACCGGGAAGATCTGGACGAAACCTATAACACCTACGCGAAAGCATGGGAGCAAGCGCCTTACGTTTCTGTGTCGGCCATGCAGACTTTGCTGAATTTTTCCATCAACCCGGCGGGCAAAACGGCCAAGCCCGAGCAGTTTATCGACAACTCGTTTGTCGCCGAGCTGGAAAAATCGGGATTCATCAAGGACCTCTACAAGTAACAATTACCACACAAGAACTCCATCTGATTGCGCGCAACTTACGCGCCGCTCGTCGGTTTGGTCCAACCCCGCTTGATCCAAGTTCCGAGTTTTCGGAGAGGGTCTGAGGAGGGTCTGAGGGTCAGGCCTGAGTCTGGATTTTGAAAACAAACGGGGATGACGCATAAGGATATCTAAACAATTGAATCCGACCGGCATTTCAATCCGCTTTCTCCAAATCTGCGCTTGCTTCTTGTCGGAAGGCGTTCAATGGTTTGAGGTATTTTGTGCAGCTCAACGAACAAGATTTTTCACCCGCTCAATAACCGTGCCGGTTTGATTCATAAGCTCTTTTATCAAAACCTGGAGATCCTCGCCGCTAGTGGGATCCACGTCCAGATTGGACTTTTTGGCTTCGGCTAAGAGTTCGGAATTCCGCAACGACCGCGCATAAGCATCGCGCAAAATTTTCACCTTGTCCGCGGGCGTTCCCGGTGGAGCAACCATCGGACGACCCAGATCGTCGCCAACTAAAAGAACTTGCGCAACGCGACGGCTAACTTCCGGAGTCTTATGCTTTCCCATCAGCTCATAGATTGTGGGTACGTCCGGCGCCCTTGGGTCACGCTTCATCCCCCCTTGCAAAAGGTGTCGATCAAAACCGTTCTTGTCCCACGTTAAGAACGGTTCCCGGCTGAAGTGCACTGCCATACGAGTTGTTCGACAAACCACCTCGCCCTTTTCCACGGCGAGAGCGGCCTCGCTGCCGCCTTGATAACCTGAAACCAGGGCAAACTTCGCTCCTAAGGTCTCCTCCAAAATCTTCGTCATGATATAGGTCAGATCGGTAGTTCCTGAATTACTACACTTTGGCGGCTCCTTGGCTTTCATGATGTCCTCGATGGATTTGTAGGGAGAATCGGCTCGAATGTAGTGCATCATCGGGTCTTTTTCCTGCGTTCCAATCCAGTTGAAGTTCACCATCTTAAACTGCGCCTCTTTTCGTCCCACCAACTCGTCTAAGTACAAGTTGTTTTGGAACATGCCGATGGTCAACCCGTCGGGCTTGGCCACCGTATAAAGATAATTTGCCGCCACCATCGAGCCGGCACCCGGCATATTCTGAACGACAATGTTGGGATTGCCAGGAATATATTTCGGCATCGTGCGCGCAAACATACGCGCCCAGCGATCATAGGTTCCTCCCGTCGTGGTGCCCGCGACAATTCTTATGGTCTTGTCCTGGTAGAAAGGCGCGCTCTGCGAATCGGCCGTCGAGCACGGAATCAAAGAAATCAACCAGAAGACAATCAGGCTCTTATGTGCCATCGTTTTACTCCCTGACGGCTGGAAACTTGTCCAAGGGCGAAAGCTTGTCTTCCCAAGCATCATGTTTCGATAACGCTTTATCCTATACCACAAGGGCCTATGGCAAAGAAAAATTGCGGTATCGTTTGTGATGTAGGAAACCGCGGTCGGTCGAGCTGGCGAGCCATACTCGAGACTGTGACCCGGAGAAGAAATTAAACGAGATACCCGATTGCTCTGGTGACTTTGGATCGAAGATCGTCGAGCGAGCTGATGATTCGATATTTTTCGTCAGATTATCCGGAAGTCAAAGTCTGCCCTAGTTGCTCGCTATGCAATTTCGTTTTTCTCGTTGGCCACTGCCGACAACCGCGGTAAGAACCTGATGGCGTTGTCACCAAGCAACTTGATCTTGGCGCTCTCTGGCATAGGCTTCTCCCAGATCAGCGGCACTGCGTTCGGCCATGCACTGCCATGATGCGGATAATCAGTAGAGAACAGCCAGGGGTGCTCGCCTAAGATCTCGACGGCGTACGCTATGTGCTTCTCTCCAGCCTCGACTGAACAGAAGAGATTACCATCCTTTAGGATTTCTGAAGCCGTACGCTTCATCTTCGGAGGGTGCCGCGAGCCAGGCTTGTAGCCGTCGTCCAGCTTTTCGATCATGTATGGCATCCAGCCGCCGAAGCTCTCGAATAAGCCGATCCGAAGCTTCGGGAGTAAATCAAAGACGCCGCCGCCGACCAAAGCGGCGAGCGCGTATTGTCCCCCGATGCTGTGGTAGAGGCCGTTGGGAGCTTCTATCCACGGAGTAAAAGGAGGTCGGTTCGCTCCTCCATGAACCCACAATGGCATGTCGAGTTCCTGAGAAGCTGCGTAGAGGGGATGGAGGTCCGGATTATCGAGCATGCGGCCATCCGGGCAGGCGCGGGGTATTTGCAGTCCGGCAAAGTGCGGGTCGTTCTTAGTCCAGTACTCCAACTGCGCGATCGTCTTCGGAATGTCCCGCATAGTGGAGGCCCCTATCCACCAAAGACGGCCGCCGGCATCAGCGCAATAGTTGCTCATGAATCGATGAAAACCCTGGTGTAGGGCGCTCTCGAAACCCACGTCGCGCAGCGCGCAAAAGCTGTCAGCCGAGCTCGGGAAGATCACGCTGATGTCGACATCGGCGGTTTCCATATCGCGCAGGCGAATTGCCGGGTCCCAATTGCAAGCGGGGTCGATTCGGACGCCAGCATTCGTCGACGCCCGATCACCTGCAATGGCTGCCTCAGAACGCGAGTTACGGTTTCCCTGAACCTCGTATGCGTCATAGACGCCTAGAGGACGTGCCGGAACCGCCGGCCAAAGAAACTCGGAGAAACCACGATCTCCCGCCCGCTGCTTAAGCGCGTTTGCCGCTTCACTAAACCGGCGGTACGTCTCGCCGTATTTCGGGTCAATGTATTCTTTGTAGGTCCGGTCTAGATCCCAGTACTGCCGGATGTGGGAGTCTGTATCGATAACCAGATGTCCGTTGTAGCTCATCATTCGGCTCTGAGTGGTACCTTATATTGGACTCGAGATTTTCTCTTGGGTCACGGCCCGCAGAAGTTCAAAAACTCAAGGCGGATAGTATTGGGCAACGGGACATCATGTCAACAGAAGGTGTCCGAGACACCGCTCTAGCTCTATCGGCGCCGAAGGCAGCTTATTGCCTTAACTATTAGTCTAGTGTCGTAGCAAGTTGCGTTATCGAGGTCACCGAAAAGAAGGCAGACGTTCGCAGTCGCTGGCGCTTTGCGAGCAATTCTAGTTAGTCAACAAGGTCAGCTTAATCGCCCGGCAGTGTATTGGGCCAATCGTTCCCC
>VBKY01000397.1 GCA_005879255.1 Deltaproteobacteria bacterium
AATTTCAGCGCGCTCCACGGGCTTCCCATTCTCGCCGATGTAGTCAAAGTCATCTCGTAATTCACGCGCGCATATCACATAGATTCGATGCGCCGGCACTTCGAGCCATTCAGCCATGTTCGTAGACCTCCATTCCGCCACCGGCAAAAAAGAACGGGTCATGATTCCATTACTATCACGATCTGTCCGTAAGTTCAGGGGCGGGCGGGGTAGTGACTCGCTGAAGTGTTTTGATTTCAAGAAGAGTCACGGCTGCCGAGCCGGAATGGCTCGAACGGCGGTGTGGAGGACTCGGACGCGTCTGCGAGAATGCCGATTTGGTCGTTCAAGGACTGCGAAACCGAATCCTCGAGTGGAAGGATCAATCGCGAGCACGCGTATGTCTTTTGTGTAAGCACGGCTCATGAAATTTTGTCAGGCCCAACTCCTGACCCGGAAGTAATCGCTTTTAAAATTTCAAGCTTTCGAGTCGCCATACGATCAGGCGTTGCTCGGTTTAGTTTCCGGGTCAGGAATTGAGTCCGATTCATAATTCTCTTCTCGACCTTATGATAGACGCCCGCAAAAAGTTCTCGCGCAGGCGCGCCAAAAACCACCTCGTAGGCAAAGAGGGTTTCCAGGCTCGGCTTACGCGCGAACCGTTCGTATCGAGAGACTTTTGTTCCGTTCTGGCAGCCCAATAAAAACCCCACCTCATCTTGTGAGAGACCGCTACGTTTGCGGTATGTCCTCAGATAATTTTCGAGTTTGTAAGACACGAAAAGGTGAAGTTTGGCTGCTAAAATTCGACTGATTACAGCTTCAAACTAGAGGAAAGACGGAAGTTTCAAAGGGAAGGGAAACTTGCCGAAAGCGGCAAGTCGCTAACTTACTGAAATTAAAGCAGAAAATTAGGGTTTTGTCAAGTATGTGACGAACGTATTGTATTGTCGCAGCACACCTCATACACGTTGTTGACAGCCATTTTGCAGAGTGATAACGGTTCTTCGAAGAGTCACAGCCCATCCATCTTGATGGACTTTCCAGCTAGGACAGAACTTCCTCATCTTCGATAGGGCAAGTTTAGCTTAGTGCTCATTGAGGGGAACGAAGTATGTTCCTCGGACGAAGAAAAATAAGTCATTAAAGCCAGTCGCTTTTGCGGTTCTGCCGCAAGAGTGTACTGGCTTTTGTATTTCAGAGGCGGCCATCAGATGTAGAACTTTTATAGCATAGGAAGGGAGCTTTATGTTTATAGAGACTTATTATGATGAAAGGGCTGCGCTTCCCGGCAGCACAAGTGAGCCGATGATTCCTTACCCGGAATTGTCTGGGGAGGAGCTAACGGTGTGGCAAGAATACTTGCCGATTAGGAGAGAGATAGGAAACTACTCACGGTTCAATACCATTCCTGACCCTGCGATTGCAGAGATAAACAAAGCAACGCGTTCATTTGAACGTATAGAGATCTGGAGCCGCGTAGACGACCCCATGGCCATCGGAGTCATCGGAGAAGAAAAACCGCGTTACTTTTCTATCGTGCGCTGGGGGGATGCGAAACTCACGCCAGCGCAGGTAAAAAGGAGACTGTGGGTCGAGAAATGGCTGCTCCCCCTGACTGCGACAGGAGGGATCTTGGTTTTTCTCGTCCCCATGTTCGCCGTAGTGGCCTACGGGTGGATAACGGCAGGGTTTTGATTCACTTTTAATTGAAGGCCGGCTCGCAAAATTTTAGAAGCTAGTGATCATTCGCTGGAACTTCTTTGACGGCCTCTTCTTTCAGGCAGCGAGCTTCCGCGAAGACAAGCCAGAGGAGCATTTATATTTTCGTCCCTTCCAAATAAACATTTCGTTCGTTATCGCAATGGGGTACCAAGCAAGATCTCGCGTGCGACTTCGGCGTTGCGCCCTTCGTCGGGATCAAACAATACAGGCTTTCCCAAATCGTGGAAGAGAATGAAAAGGGACAGCATGGCGAGAACCAGGTAAGCGGGAGTCGTAGGAGAGCTGGAAGAGTCTCCGTAACCTCCACGCTTGATAGAATTCCAAAACATGGCCTGCGAAGTCGTTACAGTTGAGCGCGACGCTTATTTGAAAAACACGGCAGAAGAACGGTCAACGATATCTTTGAAGCTATCTTACGAGGAACTTTCCACATAGTTTTCATACCAAATCTGAAAGACAAGAAGCGTCCAGAGCAGTTTCCTATTATCTTTCTTTTTTTCGACATGGGTATTGATCAGATCCTTGATATAAGCGTGGTTAAAGAAACCCTGCTTCTTTATCTTTTCGTCCGACAGGTAGTGAAGCATAAAATCCTTCAGCTCAAAGGATAACCAACGGGAGATGGGAATGCCGAAGCCCTTCTTCTTTCTATGGATAATCTCTTTTGGAAGAATTCCGGTAGCAGCTTTCTTTAATAGATATTTCGTCCTCAGTCCGTTCAGCTTGTAACGCATAGGAAGCCTACAGGCGAACTCAACAAATTCTTGGTCTAAAAGAGGGCATCGAACTTCTAACGAATTAGCCATCGAGGCTCTATCCACTTTGACCAAGATGTCATCCTGGAGATAAAGCTTCATGGACAAATAGAGAAGCCTCTCCAGGTCCTTGGTAAGTCCGCTTTCGCCGATGTGTCGGAAAATATCCTCGTACGCGGTATGATGACTGAGTTCGGCTTTAAGATCGTCGGTCAAAAGCTCCTTTTTCTCTCGATCAATAAACCCGCCCATCCAAGCAAAGAACCTTATCTCGGAAGAAACTCCGGTCCCTCTCAGAAATTGCTTGATTTTAAAATCGGTGCTGATATTGGCGTGCGAAACCGGAAGATGGACAGCAATGGATTTAATAGTTTCCTTTACAAGCTCCGGCAGCGCATCGTAATAAGTGACTAGCCGATGGGCTTGATAGGTAGGATAGCCGGCGAAAAGCTCATCCCCGCCATCTCCACTTAAGGCCACCTTTACGTTTTCGCGGGTCGTTTTAGAGAGCAGGTAAGTTGGAAGTATGGAGGCATCACCCAACGGCTCGTCCAATACTTGGGAGAGTTTGTCGATGTGCTCCAGCATTTCTCTCATGCTGAAGATTCGTAACTGGTGCTTCAGGTTTAAAGCCTGCGCAACTCTCAGCGCATATCCGCTCTCATCGAAGGATTTGTCATCGAAGCCGATGGAAAAACATTCGATTTGATCGTTAATTTTCTTTGCCAGAGCAGCTACTAGGCTGGAATCAATACCGCCGCTCAGAAAGACTCCGACGGGCACATCAGCCACGAGCCTTGTCTCTACGGATCTCCCCAATATTTCTCTAAGGTCGTCAATGTATTCGTCTTCCGTCTTATAACCGATCGGAAAGTCCGACAACGGAACATCCCAGTATTTTCCTTTTTTGATCTCTCCGTCTTGATATAAAAGATAATGGCCGGGTTCGACCTTTTTTATGGCTTTAAAAATCGAATGAGGCGCGGGCACATATTCATAAGTTAGATATTTACTCAAGGATCTTAGATCTATTTCTTTGGTTATCATAGGATGCCTGAGAAGCGACTTGATCTCTGAAGCAAAGACAATCCCCCGGTCATAGAGGGAGTAATACAAGGGCTTCTTGCCCATCCTATCTCGCGCCAAGAAAAGGACCCTTTTGTCACTGTCCCACAAAGCAAAAGCGAACATGCCTTTGAGCCTATCGAGACAGCCTGTGCCCATCTCTTCATAGAGATGGATCACAACTTCCGTATCTGAGTTTGACTTGAAGGAGTGTCCCTTAGCTATGAGTTCTGTCCTCAGTTCTTGGAAGTTATAAACCTCGCCGTTATACGTGATCCAAATATTCCCGTCCTCGTTACACATGGGCTGTCTAGCTGCAGTGGAGAGATCTAGGATGCTTAGTCTCTTGTGTCCGAGCCCGATACAAAACTTTTCTGAGTTGTCAAAATAGCTTCCTTCGTCGTCGGGTCCACGATGCTTCAGAGCATTTCCCATCCGCACTAAGATCTCTGGCCGCACGCTTTCTTTTAACGAGAGATAACCAAAAATTCCGCACACAAGCGTTTAGGACTCCCTTCCCCTTATTTCCCTCCATGAGTACATCATTCTTCGGCAGTAAAGTAGAAGGCGCCGATCAACGCGAAAATGCCCCACCGCCGCAGCTACGCGGCGCCGGCTACAGATTGCGTCAAGCGCTCGATTCGGTCGGCGCCTTCGTTGGCCCGCTGCTGGCGGTGGCCTTCATGGTTTGGTTCGCCAACGACATCAGGGCGGTGATGTGGGTCGCCGTCGTGCCGGCCTTCATCACGGTGGCACTGCCCATCCTTTACGTGCACAAGCACGCGCACGTGGGCACAGCGGCGCAGGCGCGACTCCCGTGGCCGAGGCCAAGCGGCTGCCGCGGCGTTACTAGCTCGTCGTGCTGCTGGGCGCGGTGCCCACCTTGGCCCGCTTCAGCGAAGCCTTTCTGGTGCTGCGTGCGCAAGACCTCGGACTCGCGCTCGGCTACGTGCCCGCTGATGCTGATCGTGATGAACGTATTTTACGCGGCGCTCGCCTATCCAGCCGGGGCGGCCGCCGACCGCGTCAGCCGTCGCACGCTGTTAATCATCGGTCTCGCACTGTTGATCGCCGCGGATCTGGTGTTGGCGGCCGCCGCGTCGCCGTTGCTGGCATTCGTCGGCGCCGCGCTATGGGGGTTGCACATGGCGTTCACGCAAGGCTCACCGGCCTTACAAACCTTTCCAGAGAATTAGGCGGTAAGTGGCTGGAGCTGCTCAAAGAAGCCGTTCAATTGCCCGTGTCGCGGTTCTCTACGATCCGACCGTTCCGGGCAGTGTACTTGAGGTGAAAGAGGTTCTTCCAGTCGCGGCGCATGAGCTAGGGTTAACTATTCAGCCTTGGGAGGTACGAGATGCGAACGGTTTCGAGAAGGTATTCACTGCGTTGAATAAAGACCGCCCGGATGGACTCTACGTGCTCGGAGGCCCGCTAATGTTTGCTAACCAAAAACGGACCGTCGGCTTTGCGTTAAAGAGCCGGCTACCGTCGATGTCTAACCGCGCAGAATTTGTAGATGCCGGCGGGCTCATGTACTACGGGGCGGACCTCGTGGACAGCTATCGGCGCGTAGCCACCTACGTGGACAGAATC
>VBKY01000398.1 GCA_005879255.1 Deltaproteobacteria bacterium
TTTGCCGCGGGTCAACTTCTCGTGCACTGATCCAGGGGTATAGATGGTTGCGGCAAGGTCGACTTCATCGAGTATTTTTTGCCCTTCGGCGCTCGCCTGGAATTCGAGCCAGAGAAGAGCGGCATGCGGGTTCGCAGCCGCATTTAAAACCGCCTGGACTTCGCTGAGCCTGGCGGGAACGGGCTCGACGATTTTATGTTCCAGGATTGCCCGCGGATCGCGTGTCGTTTTTACCGACTTGTAGTTAGGTCCCAGGATGAGCGGGTACTCGCCCGCGATCATTTGCGTCAGCTGGCGCGATTCGCCGCGATACCAGATGGGTTGTTGCGCGGCTAGCTTCCGGGCGAAGTCTACGGTTTTTTCGAGACCCCAGAGCGGCACAAGGGCGGCGAGCGGTTTGGGCCGGACGTCGAGCAGAAATTTTTTCCCTTTGAACTCCGGCGCCAAAAAGCTCTCCCAGCTCTCCGGCACTTTGTCCGCAGAAATCATCTCTTTGTTGTAGGCGACAACTTGCATATTGCTTTGGATCGCGACGATGTGACGGTACATCGGGTCGACCAATTTCGGCGATATCTGCAGCACTCCTTGCTCGGCCATCCCAAGGATGTCGAACTTTTTTTGGTACGGCAGGTATTCGCTATAGAAATCGAAGGCTAGATAGTTGGCGTCCCAACTCTTCGCCAGGCCCGCCTTCATCTCTTGGAGGATCCGTTGGTAGTTCTCCATTCCGCCGATCTCTTCGACTCGAGCATCGATGAATGGATACTTGCGCTTGAAGGCGGCGACCATTGCCTTGATTCCATCTGGGTCTTGCGAACTGAGAACTCTTATCCTGCCTTCCTTTTTTGCCCGCGAAAGTATTTCTTCGTGATTGCTCAGGAAAATGTAACCCTTGGCTTCGGCATCCTGTTTGGCTTTTTGCAATGCCGAAGTTGGAGCTGCCGCAAGAGCGCTGGAGCCCGTGAGCAAAATGGCTCCGATGAAGACAACCGTAATGAGAGAAAGCAACCTCATCGCATACCTCCGGTATGATCTGCCCGAATCAATCCGAAATCCGAATATCGAAATCCGAAACAAACGCAAAGAGTTAAATCCCAATTACAAAATCCGAAACGGCCCGTTTGGACAGTTCTTTTTTTGGTCATTTGAATTTGTTTCGAATTTCGGATTTCGAATTTGGTCAGATGTGATCATTTCTCCGCTTTCGGAAAGCCAAAGGCCTCCACAATCTTCGCCATCCATGTCTGCTTGAGGTGCTGGTTTTGCCAGTCCACAAGAGAAAGCTTTTTTCCCTTTAGCAGCTTCTCCAGGGCTGAACCGGGCGTATAGAAGGAAGCACTGATCGGCTCATACTCGTCGATGATCGCCTGCCCTTCTTGACTAGCCTGGAACTCAAGCCAGAGTAGCCCTGCATGGGGACTGCTCGCCGTCTTCAGCACAGCCGGAGTGTCTTTTATTCTCAACGGAACCGGCTCGATGACCTTGTACGCTAAAGAGCCTCCCCGGTCCTTGCCCATAACCCTAACGACGGCGTTGTAATCGATCCCCGCGTGAAGCGCGTATTCGCCGGCTGCGATAGAAGTCAAAATCCTCGTTCCACCGCGCACCCAAACCGGCTGCTGAGCCGCCAGCTTCTTGCTGTAGTCCATCATCCACTCCAGCCCTACGGCGGGAACGAGATCGCTTTGAGTTTTGGGACGAATGTCCACGATAAACTTGTTTCCTTTGAACTCCGGCTTGAGGAAATCCTCCCATCTGTCGGGAACTTTCTCCGGAGCAATGAGTTTCCTATTGTAGGGCACTACTCCCGCGTCCGCCGCAAAAGCCACAACGTTTCTGTTCCGGGGATCGATCATCCTCTCGTCGATGGCCAAGACTTTCTGGGCCGCCATTCCGAGGATGTCGATTTTCAGGGCATAGGGAACGAAATCGTTGAAGTAGTCCGCTGGAAAATGTGCTACATCCCATCCTCTTGCGGCGCCAGCTTTCAACTCCAACAAAAACCGCTGGGCCGCATCCGTGCCATCGACCTCTTCGACCGCGACTTCGAGAAAGGCGTATTTTTTCTTGAAGGCGCTGACCATAGCTTTAAAAGTCGGGGGGCTCAAAGAGGTTGTGGCCCGCAGTTTTCCCTCCGCTTTGGCCTTCGCCAGGATTTCGTCGTGGCTAGTTAGAAAAGTATAGCCCTTGGCTTCCGCTTCCTGTTTGGCTTTTGCCAAGGAAGCGCTCGCCGGCGCGGCAAGATCACGGGAGCCGCCGAGTAAAATCGTAGCTATGAGAACGATTGTCGTGAGGGAGAGTGACTTCACAGCACACCTCCACCAAAATAAATTGAAGTACTGGAGTGCTGGAATGATGGAGTATTGGGGTTAAGAACCAACATTCCACCACTCCAATACTCCATCACTCCAATGCATTTCATTTGGCCAAGTTAAGGCCCCAGCCCGGCGCTTGACTGATCTCAACGCAGCCGTTTTTTACGTTTGCGCCAACCGTAGGATCACCTTGTACTGCCTGGAACTCGCCGACCTCGCATTCATCGTCGATCGCCGAAAATGAAGCAGCGAGCTGTGCTGCCGCGATGTCGGCTACCGCCGGCCCGGCGGAACCACCGATATGGACTCGAACGCCGAAAGCCTGACAGATCTCAAAGACGCGTCGACATTCATCGAGCGATCCCATCTTCGTTACCTTAATGGAAACAACATGAGCAGCGCGACGCTGGCAAATTTCCAGTGCCGATTTGGCGTCGTAAACGCACTGATCGGCCATTATATGGATAGGGCTAGCCGCGGTGACCCGCGCGAGGCCATCCAAATCGCGGTAATTGATCGGCTGTTCGATCAGCCTAACATCATAGGGCGTGAGCGCTTTACTGAGTTCAATGGCTTGCTCCGGCGTATAGGCGCCGTTGCCATCGATGCCGATCCAGATGCGTTCACGAAATGCTTCGCGCAGGGTACGAATTCGCTCGACGTCTTCGTGAATACCCGTCCCCACCTTTACTTTCATGTGGGTGATTCCCTGCTCCACCAATTGTCCGACGGTGGTCGCCAATTCGGCGGGCGGCTTAATGCCGACCATTCGAACGATTTTCACCTTAGGACGAATAGCGCCGCCCCAAAGCGCGTGGCACGGCAGGTTGGCCAGTTTGCCAGCGAGATCGTAGAGCGCTAGGTCGGCTGCAATAAAGGCTCGAGCATGAACATTTGCTCGCCGAATTGCGTCGCGAACCGCATTGCCGCAAAGAGAATCGGCGCCAAGCAATAGAGAACGAATGGGCCCGTTTAGCTGGGCATCCAATTTGTCTGCCGGCATGCTGTTCGGGTGCCCTGCCGTGCCACCGATCCCGGTGACGCCGTCCGCGGCAACTTCGATAATGAACCCCTCAACCGCGCTGGCCGCGTAGGATGCCGTTTTCCATCCGGCATCGACCCGCGGCATGTTGATGCGGGTAACTCTCACATCAGTGATCTTCATGTCAATATCGTCCCCCTTCGATGCTTGTGTCCTAAATTCGAAATTCGAATGTCGAAATCCGAAACAATTTCAAAATTCGAAATAGTAAAATCCAAAAGTCAAGTTCGAAACGAATTTTGTTTGGAACATTGGGTATTTTTGCCATTTGACATTGTTTCGAGCTTCGGATTTCGTGCTTAGAATTTGTCTATGTTTACTGTTGGAAAATTTCTTTTATTAGTTTCGCATAATATTCCATGTTTGAGCCTGCCAGGGGATCAAGGGGAACGAGATCCAAATTCTTGATCGCCTCTTGCTCATTAAAGAGATCGGTCCTGGCAACCTGTCTCCTGGTATCCAAGACAGCTTTTTGCCCTTCCCTGGAAAGCATGAAATCCAAATATAGTCTCGCGGCGTTGGGATGGGGCGGTCGATAGGCAATCGCGTGAGCGCTCGTGACAACGGGGACGGGGCTCAATGCGATCCAATCGATCGGCGCGCCGCGCTTTTTGAGATCGTCCACGGGACCCAGGGTCGAGTCGATATCCATAGGCGCTTCACCAGCCGCGATGAGCTGAGCCCGCATGGCGCTCGATTCTCGACGTAGCACAATATTCTGCCTAACGAGCTCGCGCATGTATCGTTGGGCCCTTTCCTTTCCCATGATCTGGAACATCAAGGCACCCCATTGTTCCGAGGCATCGATCAGCAATTTCCCCTTCCATGCCGGGTTTAGCAGGTCGTCATAACTCCGGGGAGCTTTATCGCGGGCGATGAGCTTGGTGTTATACGCTAGCACATGGACATTCATGTTGGTGGTGGTCCAATAGCCTTGATCCTTGAACTGTTTGGGATAGAACCGGTCCTCGGGCGAGAGATAGTTAGTTAAAAACCCGTCTTTCTTGAGGAAATGTAGGCTCAGGCTGTTGGTCTGCAGAATATCGGCAAGGTATTTGTTCGCCCTGACCTCGGCAAGCACCCGGGGAACAAATTTTCCCGAGCCCAGGCGATTCAACTTGACATCCACGTACGGGTACTTTTCTCGGAACCTGGCGTGAAGTAAATTGGCGGCCTCCAAACTCATGGTCCCATAAACAATCACTTCACCTTCTTTTTTTGCGCCCTCGATGAGTTTGGCTGTGTGTTCGGACTGTCCCCAAGCCCCTTGGAAGCCGACTAGCAAAAAAATTAAGGTGAAGATGGTTATGCGTCCTGTGATTCCCATGTGCTGACCTCGATTTGCTGCCGCTAGTGTTGCAAGGTTCAATGTTCAACGTCGGCCCCGCTACCTTGAACCCGGAACTTTGAACCGAGTAAAACACTTCGTGAATTTGTGGCTTTTGTGGTTAATCGGGTTCTTTTGGCCGCTATGCCGCGCAAGGTTCTCCGCGGTGAATACTCTGCTCGCACGCGAGCTGTCAACACCAGGTTGGATTTTATGTCAAGCCGGCAATGAATACGGAGTGTTGGAGGACTCGCTTCTAGTGTCCTGACCCAGAAGTTCGGTCAATACTAGAGGCACACCACTCCATTACTCCATCACTCTAGTACTCCAGTCTTTTTGTTGAGCGGTTAATCGGTTGACAGTGCTTTCGCGCCTGTGTTACGCGAGACAAAGTCGCGGTTGTGATTCCGAGCGAAGTCGAGAAATTCTTCGACTTGATCGTGAGTGAGTCGGATTTGGAGGTTGAAAAATTCTATGAGTGCGGTTTCTGAACGTCTCGTTGATCTTGCTCGCGAGATTCGTTTTGACAACCTGCCCGCTGAAGTTATTCGCGAGGCCGGCAGGCGTTTGCTCGATGCCCTGGGGTGCATGATCGCCGGCGCGGATGGCGCAACGACTCAACAGGTGAGGAAGACGGCGCTGGCGCTTGCCGGAGCGCCGGAGTCCAGCATTCTCGGTACTGAGCATTTTACATCGTGCGAGAAAGCCGCACTGGTGAATGGCACGTCTCTGCGCTTTCTTGACTTCATGGATGGGCATCCCGGTCCCTATCCATGTCATCCATGCTTTAACATTCCTCCCATCCTGGCGGTGGCGGAGCGCGAACGCGCCACGGGCAAGGATCTTGTCACTGCCATCGTGACGGGCTATGAGATCATGCCGCGATTTCAAGAGCATGCCGGAGCGCCGGATCTCGGCACCCGCGGTTGGGCAGGAAGCACGAACTTGGCTTTCTCGATTCCGCTGGCCTGTGCGCATCTATTCAAACTCAATAGGGAAGAGACCATCAATGCGCTGGGGATTTCGGTTACTCACGGCGGCGTGATGGATGGCGCAAGCCACGGACAGATGCCGACCAGTAAATCACTCTTGGATGGCATCGTGGCAATGAATGCGATTGTCGCCGCGCTACTCGCCCAGCAGGGTGTCACAGGACCGCGTGAAGTTATTGAAGGCACGGCGGGATACGTGAACGCAGTGGCAGGATCGTGCAATACAGATGGATTACTGGCGCCCATCGGGAAGCATAAAATTCTCGAGACCTACACGAAACTCTATAACACGGTGAAGTGTGGACAGACCGCTGTGGCAGCCGCCCTTAAGCTTGTCGGAGAACATCGAATCAACTGGCGCGATGTAGCGGCGATCCGGATCGGCTTTGCGCGCAGAGATGCGAACACTCAGGCGCGCGAGTCATACGCCCGGCCGCAGAGCAGAGACACCGCCAATCATAGCGTTCGCTTCTGTGTGGCAGCTGCCCTGGTCGAAGACCAACTGACTTCCGAACAGTTCGATCCGGAAAAACTTTGCTCGTCTGATATTCTTGGTCTGGTCGATCGATCGAGTGTCTACTGGAACGAGGCGCTCGACTCGCACTGGCCGAAGGCCAATCCCGCAACGATCACCCTGACCACAACGAGTGGACAGGAGTTGTCCGAAACCATGGTGTTTCCTCCCGGGCACCCGAACAATCCTTTGGCAGACGATGCGCTCGAGCAGAAATTTCGCCAGCTCACCGGCAAAGTGCTGGACGCGGAACGGATCGAACGAGTCATTGAAATAACGCGTCGGCTCGATCAGTTGGCCGATGTTCGCGCGCTCACGGAGTTAGTTAGCGGCAGATCAAAAGCGTTCACAAAGTGATGGAGGTTCATATGTCGGATATCAGAGGAAAAGGAAAGTTGATTAGCTATCGAGATGATAACCCGATCAGCGAATGGATTGAGGATTTCCGCGGGAAGCGGAACTCACAGAAGCGTGAGCCCAAGGATGCTAACGAGCGCGAGCTTTTGGGCAGATGGCTTGGCTACCGTGGCAGGGGTGAGCTGAAAACCATCGTCGGTTCTGCCTGTTACGCCTATTCGCACTTTGATATGGATTTCGAGTGGCGCTATCTGCTTGCCGATCATATCCGCACGGAAGCCGGCCACGGGTGGGGTTACATTCGGCAGGCCAACGCACTCAATCCGGGTCGGGATCATGCCCAACCGGATCCTGAATTTGAGCGTCAGCACGGGCTCACACCGCGCGTGGAGCACATGGAGCTAATGCAGCGCGACTTTCTGAGCTACCTCATCGCCGGCAACCTCTGGCCCTACGGTCACTGCACCGCTGCAACGATACAAAGCATACTGATTACCACTCCCAAGGTGCTCGATTTCGAGGAGCGCGTGGTCCACGCGGAGGAGCGCGGACACCACGACGCAATCTTGCAGAAGCTGCACGACTATGTTTGGGAATTGATCGA
>VBKY01000239.1 GCA_005879255.1 Deltaproteobacteria bacterium
GGCTGAATAGTCAACCCCAGCGCACGCGCAGCGACTGGGAGAACCTCTTTCACGTCGATTACACTGGATTGAAAGGCTGGATCGTAGAGAACCGCGGCACGAGCAAGTTTGGGAACGGCTTCTTTGAGCAGCTCCAACCGTTTTCCGCCTAGTTCTCTGGTGAGGTTTGTAAGGCCGGTGACGTTGCTGCCGGGACGGGCAAGGCTTTCAACTAAGCCTGCTTCGACAGGATCGGCCCCAAGGCCTGCCATAACGATGGGAATCGTCTTGGTCGCGTTCTTGGCCGCCCGGATCACCCCGGCCCCTCCTGCTGCCACGATGATATCAACCTTGAGACGCACCAGCTCGGCCGCAAGCTCAGGATACCGATCGGCCTTCCCCTCCGCATATCGGTACTCGGTGGCGATGTTCTGTCCTTCTATGTAGCCAAGCTCGCGCAGAGCCAACCAAATTGCCTCGGCACGGGCGGATTCACTAGCTGCATCGACCGACGATAGATACCCTATCCGGGCGACTTTCTTCGGCTGCTGCGCCTGCGCCACAGCCCCAGTCACCACGAACACGAAAGCAATGACCGAAAGCCCCAGCCATTTTAGATGTTCGATTTTGGATTTTAGATTGTCGGAAAAAGAATCCAGCCAAAGCGCCCAAAATTTTCTATTCATTCTCTTGTCCCCAATCGAAAAGCGGCCCCGCAGACGGCAAACGGCCCCGCGGACGAAAATTTAAAATTATTTAACAGAGCTTGGGAAGGCGTTTTTCAACAGCCTGTTTAACACCCGACCTCCCTGAGTAACAAGACTGTTGCGCGCGTCCTACGTCTGCTCGAATCCTCTGGCTACCACAACCCTCGCAAGCAAAGTCAAAACCGTCAGCACCAGGATCAGCACCACTCCCAACGCGGCGGCTGCCGGCAGATTTTGCTCTTCATCCCAAAGATGCCAGAGCATGACCGAGACGGGCCAGCTGTCCCTACTGGCAAGCATTAGGGGCACAGAGAACGCCCGGACGGCGTGCGCCGCCACCCAGAGCCACGCCGCGATAAAGGCGGGGCGGATGAGCGGAAAAGTGATTTGCCAGGCGACCCGCAGCGGACTCGCCCCACTGACCTCCCCCGCTTCTTCCAACTCCTTGTGAATTTGTGTAATAGCGGCATTGGTGGTCCTGGTCGCAAACGCGATGTACTGCGTAATCAGCGCGAGGGAGACGATCCATACCGTGCCGTAAAGGCCGAGGGAGCGAAACGGCGGTTCGAGATACAGAAAGATAAAAGAAAGTGCCACGACGATTCCAGGCACGGCGTGGGAGGCAAACAAAAGGCTGTCCAGAGCATATCGTCCCTTGACCTTCGTCCGAACCACCAGCCAGGAGACGGCGAACGCCAGCAGCACTGTTGCCGTAGCCGCGAACAGAGTGATGATCACGGTGTTCCACATCGCACGCAGAATCAGCGGGCCGGTAAGAATCCCGTGATAGTGCGTCCAGGACAATTCGGAGAGCACCTTCATCGACGGCGGCTGATAGACCGGCAAGAGCGAGGTCCAGATCAGCACGGCTAGAGGAAGAGCAACCGCCAAAATAAAATAGAGCACGAAGAGACCGAGCGCCGGGTAGCGCCAACGGCCCAACGCCAGAGTGTGAGGCCGAAATCCCTTCCCTGTCACGGTCGTAAAGCGCTCGGCCTGCCAAAGAGTGGCGCGCTGGTAAAAATAAACGAGGATAAGCGCCATCAGAAAATAGCTTCCGGCAAAGGCCGCGCCTAAACCGTAATTGGGAATTGCGTCGCGAGTGGAGATATAGATCATCGTGCTGTAAACAAAGACGCGACCGGGCAGGCCGACGACCAGCGGAGCTTCGAAGGATTCCATCGAAGAGGTGAACTCGTACAAGACGGCGGCGAGGAGCGCCGGCCGCAGCACCGGCAGGGTAACTCGCCGAACCGTGGTCCAGTTTTTTGCGCCCGCCGCGAAAGACGCCTCCTCGAGACCGGGGTCCATCATGCGAAAAGCGCCGGTGATAAGAAGAAATACCGTCGTCACTCCGCGCATCCCGTCGAGGAAGATCATCCCCCCCAGGGAATAGATGTTGATCGGCCCTTCAGAAAGCTCCACGCCGAAGCTGGCGACCAGGTCACGGATGAAAACATTGATGATGCCGCTTTGAGGCATAAAGAGAAGGACGTAGGACATGGAGAAGAGGAGTCCGGGCATCGCCAACGGGATGAGCAGCAGGGTCCAGCACAAGTTGCGCAGCGGCATATCGGTGCGCTCGAGCAGCCAGGTAAAAAGCACGGCGATGAAGACTGTAATCGCGGTGCCTCCGCCGGCGAAAACGAGCGTGTTGAAAACCATCCGATAGGTCAGCGGATTCGTATAGGCGACGAGGTAATTATTGAAGGTAAACGGTCCGGGCGCGGCCGGGTGACCGGAGCGAAAGCTGCTGATCACCATTTGGCCCAACGGAATTAGAATGAGCCAGAGAAGAATTCCGACGACGAAAATGAAAAAGAAGATCGAGCCGCTCGGCAGCCTCTTCTTCATGGTCAGCGCACGATGGGAAGTCCGACGGCTTCTAATATCTCTTTGAGAATCTCCTCCGCTTTGGCCCGATACTGCGGCTCATACCAGGCGGCTTTTTTTCCCTTGATGGGTTTAGCCGATTGAGTGCCTGGGATCAGCGGGCTGCCGTTTCCCTCGACTTCGTCCAATAGCTTCTGGCCCTCCTCGGAAAGCGACCAGACGGTCCAGAGCTTCGCGCCATTGAGATGCGGCGCGCCGCGGGGGATGAAAACCACGTCGCCCAAGTTGACCGGGATGGGCTCCGCCAAGGTAAAGCCGATTGGCTCTGCCTTACCCGACCTCGTCTGCTCGTAATAGGTCGAATAGAAACTGCCGCAGTCGATGGCATACTCGCCCAGAGCCAGCTTGGTCATGGCACCGGTTCGGTCACGCTCGAAGATGGTCTCGTTCGCGGCTAGTTGGCGCGCATGAGCAAGCGTTTTTTCCCGTCCCCACACGTTGGGCTGCCAAAGTATTTCCAAGTGACGCGGCCTGGAATCCATCGCCACTTTTTTCTTCCACTTGGGAGCCGCGCAATCCTCCCACGTCAGTTTCTTCCCGACATCATCGGGAACGAGCTTGCGGTTATAGGCGATGCCGTAGAGCTGCGAACGATAGTTGACGCCGAAGCCATCGGGATGGACGTGCTGGGGATTCACGCCGAGAGATTTCCAATCGACCTTTTCCACTACGTTCGCGCGCAGCGCGGTGGGCACCTGAGTTTCGCTCAGCACCGTCACGTCATAGGAAATTTTTCCGGCGGCGAGCTCGGACAAGACTCGCTCCCGCTCGCGCGAACCTCCCACCCGCTCATACTCGACCTTGAGAAACGGGTAGCGGGTTTGAAAAACCTCCACCAATTTTTTAGCGCCGGGTTTGCCCGCCTCCTCCCACCTCACCGTAAGTCCGACCTTGACCCGCCCTTCTTTTTTCGCTCCCTCCGCAATTTTATCGAGGCCTTGCGCCCACAGGGGAGCAAGGGACAAAAGCGATGCTCCCATCAGCACGCCAATGAAAATTTTAGTCTTCATCGGTCACCTCAGCTTCCCCGTTTGTAGTTGGTGACGCAGCCGTCGTCCGTCATTTTCCGCGGCAGCGGGAATCCAGGCCCTCTCGATTTTCCTGGATTCCGGGTCGCGCCGGCTACGCCAGCTCGCCCGGAATGACTCAAGTATTCAATTTGCGGGACGATACGCTACGCCTGCCTTTGCACGAGCGGCGTTAGATCCATACGTACCCGGACCTTCTCAGGCTCGGTCAATAGCCGATAGTCGGATTCCGCAAGCTTGTCGATTTTGTACCATTGCGTCATTCTTTGCGGCAACTTCGCGATGATGAAGCCATCCTGTTTTTCATATTCGCAATTCATGCGCAACAGGCATGATTTGTTCCACTCGTCCCTCAGCAGCGGAGATATCCCTATGGTGCTGCGGTCCATCGCATAGACGTAAATATGCCGGCCAAATCCGTTGGCGCCGATCTCATCGGCCGGAATCTTGACGTGGACATCCGATGGGACGTTGGCAACGTAGGCGACCCGCCGCCCGCCGCTCGACTCCGTTCTCATGGTCAAAAAGACCACGTCCCGCTCGGTCGTATTGGTAAACCCGTAGTGAACTCCCGCCGGGATCAACACGCCCTGATTAGGTCTGAGAATAAATTTTCCCGAAAGCCCTTCCACGGTCAGCTCGCCGTCGAGGATAAAAAGAATCTGATCGGAATCCGGGTGCTGATGGATGTGCGTTTCGCCCCCCCGGGGCCGCGTCTGAAACACCGCGATGAAGCTGTTGGGCGACCTCGCCATATCGACTCGACCACTTAGATGGTCGCGTTGCTTCATCGCCTCACCGACATCGAAGATCTGAACCTCGTCGACTTGACTGCTATTGACTGTTGCCATTTCGTTCTCCTTTCCCTTATTTAGCAGTTGATTCTTGCCACTTTTTTCAGCGCCTCATCCACCGCGCTTAGAATCGATTCATCTCCATCGATTCTGCGATTTGGGTTTAAAGATGCTCTTCTAACTAATATCTGTTGCGTCAAACCGCACGTCTATTGAATCACCTTGTCCGCCCGGTACAGCACGGATTGCGGTTAGTTCTTCCCCGCTGCCTTCAGCGCCTCATTCACCACGTCGAGGATCGGTTTCATCTCGATCCACTCCGGCCTTCCGGTATCCAGGTATTTGATGCCTTCGAGCCGTCGATTGAGCAACGGCACATCGTCCTTTGGAATATCGACGCGCAAGGAATCCGCCGGACTCTCGGCGCCGGCTTGGGTTTTTTGCAACGCAAGCTGCCCTCGGCGCGAGAGCAGCCAATTTATGAAAACCTTTGCCGCGTTGGGATGCGGCGCGCGATTTACCAGAGCGAGCGTGCCGAATTGTTGCACCAAGCCGCCACCCTCTTTAAAAACCTTCGGACCAAAGGTCTCCACCGGCAGTCCTTGCTGCTTCAACACATCGACATCGCAAAAAAAGCAGATTGCGTACTTGCCGGTCGCGAGCCAATCCGGCCCCTGGCGAAAATCTCGAAACAAAGTCACATCCATCTCGCCGAAGAGCTTGCGAATGAATGCCGGACCCAAATCTGAATTATAGTAGAAGAATCGCGTATTTCCCGCCCCGGGTCCGGCTTCGCGGATATCGCGCGCTTCGATCTTTCCTTTCCACTTCGGATTGAGCAGGTCCCAATAAGATTTGAAATCCTTGAGGTCGACGAGTTTGGTATTGTAGTTGACTGCGCCGTAAGTCGCCGAGCCGACGTAATTGAAAACGTATCGACCTTCCGGATCGGAGTACTGATGTTTCTTGAGATACCATTTCGTTTGGTCGGTGACTTCAGGCAGGATTAGCGCCGGCGTGATTGGATCCAGCGCCTTTGCCAGATAAAACTGCTGATAGCTCGGATTGGCCCCTGAGCTGACAACGTCCGCGAGATATTTCTCCGCGCGCCGTTCGCTGAGCAGTCGTTGGCCGAGCTGATTACCTCGAGCGGTCACGGCCGTCAGTTTTATTTCCGGAAATTCTTTTTCAAAGTGAGGCAAGACGGCTTCGTAGCCGCTGATATAAATTGTGACCTGTCCTTCTTTCTTGGCTGCTTCGAGCGTTTTCTCCCATTCCTGTTGCCAAACTGGTTGTGATTGCGCGGCGTAGGCAACGGCATTGAGCGAAAATAGCACGACACACGCAAGGACAATGGCGCATTGCACGAGCAATCGAGTCGACATCTTTAACGGTCTCTGAGTTACGATCTTTACTTTGCGCCCTTTTGTGTCTTTGCGCGGAATTCCCCCTCCTTCATCCTCCCCCGCACGCGGGGGAGGAAAGAGGTGGGGGCGCGTCAAGAGTCAATTCTTCCCCGCCGCCTTAAGCGCTTCGTTCATGACATCCAAGATCGGCTTCATCTCCTGCCACTCCGGGCGGCTAGTGTCTAGATACTTCACGCCGTCGAAGCGTCGTTGGAGCACCGGAACCTCGTCTTTGGGGATATCGATCCGCAAGGAGTCGACCGGATTTTCCGTCGGCGACATGATTTTTTGCAGGGTCATCTGGCCCTTGCGCGACAAGAGCCAGTTGATGAAGACCTTTGCGGCGTTGGAATGAGGCGCGCGGTTGACCAAGCCCAGAGTGCCGTACTGTGTTACCAACCCGGCGCCCTCTTTGAAGACGCCAGGACCCATCGTATCCACGGGCAACCCTTGCTGTTTCGACACATCGACCTCGCAAAAGAAACAAAGGGCCGCCTTGCCCACGGCGAGCCAGTCGCTGCCTTGGCGGTAGTCGCGAAACAAGGTCACGTCCATCTCTCCGTACAATTTCCGAATGAACGTCGGTCCAACGTCCGGCAAGTGGTAAAACAACCGCGCGTTGCCCGAGCCGGGGCCCGACACGCGAATGTCGCGTGAAATGATTTTCCCCTTCCACTTAGGTGCGAGCAGATCCCAGTACGATTTGAAATCCTTCACGTTGACTAACTTGGTGTTGTAACTGATCGAGCCATAGGTCGCCGTAGCAACGTAATTAAAAATGTACTGATTCTCAGGATCGGAGTAATGATGCTTGCCTTGGTACCACTTCGAAGTGTCGTTGATCTCGGCAAAAATCAATGCCGGCTTGATCGGATCGAAAACCTTGGCGGGATGTAACTGTTGAAACGTTGTCACGCCGCCTGCGTTGACCACGTCGGCCAAATACTTTTCCGCGCGCCGCTCGGCGAGCAAGCGTTGACCGATCTGCGAGCCGCGGCCCGTGGTCGGGAGAACTTTGATTTCCGGATATTCTTTCTGAAACTCCGGCAGCACCTCTTCATAGCCGCTGATGTAGACGGCGACTTGGCCTTCTTTCTTGGCCGCTGCCAAGACTTTCTCCCACTCGGCTTGCCAAGCCAGTTTGGCATCGCCGGCATCGACACTGCGAACCGTCACGAAGCACAATAGCAGGTCCCCGAACAACACCGCCAAAATCATCGCACCTACAAATAGGTCCGCAAGCAATATCCGACTGGACCGCGCAGAATTCGTCATGCCCGCGCAGGCGGGCATCCAGGTTGATTGCAGAATGGCTTCGGAAGAAAAACTGGATTCCCGTTTTCGCGGGAATGACGCCGGGACTGGAAGTAAGCGGCGAAAAGTTTTTGGTCCCGGACGTTTTAGTAAGGCCAGAAAGACATTAATCATCTATCACTCACCTCAGCTCGCTTTTTTCTGCGCGTAACTCCATTCGTAGTCACGATTTCGGTACGCCTCATCCGGCATTATCGATTGCAATCCTTTGCGCGCCAGCTCGGACTCGAATTTCTCGCGAATCATCGGATCTTCGTCGGTATACTCGATCTGATCGCGGGCCCGGTCTTCGACTTTTTCGCTGATGCCACTGAGCCCCCGCGGCGGGTGAATCGCCAGGTATCGAGCAGGCGCGCCGCCGATATTGAAGTGCTGATGAAACCAGCGATTCGGCGGAACGAAGAGACTTGCCTCGTGCCACGGAATAATGATTTTTTCTCCGCCTTCGGGCCACATGATCGAGTAGCCCTCTCCGGCGGGGATGACGATCAAATAGCCGGGGCCATGACGGTGGCCCTTCTTATAGGTGCGCGCAGGAAACACCGACATATGGGCCGAAAGCGGCGAGCTGGGAAAACCCACCCATACCACGTGGCCGCCGGCACCTCGTCGTTCAAAATGATCGAGCCGGTCCCAGGCCCTCATGTCGGCGAAGAAATTGCCGAACCAAATATTCCGTCCATCCCGCGCGCTGCCCGGCTCATCGAGCGTCACCACTTTAGCTTCCGAATAAACTTCGCGCGCTCCCTGGCCGTAAAGCAAATCGAAATCGACCAGCGGATTGTTGAAGAAATAATCCGGATCAGGCAGCACCGACATCGCCAGCGGCAAGTAACTGCAATGCAGCAGCTTCACCGATTGCTCGCCTTGCATGTTGCTCAACTGGCAATGATAGTTCCCCGGAATCAGAAACATCGCGTGGTTTTGCCACTCGAAGATTTTCTTGGCGCGATCGCCGGCCCAGATGCTCGCCACGCCGCGGCCCTGCAAGACGTAAACAACTTCATCCACCGCGACGCGAAATGACGGCAGAGTTTTTCCCGGCGGAATTTCCGTGACATAAGCGCCGGTCACGCCTTCCTGACCCGCGAGCTGGATAAACGCCGCGTCGCACTCGCGCTCCGCCCAGTAGCCAAGCGCCAACGTGCGGCAATCTTCGATGAAATAGCCGTGATGAATCGGCGCGCTCGTCGATTCGATCCAGTTTTCATAGGCCGTCTTCTTGTCCCAAAAATTCGCCGTCGATCTAGCCATATTTGTCTCCTGCGACGCACGTTGCTCACAATTCCAACCGAGGATCGAAGATGGAGGATGGAGGATGGCGAATTTCGATCCTCAATCCTCGATCCTCCATCCTCGACGATTATCCACTGGCCCTGCTTGTTTCACTTCAAACGCTTCCCTTGCGCCAACGCCTTCTCGACGATGTCATAGATCGGCGCCATGTCGATATATTCCGGCTTATCGACCAGCAAATATTTCACGCCATCGACGCGCCGCACTTCACTGCGCACCACATCTTTGGGAACATCGGAGCGCAGGGATTCTTCGGAATTGTACGGCGTGTTGGCGGCGCGCTGAAGCGCGACTTGACCTTCGCGCGACAGCAGCCAGTTGACGAACACCTTCGTCGCGTTGGGATGCGGCGGCTGGGTCGGCAGCGCGATCGATCCCATATTGCCCGCGGAAATCACCCGGCTCTCTTTCCACTTCGCCGTGCGAAATTCATCGACGGGCAAGCCTTGTGCTTTGACTTTGAGAATTTCCGAGCAAAAAAAGCAGATGGCGAACTTGCCGTGCGCCAGCCAATCGGTGGCTTGACGGATTTCTTGAGTCAGCGTCACATCCATCTCACCGTACAGACGGCGAATGTATTCAGCGCCCAGCTCCGGCGTGTGATAAAAACCGCGCAGACCGATGCGCTGGCTTCCGGAGATTTTCGGATCGCGCGAGAGAATTCTTCCTTTCCACTTGGGCTGCAGGAAATCCCAGTAAGAGCGAATCTCGCCCGGCTCCGCCGACTTGGTATGGTACGAAACATACTCGCCAACATTGCCGAGATAGACAAAAATGTATCGGTTCTCGGCGTCGATGTAGTGATGCTGACCGAGCCACCACTTCGATTCATCGATGACCTCGGGAAGGATCAATGCCGCGCGCACGCTGTCCAAGATTTTCGCGCGGTACAAAACTTCGTAGGCGGTGGTCGCTCCGGCGATGTAAGCATCGACAAGATACTTACCCGCGCGCCGCTCCGCCATAATCTTGGGCGCAAACGTATTACCTCGTCCAGGGGTTACCGTAACGTTGATCTCGGGGTATTTTTTCTGAAATTGCTGCGCCATCGCGCCGAGCTCGCCCTCGCCCTGGAAAAGATAAAGATTCAGGCCGCCTTCTTTTTTCGCCGCCTGCACCGTCCGCTCCCATTCGGCTTGCCAGTTGGGTTTGGATTCCGCGGCGCGGCAGGCGGTGATCCAAAAGGCAAGAATGAAGCTGACGACAACTGCAATCGGCGGTTTCATAAAAACTACGCACTCTCTACATAATGACGAGATCTTTCTTACCTCCTTCCCCTTGACGGGGAAGGATTGAGGAAGGGGTGCCTAGCATTGCAATAGCGCGCGCAGCACCCTCATCCTGTCCTTCCCCGTCGAGTGGAAGGAATCGGAAAGACACGGAGGTCTATGTAATTGAAGCTTCACTTCCCCGCATACAGCCCATCGATGAACCCGGAATTGTCCAACTGCCGTAAGAAGTGTAAATCCCACATCGCGATCGGGCTCAGCTCTTTCGCCTCCGGCGCTTTCATGCAGCAGAGCCGATACGCGTTGGCGATCGCTTGATGATCCGGATAGGGCTTCATCGCCAGCTTGGCCACGCTATTGTAGGAAACGCTGCGCGCTTCCGGTTCGCGTTTTTTCAAACCTTCGAGAATTTTTTCCGTCTCTTCCTTGCGCGTGCGGCCGAAGTGAATCCCCAGCACCTGAGCCAAGACCAGCCGTTCGCCGAAGCGGTCGTATTTGTTGAGCGCCGTCACCGTCGTCGTCAGGGTTGGACCATTGATCATCGGCAAACGCGGCAGTTGCAACACATGAAAGCCGGCGTCTTCATATCTTTTGGTATCGCCGGTCACCAACGTGACGTCCCCTTCGCTAGCTTTCATCGCTTCGTATTGCGCGGCACGAAATTCGCTGGACATCTTGTCGGTGATCTCGATCCACCTCACATCGCTCAGCTCCAATCCCGCTTCCAAGATGTACAGCATGTGATTACCGCGAATGTGATTGTAGCCGCCGCCGTTATCGAGAATCGTCGTGTCGATGACCCGCTTGCCGCGGATTTGCGCCAGTGAGGTGATCGGCTCGCGCGAAACGAGACGATCGCTGACGCTGTTGGTCGGCGATGCTAACGACACGATCGGCTTGCCGCGCGCCACCAACGCATACGGCGAAATATGGTTGCCGGAAATTAAATCAATCTTGCCGCTGAACAACGCCGCCTCAGCCTCCGACGAGCTATCGCAGAACTCCCAGTGAACTTTAATGCCGACCTGCTGCCAAAACCCCGCCTGTTCCAGAATTTCCCATAGCGGCAAATGCGTATGCGAGCGGAAGAACGCGTTGATCTCGATGGGTTCGTAATTGTTGGTTGTAGTCACGGTGTCCTCCACACTACTTGGCTCGTGCAAATTATTCACGGTTGGCCTTTGCGTGTAGGGGCAGGCCCCTGTGCCTGTCCTCCGAAAGGGCAACCACGGGGGTTGCCCCTACATCATCTTCGGGTTAACCGACGAACACGAATCACGAACACGATCCCTACTTCCGTCTCTCTTTACTCACCAACTCTTTAAACAACTTCGTCGGCGGATCGGGATCGAGAAATCCGGTGACTCGGTATTTTCTCCCTTCTTCTCGCTTCGCCGGCGCCGTAACTTTATCTTTGGGAATATCGACGCGCATCGAATCCGAGGGCTCTTGGACTTTGGTATTCATGACGGTCTGCCAAACCATCTGGCCGGGGCGGGAAAGAAACCAGTTGATGAACATCCGCGCGGTGTTTGGATTCGGCGCATTGTTGATCAACGCTAAACCGCTGTTGCCGCTGGTACTGATCTCATAGCTCGCTTCTTTGAGATTGGCGTGCGGGAATTCGTCCACCGGCAAGCCTTGTTGCTTGGCCCGGTCGGTATCGCCGCAATCGATGCAAATGGGAAACTTCCCTGACGCCAACCAGTCGCTCGATTGCCGGCGATCCTGCGACACGGTCACGTCCATCTCGGTGAATAGACGTCTGACGAACTCCGGTCCGAGCTGCGCATGATGGTAGAATCTGACGATGCTCGGCGAGCCGACGCCGGGACGCTCAAAGAGCAGCACCTTGCCCTTCCATTTTGGATTAAGCAAATCCCAGTAGGATTTAAACTCCTTGAGGTCAACCAGACCCGTGTTGTAGTGAAGCCCGTTGCCGGCGACGCTGCCTTCATACATGAAGACGAATTGCTTTTCGCTGTCCGCGTAGAAGTGTTCACCGTTGAGCCACTTCGAGCCGTCAACGACTTCCGGCAGAAGCAATACCGGCTTAAGTGGATCGAGCACGCCGGCTTTGTGGAAATCAAAAAACGATCGTCCGCCCAAGCCGCCGCTGTAAATGTCGGCGAGAAATTTCCCCGCGCGCCGCTCGGCGATAATGCGCGGCATCAAATCGCCGACGCGGCCGCTGACGGTGACGGCTTTGATAAACGGATATTCTTTGTTGAACGCCGCGATGATGTCGAGGTGGGTGATCTCCTGCTCGCCCCAGAGTCTAACTTCGCCTTCTTTCTTCGCGCCTTCGAGAATCTTCTCCCACTCGCGTTGCCAGGATGGTTTTGTTTCCGCCGCACCAACGGGACCGATCACGCTAAGAAATGCCAATATAACAATCAAAAAACTATATGGCCGAAACATAGAACCTCCGAGTTTGTTCGCGGTTCTAACCTCGGGCCACGAGCGGGTCGGGCGGCGGCACATGATAGGTCACTGAACCTGCCTTGCCGGCGTCCAGAGACTCGTCCATCTTTGTATTGATGATCGCGTGATCCGGGTCGCGCATGACATTCATCGGGTCTAAGTTTTGCGCGACTTTCTTAATTTCGCGCGTGAGCATTTCGCGATACATGACCACGCCGCGATCTGAGGCGGTGAGCCGCTCGCGGGTGCGGTCAAGGATCGGCCCTTGAGTTTCCCAGGCCATGAAGTCTTGAGCATCGACCTCATCGAGGCGAAACTTGGTGAACGGATGACGCGCGTCTGGCGGATTCTTGAATGGCTTTCGATAATTGATCGGCACTTCGTCTTTGTTCGCTCGCGGCTCTGCCGAGTCCGGCACGAAGTGGACGTAAACGATCCACGTATGCGTATCGTCGATGGGCACGCGAATCTGTGTGCGATTGGCCTGCCTCAAGACGGTCGGAAACAGCAGCGGATGCTCCTCCACTTTGCCATCCTTGAAAAACCGTCGCTTGAGTAGGCCGCGATCGAATTCCTCGACCTCAAACTTTACCAGGTTGTCGATCGTGCCACGGGTGGTGCTCTGGACTTTAAAGCCGTCGGTCACCAGTTCCTGATGCAATATATGCAGATGAGCGGTGTCGACGGAATTTTCCATCGCCTGAAGCCAGTTGCAGTCCAAGCGCGGCAACGCGCGAAGCCAGTGCCAGCCGTCCGTGCGCGCCCAAACATCGTACTTTGGAATGACCGGCGCCGGCGCGGGTCCGAGATAAGCCCAGTAAAGCCCGGCTAATTTTTGCACCGGATAGGCTTTGTGCTTCACAGTCCGGCAAAAATTGCTCTCCGCCGGCTCGGCTGGCGTTTGAAGACAATTACCCTGGATGTCGTAGAGCCAACCATGATACGCGCAGGCAATGCCTCGTTCCTCGACTCTGCCATAAGATAGGGACGCTCCGCGATGCGAACAGCGATCATGCAAGAGACCGACTTCGCCCTTCGTGGTCTGAAACAGCACCAGATCCTCGGCGAGGATGCGAACAAACTTAGTCGGGTTGTCCGGCGTCAAATCCGCCGCAATAGCGACCGGATGCCAATAGCGGCGCAACAACTCGCCCGCCGGCGTTCCAGGACCAACGCGCGTCAACATCTCATTTTCTTCCGCAGTCAGCATCTTTGGCTCCTTCCGAATAAATCGAACCGCCGTAACGACAGTGCGATCCTCTATCCTCTATTATCGTCGATCTTCATTTCTTCTACTCCGGACTCGGCACCTGATGCGAGAGGAAAATCTCTTTTCTTTCTTTCGCTGACTCAAGCATCGCCAAGCAGACCTCCAACGTCGCCGCGCCCCAGCGCCCGCCGTGAAATACCGGCCGGCTCTTTACGACCGCGTCGTATAGTTCTTCGACCTCCGCTTCCCGGCCTCGGCTTCCCGCAGGCAAAGCAATCTCGCGTTGTTCGGTTTCGCCGTAGATATGCAGTCCATCCGGCGTCTGGCGAATATCGCCTTTTTCGCAGCTGACTAGAGTCAATCCAAAAAATGGCTGCTTTCGCTCGCCACTCCAAACGTGACTATATTCGCCTTCGCGCTGGCCGCCGAAGCGCATGCCTTCTTTGAGCTGTTCTTCTTCCGCCGCGCTCCGTACTTCGCGCAACCGTTTTCTGACGTTTAGATTAGTGTTCGGCTCGCGGTATTGACCCCCTTCGCCAACCCAGCTGAACAGCTCCGCGGTGTCGAAGAACCCGTAGCCGCTGTAAACGAGCGTCGCCGGCGTGCCGTCGTCGAATTCCAGATAGCAATTGTAGCTGCCTTCCCACTCGCGCGCCTTGTCCCAGATGCCGGTCATGGCGCGCACGCTGCGCACCATGCCGCCGCCGATCAAGCGCACGATATCGACATGGTGCGGTCCTTGGTTGAGAACCACACCGCGGCTCATCGCCAATTCATGCTTCATGCGCGGGCGGTACATGAATTCGTTGAAGTTCCAGGTGTTGATCATGCAAAGCTTGCCCAGCTCGCCGCCTTTAACGATCTCGCGGATTTTTCGGATCGGCGGATCAAAACTGTGTGTATGGCCGCAGAGTAACTTCACGCCGTTTTTTTCCGCCGCCTGGTTCATGGCGTCGCATTCGGCCAGCGTCATCGCCATGGGTTTTTCGACGATGATATGTTTTCCAGATTGCGCCGCCGTGATTGTGTGTTCGGCATGGAGCGGATTGGGCGTGGCAATATACACAGCGTCGACGTCGGGACTGCGGCACAGCTCCGCCACGCTGGTATAGCCCTCGCCTTTGTAGATTTCACGGAATTTGGTTAGCGCGTCGACGCGGGTATCGGCGGCTGCGGTAATTTTGATGTACGGCAATGCCGCAATCGGTGGCAGGATCTGCGTGCTCGCTACCCCCAAGCCGGCAATTCCCAGACGGAGGACCTGAGTCAGTTTTTTGCCCTCGCTTCCGTTTCGAGTTTCTTAGCGTACTGCTTCCAATCGCTGCCGCTTGGAATCATATCTGAGAGCACGAGAAAAAGCGGCGAGCGGTTTTCACTCGCTGTTCTGATCACGTGGGGCGGCTCCCTTCCTTCCTGAATGTCGCGAATTGCTTTTTCCATCAGCTTGCGCGCGGCAATAATGGCCCGGTCCGAAGAAACCAGACGCTCTTCAGTGCGGTCTTGAATCGCGCCTTGGCTCGCAGTGGCGAAAGCGTCGTGAGCTTGGAATCCCGAGCCCATACCGGCATAGGTTTTGTTCTTCATCGCCTCGCGGTCCTGCAAAAACCGATTGCTCTCGCTGCGGCGCAATCGGTAATCGGGACCCAATTCCGAGCGTTCGCGGCCGACTAATTCCTTTTGCAGCGGCGCGCCGGCGCTGTAAACAAATGTGTACTTCCAATGATGCGTGTCGTCGATCGGAACATGCCAATTGACCGAGTAGCCCTCGCCGCCGGTTTGCCCGGGGAAAGCGCTCAGGTTAGGTAAAATAAAATACGAGACACGCAGATAGGACTTGTCATTTTCCAACTGGCGCACGGTATAGATGCGCACGCCGAAATCAGCCAGCTCCACGTCGATAACCGGCGTCGAGTTTCTCGCCACGAGGTTATAGTGGGACTCGTTAGCCCCACGCACGCCGCGGTAACTCTCGTCCCGCTGCTCGATAAAGCGATGCAGATAGGAAAGATGGACCGGATCGATGTTGCCTTCGTTGGCCTGCAGGTAGTTGCATTCGTGAAAGATTTTAGAGACGTAGAGATGATCAGCGGAAGCGTCGAGAAAATCATAGTTGGGTAACAGCGGCGGCTCACCCGGTCCCATATAGGCAAAGATCGCTCCGGCAACTTCCTTACAAGGATAGGCGAGATGGCGAATCTCGTTCCGATGTTCGCCGCCCCCGGGTTCGCCCGGCTGCTCGAGACACCGTCCTTCGATGTTGTACAGCCATCCATGATAGAGGCAGCGCAGTCCGCCGTCTTCAATCCGTCCGTAGCTGAGATTCGTGCCGCGGTGCGAGCAGTGAATCCCCAATAGCCCTACTCGTCCATGGTCGTCGCGAAATAACACCAGGTCCTCGCCCAAAATTCTCATGCTCAAAGGCGCACCTCCGGCGGGCAATTCTTCCGCAAGCGCAACCGGCTGCCAGTAGCGCCGCAAGAGCTCGCCTGCCGGCGTAGCGCGACTGGTTTGGGTGAGAAGATTGTTTTCGTCTCTGCTGATCATAACGATGCCTCGTATGTTATTCCCACTCCCTTCAATCCTCTCCCCCGAAATGGGGGAGAGTTAGAGTGGGGGTCTGCGTCGCGTGATTACGAAAACGAGATCCTTCGCTCGCGCTCAGGATGACACCTAAAACATAGGGGCGGTTACCATTCATTCACGATGTCATTCTGAGCGACAGACTGTGTGAAAACTCGAAAGGAGCCCTTCGACATAGCTCTGGGCGAACGGCTAAGTATTTGATTTCTGTATTCCTCACTTCCGTTCGTGGTGAGCCCAGTCGAACCATGAACGGGGTTTTGACACAGTCTGGCGAAGCGAAGAATCTCGATTCCTTCCATCCTCATGTCCCCGGAAACGGAATAATATTTCTGAACTTCGCGATCGTCTTCTCGCGCAGCTCGCGACTCGAGCGACTGACCTTCGGAAACTTGTCCTTCCAAGCAAAGGGCCGTACCGCATAAAAGACCGCGCGGCCATTGGTATGATCCTTATTATCCCTTTTCTCCGGCGGCATGCGGGGATCGAGCGGTGTGCTCCAGCAACCGTCGACAATGTCGATATTGGTCGGCGGATCGACTCGCGTCATCATCGCCCACAGCACTTCCTTCACATTGGTCACATCGATGTCTTCATCGACAACCACCACGTAGCGACCGTTGCGATTGGCCGCGGCGCAGCTTAATGCTGCCATGCCGGCTTGTTTGGCATGACCGGCGTATTTTTGCTTGATCGATACGACAGTAAGATACGAAGTGTGATTGTAAACGCCGGCGATTTCCGATTGATCCCAAAGCACCCCCGCTGAAATATGTAAATCCATTTTGACCGCGCCCGGCCAGAGCGGCGCCTCGTCTTCAAGAATCGGATCGTCGCGATGATAGATTGCCTTAACACGAATAATCGGCTGGTTTTCTCCGGTGCCTGTGGTGCCGCCGGAGTAGTAACCCGGCCATTCGCCGAAAGGACCTTCAGGCCGAGCTTCTTCCGACGGCGGTGGAATCTCACCTTCGATGGCGATCTCGGACGAGGCGGGAATCGGCAGGCCGGTAATCGGCCCGCGCAAAACCTCCAACGGTTTGCCGATCAGCCCGCCGGAAATGTCTAGCTCCGATCGGCCAAATGGAAATTTCGTGTACGCCGGCATGAATACTAGCGGATGCTGGCCGTAACTCGCGACGACGGGACAACTCTTTCCCTGCTCCCAGTATTTCATGCAAATCTGCCGGCCGTTCTGTCCCGGGCTCATCCAGATTCCCAGCGTGTTTTTATCGTGCAATTGCATGCGGTAAGTGCCGGTGTTGACGTAGCCCGATTCAGGATCCCGATTGATCAGTCCGCCGCCCGGCCCGAAGTAGCGGCCACCGTCATTTTCGTGAAAGCGCAGCGCAGGAAACTTGAGGAGATCAACGTCGCTGCCCGTCAGCTTGTTCTCGAATAGCGGCGAGGTCGAGACTTCTTTTGGTGCTATCGGTTCGGCGCTTCTAACTTTGCGCGCGGCTAAACGGAGAATTTCTAACTTCGGCTTGTCGGTCGGCAAACCCAAAGCGAGCGCAACCCGTCGATACGCGGCGTACGGCAAGCTGCACACGCGATAGCCAGCTGGGTAGCCTTTGACCTTATCGAAGATCAGCATCGGCGGCTGCGGCACCAGCTCTGCCGTCGACTCCACTAACGCGCCGATCTCGCCGTCCCAGTCGGCGCCCTCGATAATCCGATAATCACTGATCTTCTTTGCCTCTTCGACGAAGGTCCGAAAATCGTGATAAGCAAGCTCACCCATATTGTCTCCCTTAATGTTCTCTGTCCTAGACTGTCATTTCGAGCACAGCGAGAAATCCTTCTTAGATCCCTCACATTCGTTCGGGATGACACCCCATGCCCTATTCTTCCACCACCGATATTTCCGATTTCACACCCTTCCTCTTCAATTCCTCCAAAAACATTGGATGAACGTCCGGCGGCTCTTCATCAAACGGAATCATTTCGTGCAGTTTCGTCCGGAAGCGATCCTGGCTGTGTTTGGGACTTCTACCGCGCATGGCGAAGTGGCGCAGGGATGTGTGTCCGGTGTTAAAGTGGCCGTGGTACATCAGATCGCCGGGAGAATAAATCGAGCCGGACTTGATCTCGAAGCGCGTGCGCTCCTCGCCTTCGCGCCAGACCATGGCGAAACCTTCGCCTTGAGTCACGCATACGATCGCGCCCGGGCCGTGCCGATGAAAAGTGCTCCGGCTCCCCGCCGGAAATTCCTGGATGTGACAACCGTAGGTCGTGCCCGCGAGGCCGAAGCGCATAATCTTGACGCCTTTGCCCTTCATCGGGTAATCGTCGAGGGCGAATTCATTCACATCCGGCACCAAATTACTCTCCCACGAGCGGATCGTCAGCTTCTTGTTCTCATTGAAAAACTCGCGGTCGGGACGAAAGCGATCGCGAAACTGAAATGGATTGCGGAAAATAAAATCGTCGTTGTGAAACAGATTGATCACGTGCGGCGCATTGGTGCCGGCGAGAAAACGCACCGGCTCGGTGGAAGCATTGAAATGCTGGTAGGAAACATTGAGCGGTATTGCGAAAATCGCCCCCGCGCTCCACTCAAACGTTTGCTTGGCATCTCCTTCGAACCAAACCGTCGTCGCGCCGCGTCCTTTGTGAATGTACACGAGGGTTTCGAACATATGGTGCTGCGGTTCGGTCTGTTTTCCCGCAGAGATCTCGCAAATGTAAGCGTCGGTCTCTTGTTGCTCGCCGAGATTGAGAAACGCGCCGAGCACGCCCATGCGCGCCCACGGCTTCACCTCCACGTCCATCAAGTCTTCGACGAAAAATCCCGTGACGGATGGAATTCCTTCTTTCTCCTGGAACATTTCGTACGGTGTCGGTCCCAAACGGATCGGGTCACGGTGCGGCAGTCTCACGGATCGAGCTCTCCTTATCTCGGTGGAATACTTCGAGCTACGCTATGTTCGCAAGACGATTCTATAGTCTCCGTATGTGGAAACTTCAAGGCAACTTGTTAAAGTATCAACGGATTTGAACGTTATGCAGGATGCTCCCGATTACCGCAGCGGAAACATCGTCGTACTGCGTTTCATCTGTGTTCGATGGCGCTTCGGACGTTCTCGAGCGTTGCCGGCGAGGTTTTTAATTCCAGAAGGCTGCGGTTGAGGGGATGTTCGGGAGTGAACACGGGAGTGCCGGCGCGCATGGCTTCCCTGGCCAACACCAAGGACGAGCTTTCCTCCGGCGCGGACAAGACCAAAAGCGCTTTCGCTAATCCTATGACCAATTGATTGCGCCGCAGGGATGCTTCCCGGCTGATCCGTTTTGCTTTCGGACTACAGTGGGTCAGCAGTAAACTCCGCCCTTCGTTCAATCGAATCTTGATCGCTTCGGAAGGAGCAAAGCGCTGCAGGCTTTTGGCAACGCAGATGACCAGGCTCGCCGGTAGGCTTATGACAACCCGAAAAGCCTCTTTCTCCAAGGGAGAATGCCATCCGCTTATGAAGGCCAGGTTCTCCAAAGACCCAAGCTGCTGCAACAGTTGTACGGACTTCCAAGTCAGATCCGCATCAAACCGTCGCGCGGAAATGATGCCAAGAAGGTTCTTTTGTAAAATGTTCTGGTCGCCAACGCACCAAAGTTTAGACGGTTTCGAATCAGCACCCTGTGGTGATCGAATTTCGTGGACCTCACATCCTGCAATCACGAGATTTTCGATGGCTGTCATAGCGTCCGCCGTTTATGCGTTCAACCTGTTGCGATCGGTAGCACGCTCCCCAGATCCATTTGCCGAACTCAAGCGCGAAATTTTCAGATGCACCGGCAAGTTCACCGATCACAAGCGGCTCCAACGTTCGCCGCGTTTGATCATCGACTCGTAGTAGCTCCATTCTATTAAAGAAGCGATCGCCGGGTCTGCTTTTCCTCTAGCCCTCCGGCCTGCGATCGACTTAAATTCTTCGATCGCCGCAGGAGTCAGAGGATGCGCCTGCCCGAACGCCCGACCCATCAGCAGCATTCTTGCGGTTCGTTCGAGTTGCACCATGTTTATACAGGCTTCCTCGATGGTTCTCCCGGTCACGATGGTTCCGTGTCCCTGTATGATGAGCGCGCAATTTTCGCCCATCGCCTTCGCTGCTTGTTCTCCATGTTCCTGCCAGTAGCCGTAGAGAAAAGAAGTCATCGGCACGCCTTTCTCGAAGCGCACGCTGCTCGTGTGGATGGGCTCGATCTTTCCTCCGACGGCCGCCAGTGCCAAGGTCATTTCCGGATGGCAATGGATCACCGCGCCCACTTCTTCTCTGGCGCGGTACGGACAACTATAGAAGAAAATTTCGTCGATGGCGTCGCGTCGGCCCGATATGAAGTTTCCCTCTAAATCGTATTGCAAAAGATCGTCGGACGGAATCGTTGCATCCACCGGCTCCCTTAGCGGCATTAGAGAAAACCCGCCGCCGCTCGGCGTCCTGACACTCACATGGCCCCACATATTGGAAAGTTCCCAGCGAAGGATTGCGCAAGCCGTGGACATTTTGTTTTTGATTTCTTCCGTCGCGCTCATCTTTGCACCGACTCGACAACCGCCTTCCACTCCGGGATCCATTTGTCCTGCATGGCATTGAACTCCTCGTTCTCGATGAAAACTTTTTGCTCGGGAGCGATCACGAATTCTTTTAGAACACCGGAGGCCGTCACATCGAGCCGTGCGCTCGGCAGTTCATAGGCTTTGACCGCCAATGTCTGTCCTTCGCGGCTCAAGAACCAATTGACGAAAACCGTCGCCGCGTTAGGATGCGCCGGTTTGGCCGGCACGCCCAGACAGCCAAAAGCGGGCGAAGCCACCGCTCCCTCTTTTAGGTGCGTCACCGCAATCGGTGCACCCGCTTTCACGTAGCGCGCTGCCTGCCCGGGGTTTGGCCAAAGTGCGACGGCATATTTCCCTTGCCCCACCCATTCGACATGCTGCTGATAGTTTCTGGTCACTGCGGCTTCTTGCGCCTTTAACAACGTACTCAAATAGTCCTTCGCCTTGCTTAGGCCCCAGAGAGTCGCTAGATAGCTTATGCCGTTGGCGCCGGCGCCGAGGATCGACGGGTCATGCATCAGTATCTTCTTTTTCCATTCCGGTCTCTGCAGATCGAGAAACGACTGGATGGAATTTGCTTTCACCGAGTCCGTGTTGTAGACGACCGGCGGCAATGCATGGTTGATGAAGCGAAAGGCGGTGCCCGCCTTGTCGTAATTCAGCTGGCCGCCGAACCAGGCTTTGCCGTCCCTGACTTCCGGCAGAATGAGCATCGGCTCGATCGGCGCTAGATAGCCATGCGTGCCGATCAGAGTAATCAACGTGCTGCAGCCCTGGAAGCTGACATCCGCCTGGTAGAGTCCCGCACTGTATTCGGAAACGATCTTCGCCGATAGTTCCGGACCGGTGCCGGTGACAACGTAGATCTTAATCCCGAACCTTTCATCGAAAGCCTTCGTCAAAGCCGGTCTCACTTGCGCGGGAGCGTTGAGATAGATGGACAGCTCGCCTTCTTTCTTGGCGGCGGCAACGGTCTTCTCCCATTGCGCCTCCCCTTGGGCGCCGGCATCGCTGAGAAAGACGAGTCCGAACACCAGCACTGCCAACGTAACTGTGATGCTTTTTAAGCCGTTCATTCCCTCGATCTCCTTTGCCGTCGGCAATGGATCTCTAGCAGGCTGCTGAAAAAGACTCATATGCTTCGTTGCGCTCAATCGCCTCGCTCCAACGTACGGGCTAAGTACGCCTCCGCTTGTCTATTTTTCGCGCGCCTCGCCTCTGAGATCTTTTTGAGCAGCCTGCAATCCGGGTTTTTTCAGCAACCTGCTAGACTAGTTTCTCTGATTTTGTAGAGGCGTCTGGCATTATCGCCAAGGATGCGCTGCTTCGTCTCATCGGACAGGTCGGGCCGCTCCTGAAAACGTTTCACGCCCTCGGCGATATGGTCTGCGCGCGTGAAGTGGGGAAAGTCGGACGCGAACACGAGCACCTTGTCACCGAGCAGCTGAACCGTGAAGGGGAGCAATTCGTCTTCGAGCTCCGCTTCGAAATAGAGGCGGCCGCTCTTTAGATGCTCCTTGGGTTGCTTTTTTTGGTCGCGCAGCAGCACCGACCAATGCTCAAACTCACGCTGCATGCGCTCGAGCGCGCACAGCACCCAAGCCGAGCCGGATTCCAAAAAAGCGATACGCAAATTGGGATAGCGGTCGAAAACGCCGCCGAACATCATGTTGACCATCTGGTGCATCTGGCCGATCGGGTGTTGCAAGCAGCGCACATCAATAAGCCGATCGAAGAAACGCATATCTAGCTGGGGCACACCTCCGGTGTGCACTGAGAGCGCGATATCGAGATCTTGTGCGGCTTCATAAATAGGATCGTAAGACGGGTGTCCGAGCAATCGCTCGACGCCGGCTGCCGGCATCAGCGCGCCAACCATGCCCAGTTCCTTGGCGGCGCGGCGCAATTCCTTGGCGGCCTCCGAAGGATTCTGGATTGGCAGAACCGCGATGCCGTTCAGTCGCGGGCTAACCTTTAGAAATTTATCATAGAGCCAATTATTGTAACCGCGGGCGACCACCACGGCCCATTCGGGGTCACGTACCGAACCGATGTTGAGACCCAGGGTCGGATGCAACACCGTGCCATCGAGCCCAACCTGATCCAAGGCATCGATCCAGTTCTGCGCGGTGATTTCACCTCCGGTGAGACCGCCTTGGCCTCTGCCAACACCTAAAGCGATCCGATGCCAGCCATCGCCGGAATTGATCAGCGGCTGGCGTAGAAGTTCCTTCCTGCCGCGAAACGGCGGGTCGAGATATTCTATAAGCTGGTAATCGAGCTCGTAAACGTGACCGTCGGCATCGAACAGACCCTTAGCGATTGCCATTTGTGCTCTCCCGATTTTAATCCACGCTCGCTGCCACCAGACTCGAACTTTTTTTTTGCACTTCCTCGATGCGCTGCGGACTCTAACAAGGATGCATCGGACCAGTCAACTTTGCCTACAGCTAGAGCGCCATCTGCTCCGGAACCAGGTTCTTTGATCAGAATTATTTTACGGGGGTTGCTATCGACACGTAACATGGGCTAAGAGGGATTCGAGAATTCTGGTCAATTAATAAACACGCACGAGGCAACGAATTATGGACTATTTCGAACCAAAAACAGTCGGCGAAGCGGTGTCGCTACTGGCCAAGTATGGCGCTGAAGCCAAGGTGATCGCGGGCGGCACGGACATGCTGGTGGATATGAAATATAAGGAAGAGCCCGGATGTCTAATCAACATCAAGAAGATTCCCGGCCTGAGCTCGATCCAAGAGAACGGCGGCAGCCTGCGCATTGGCGCGTTGACGACGATCCGGGACGTCGAAACCAACATTCTCGTCCGCGACAAGCTAACGGTGCTCTGGGAATCGTCGCACCAATTCGCGTCGCTGCAGATCCGCAACACGGCAACCATCGGCGGCAACATTTGCCGCGCCTCGCCGTCGGGTGAAACACTGGCGCCGCTGCTCGTGCTCGAAGCCAAGGGTAAATGTGTTTCTGCCGACGGTGAAAAAACCGAACCTTTCAGCTCCTTGTTTCAGGGACCGGGCAAGACCAGCCTGGGCTCGAAAGGTCTGTTGACTGAAATCGACGTTCCTTATCCGGCGCCGGGCAGCAAGAGCGCTTACTTGAAGCACGCCGTGCGCGGCGCCATGGACATCGCCATGGTTGGGGTCGCCGTTCTGGTTACACCGGATGCGACGAAGAACAATGTCCAAGACGTACGCATCGGTCTAGGCGCGGTGGCGCCGACGCCGATCCGCGCAACAAAGACGGAAGCCTTATTGCGTGGCAAGCCGCTCAGCGCCGCACTGATTAAAGAAGCCGCGGCGATGGCGGCGGGGGAGTCGAGTCCAATCGACGATCAGCGCAGCAGCGCGGAAAATCGCCGCTGGATCGTCGAAGCGCTCACCCGCCGAGGTTTGACACAAACCTGGAAAGCCGCCACCGGCAAGGAGGTAGCGTAATGAGTCTCACCATCAATACGACGATCAACGGCAAGTCTGTCAGCGCCAGCGCGGAACCGTCCACGTCGCTGTTGGATTTTCTGCGCGACACATTGGAATACAAGGGCACGAAACTCTGCTGCAACACGGGCGAGTGCGGCGCTTGCTCGATTATTTACAACGGCAAGCCGATTAACTCGTGTGTGACCCTCGCCGCCGACGCCAATGGCGCTGAGATTACGACAATTGAAGGCGTGGCCGACGGCGATAAATTGCACCCGGTGCAGCAAGCCTTCATCGACACCGGCGCGGTACAGTGCGGCTACTGCACGCCGGGATACATTATCTCGGTGAAAGCGCTGCTCGACCGAACGACGAAACCGACGGCGGAAGACATCGAAGAAGCGGTCTCCGGGAACATCTGCCGCTGCACCGGCTATACGAAAATCGTCGATGCAATCCAACTCGCCGCCGACAGAATGGCACGGAGGGTTTAAGCCATGGCAAAAGCTGAATACACCGTACTGGGCACCAGCCCTGCGCGCATGGGCGGCATCGAGCGCGTCATCGGCGCGGGCATCTACGGCATCGACTTCGCTTTGAAAGACGAATTGCACGGCGGCATTTTGCGCAGCCAATACGCCCACGCCAAGATTATCAGCATCGACACCAGCGAAGCCAAAAAAATTCCCGGCGTTCACGCTGTCGTCACCGCCGCCGATGCGCCCGACGTGCGCTACGGACGGACCTCCATCGACCGCTACATGCTGGCAAAGAACAAAGTCCGCTACATGGGCGATCCGGTGGCGGCAGTCGCGGCCGACAGTCCGGCGATCGTCAAGCAGGCGCTCAAGAAAATCAAAGTCGTTTACGAACCGCTGCCGGTAGTCATCGATCAGGAAGAGGCGATGAAGCTGGACGCGCCGACGCTGCACGAGGATATGCCGCTGCCGAAGAACTTGCCCGCGGACATCAAAGTGAAAAACGTTTGCAGCTTTACGGCTGTTCATGTCGGCGACCCCGACAAGGCGATGGCGGAAGCCGACATCGTGGTCGATGAAGTTTACGAGACCAAAATGATCCATCCGCAGTATTTGGAGCCGCGCATAGCCGCGGCGCGGGTCGAACCGGATGGCCGCATCACCGTGTGGGCCAATGCCCAGGCGCCCTTCGCCGTGCGCACTGACGTCGCCAGACTGATCGGCGTGGCTCTCAATAAAGTGAGAATAATTTCGACAGAGCTGGGCGGCGGCTTCGGCGGCAAGGCGAGCGGCATCACCTCCGGAGCGGCGATTGAACCGATCTGCGCTTTGCTCGCAGTCAAAGCCAAGCGGCCGGTGATGATCGTCCTCGATAAAGCCGAGGAAACGATTTCAACAACGATCCGCTCCGGCGCGAAAATGTACATCAAGACGGGCGTAAGGAAAGACGGCACCATCGTCGCGCGCACGGGCAAAGTCGTATACGACGCCGGCGCCTATTCCGGCTTCGGCGCCATGGCCGGCGCGCGCTGCACCAACATGCTCGGCGGCTGGTACCTGATGCCCAACTGCCACATCGACGGCTATGTCGTTTATACGAATAAGCAAGTTTGCGGGCCGGTGCGCGGCCCCGGCGGGCCACAGGCGGCTTTCGCCGTTGAGTCACACATGGATTCCATCGCCGCCAAGCTCGGCATGGACCCGGTGGAGTTTCGTCTGAAGAATACGCCCAAGCCCGGCGACAAAATCGTCGGCGTGCCGAAGCTGCGCGATGTTTCGCTCGGCGAAACCATTCGCACGGCGGCCGAAAAAATCGGATACACAAAGGTAGGGGCGCAGCATGCTGCGCCCCTACTTGGCAAGAACCAGGGCATCGGCATCGCCACCGGTTCATGGATCGAAAGCGCCGGCCCCGGCGGCGGCGCCGTGGTCAAAGTCAACGAAGACGGATCGGTGACGGTGCATATCGGCAAGATCGACATGGGTACCGCGCCGCGGTTCGGCATTCCACTGATCGCCGCCGAAGAGCTCGGCGTGCCGGTAAGCGATGTCACGGTGGTCAACGTCGACACCGATGCCAGTCCCTGGGACGCCGGCACTGTCGGCAGCCGGGCAATCATAGTTTCCGGAACGGCAACACGGCTCGCCGCCATCGACGCGCGCAACCAGATCTTTAAGATGGCCGCAAGCCAGCTCGAAGCCAGCCCCGACGACCTGGAGATCAAGGACAAACAGATCCGCGTCAGAGGCACACCATCGAAGTCGGTTCCTCTCGCGACCATCGCCACCGCCGCGCACAACATCATCGGCGAAGTGATCGGCCGCGGCTATTGCGATAACGTAGCGATGATGGCCGAAGAAAAAACCCGCGGCAGCTCGCAGCCGTTCACGGCGCATGCCTGTATCGTCGAAGTCAGTCCGGATACCGGCAATGTCAAGATACTTAAATACGTCGCCGTACACGACATCGGCTTTCCCATCCACCTGGCATCCGTCGAAGGCCAGATCGAAGGCGCCACGGCGATGAGCATCGGCCAAGCGCTCTGCGAGCAAGTCGTCTTCGACAACTACGGCAGAACGATGAATCCTTCCTTTGTCGACTATTTGATGCCGACGATCAATATGATGCCGCGCATCGAAACCACACTGGTCCACGGCTACCCCGGCGCCGGTCCCTACGGCGCCAAAGGCGCCGGCGAGATCGCCTGCGTCCCGCCGATGGCCGCCATCGCCAACGCGATTTGCAACGCCACCGGCGTACGAATCACGAAGTTGCCGTTGAGTCCAGAGAATGTGTTGCGGGGATTGAAGGAGGCAGGAAAAGCGTAACGCCCGCAGAATTGAAGCGGAACAATCGTAGGGGCAGGTTAACCGCTGAATAGAATTTCGTGCTCTTACCTACGGATTAAGGCCGCTCCGGTCAAGTTGACAGCTGCAGGGTTGTCCAATATTCTGGCAGCGAAACAAGACCCTACCGCGAAGCCGCTAATGATGCTCGGCGGGGGAAATTTTATTCGCGAGCAGGGAAATTTTCGCCTCGCGTGGAGCGTGCTGGCCTCACCAGACGGGCTGTTTTACTTCACACCATGCCGATATTCGAGTTCCGATGCAAAAAGTGCCATGCGGTTACTGAGGTATTTTGCGCAAGCGGCCAGTCTGCGACCGGCGCCGTAACCTGCGGACAGTGTGGCAACCGCGCCACCGCCAAGGTCGTCTCGCGGGTCAGCGTCAGAGTCGCCAGACCAGCCAAATACAGCGAAGACTTTCTGCACAGGGCGCGCCCTTTCTTACGCACGCAGAAACAGACAGGGGAAATTTTCGCCGAGGGCAAGGGGTCGGATGATGCAAGGACGTTTCAGCTCGCCGAGCAGATCGGCCAGGGCATCGATCGCGCCCTCGCGACTCGCTTGCCTTCGCGCCGACGCTGATTGACTCTCGGCGCAAGCGAGAACGGCTCGCGCCGGGTTAACGGGCTTGTCTCGGGCGCGCGCCAAAACCATGATCGCCATCGACACGCGAGCGCATCGGTTGAGCGTGGCGGCGCTGATCGCATTCGACATTCTCAGATGGAGGGGAAGCCATGTGGAACGGATTCAAGGTCATCGACTCGGATGCGCACCACCATGAGCCGCAAGACCTGTGGGCGCGCTACCTAGAGCCGGAGTATCGGGATCGCGTCCCGAAAGTCATTGGCATGCGGCGCAATTTTTTTGTCTATGCGCCCGATGAAAAGATCTTTCCCGCGCTGGAATCGGGAGAGAATATTCCCGCGCACCACGACCAATGGATGGCGGACAAGTACGGCGAAGCTTACAACCGATGGTGGTCGCCGGATATTCGCCTCAAGGACATGGATCGATATGGCTGGGACATTCAAGTCATCCTTTCTACCAACGGCAACCGGATCATGGAGGCCGCGCTCAAGGATGCAGAAGTGGGCGCGGCGATGGCGCGGGCATATCATAACTGGTGCCACGAGTATGCCGGCGCGGACCCCGCGCGGCTGAAGTTCACCGCCACTCCGCCAGCCGGCGATAGCGCCGCAATGGTTTTAGAAACCCGCCGCGCGGTGGAGAAGCTCGGTGCCGTCTCCGTGCGCAATCCGCTTTTGCCGCACGGCAAATGGTTGCACGAGCCTGAATACGACGCTCTCTGGCAGTTGGCCAGCGAGCTTGATTTTCCGATCTCCGTCCACGGCGAGTCGCGCCACGTGCGCGCTGCGCCTTTCCGAGAACTCCGCGCCGAGGGCACCTTCAGCGCGCTCGACCATATCATCGGCTTTCCGATGGACAACATGGTGACGATGGCTCACTTTATTTTCGGCGGCGTCTTGGAGCGATTCCCGGCGCTACGGCTTGGCATCTTGGAGTCCAACGCCGGCTGGGTTCAGTTCTGGCTGCCGCGCATGGACGATCACTCCCATGGGCGACGCCTCATTTTGGGCGCCGGCTTGCCGATGAAACCGAGCGAGTACGTCCTGCGCCAATGCGTGATCTCGGCGGACCCGGACGAGCCCGGTCTGGACACGATCATCAATTTCATGGGTGACGACAATCTTGTTTGGAACACCGACTATCCCCACCCGGATGCGCCGGACCCCGTCCAAGTGCTGCCCTGGTTCTCCGCTCAGCCGATCTCGGACGACAGTAAACGAAAAATTCTCTGGGACAACGCCGTCCGCCTGTACGGACCGCGGATTCTGGAACGCACACCATAGGCACAGCGCGGTAGCACGGCCATCGATTTGCGGTCTTGATGCGCAGGCAGCGTTGATCGTGAAAAACATTTTCGTCAGAACCGGCTAAGGCCGGCAAGGACGTGATCTTGACTGAGCGGGGTAAACCGATCGCCGTGATCAAACCGTTGGAGCAAGAGAAAAGCCTGCATGCGACCCTTCGCCGTTTAGAAGCCGAAGGGATTTTACGGCGCGGCCCGAGGAGCGGCAAGCCGATGCCGGTTTGGCGTTCTCCGGTGCGCATAAAAGGCAAGCCGATTTCTCGCACGATCAGCGAGGAGCGCGACGAGCTGTGAGCTTGGCCTATTTCGACACCAGTGTTTTAGTCAAAAACTACATTCAGGAAACGGGCTCGGCGCGGGTTCGCGAACTTTTGGAAACTTACGAATTCGTTTCCTCCGCCATGGCTGCGATTGAACTCCACTCGGCCGTGCGCCGCAGACATCGACAGGGCGAACTCAGCAGGCAGAATTACGCGTCGATTCTCTCTCGCGTGAAACAAGACCGGTCGTTTTGGCAACTTGTCGAACCGGTATCCCCGGTGCTAACCAAGGCAGAAGAGTTAGTTGTGGCTTACAACGTTCGAACCCTCGACGCCGTTCATCTTGCCTCGGCGATCGTAATTCAAGACTCGATCGGCGCTCCGTTTCCATTCATTGCCGCCGATGAGCGACAACTCACGGCGGCCCGCCAATTCAATCTTGAAACGATTGCAGTGACACGATAACGTTGACCCGCTAAACCAACGCGGAGTATCTCGCCCGAAGGCGCAATGAGCGCCAAGGAAAACAAACCTTTTCGTTGCGTTCTTGCCGTGTTGCCGCAAAAACAACCTTGCTCACTCAGCACCGATAAACAGGCGACCTGGGGGTCAAGCCTACCCTCGTAGCGCCGGCAACACTTCTTTTCCAATAAGATCGATCTGCTCCAGCCAATCGCCGTAGCGGAAACGCAAATCGTAAACGATGTGACCGGCGCCCGCTTGTTCATAGGCGCGCGACTCTCGCGCAATATCGGCCGGCGTTCCTGCCAGAATAAAACCGCGTATATCATCCAGCTTCGAAAATTTTCCGCTCGCCGGCTTGACCCATGTCTGGAACTTGTTCGCCTCGGCGATCAGGGATTCGACGCTTATCTTGCTCAGCGCCGTGTCGCGATCTTTGCTGATACTGGTAAACGGCATCACGGCTGCGCTGATCATAGGCTTCCCGGCCTTTTGACAAAGCTCACGGATGTACCCGATCAGCTTTGTGAAAGTCGCCAGCGTCGTACGTGCCGGCATCCATCCATCGCAATATTCGACCGCGCGCCGGCAGCCGGCCGGTGCCGCCGCCGTACCAGATTGGAATCGGCTTCACCGGAGTCGGTTTGAACGCCACGTCGGTGAAATCGAAATAGTCATTCTTGAAACAAACTCGTTCACCGGTCCAAAGCTCGCGACAGATCTGCACATTGCTTCGAACCAATTCAGCACGCTCTTCGAGACCGGTCGGATATCCTGCCGCGGCGAACTCATGAGGAAATCCGCCCAAACCCATTCCCATGATGACGCGTCCCTGCGAAATGGCGCTCAAGCCCGCGAACAACTGCGCGAGATGGATCGGATGACGATGGCAGATCGCCATCGACGTGCCAAGCCAAATGTTTTTCGTCACGGCAGCGATCGCCGAAAGCACTAAGAAGCCTTCAAGGTGAGTGTTATCGTTGCCCTCGATGCCATGCGGCTCGAACACGAGATGATCCCTAACCCAAACCGAGTCGAAGCCATAGGCTTCGGCGCGTTGCGCGCCTTCCAGGCAATTTGCCACCGACGCATGCTCGCAAAAGTGCGGCAACAATAAGCCAAATTTTAATCTCGTTCCCATGAACTCATTTCGACCAAAAGTCCTCCCTTTCTTGCACAATCCAGCGTGACTGGCTAGCATTCATACACTCGATCCCGATATCTAACAGAAAGCTGAAGCGAAGCGGGTAATCACGCGCAGTTTCCCCCATGACCAATAACATTTCAGAAGCTGCCCAGATCAAGATTGTTCAACTCATCGCCAAGGAGCTCGGAGTCGGACCCCATCAGGTCGCTGCTGCCGTGGCACTGCTCGACGAAGGTTCGACCGTGCCCTTCATCGCGCGCTATCGCAAGGAGGCGACCGGCAACCTGGATGACACGCACCTGCGTAATCTGGATGAACGCCTGCACTATCTGCGCGAACTGGAAGAACGGCGCGCGGCGATCCTGGCCGCGCTCGAGGAACAGGGCAAACTCACCGCCGAACTGCGCCGGGACATAGAGGCGGCCGCCACCAAGCAAACACTCGAAGATATCTACCTG
>VBKY01000240.1 GCA_005879255.1 Deltaproteobacteria bacterium
CCGGACCAAGAATGCCGCGCATGAAGGAGTTTCCCGTATAGTTGATAATCCGTCCCCAGCGTCGCTCCGCCATCCCCGGAAGCACGGCTTTGCAAGTGAGAAACAGCGCGTGGACGTTGACGTCAAGTCCGGCCCGCCATTCCTCCATGTTCAATTTCATGACGTCGCCGTGCACTCTCCTTCCCGCGTTGTTGACCAGCAC
>VBKY01000241.1 GCA_005879255.1 Deltaproteobacteria bacterium
TCCGCGACCGACACCGGGACCGGAAAGAGTTTGAGCCCCTTGGTCAATCTCGGATAGGGCGGGTCGACCTCCGTCCGCGCGGGAATTTTGGCCACGCTCTTACCGACCTCTTGCCCTTCTTTGGATAAGAGGAAGTCTACCAGCAGCCGGGCAGAGTTAGGATGCGGGGCATTGACGGCCATTCCCACCGGATTGAGAGAAACGATGACAGGTTCCAATGCCACCCAATCGATCGGCGCTCCCTGGGCCTTGAATTTTTCGATATTACTGCCGAAACCGTCCAGGTAGATTGGGAACTCGCCGCCGATGAGTAACTGGGTCAACAGCGAGTGACCACTGCGTATGATGAGATCCTGCTGCGCCAGTTTTTTCATGAAAGACAATCCGCGCTCGCGGCCCATCATCTCCAGCAGGCTGCCGTACAGGATGTAGTCAGCGTCATCCATGGCCATTTTGCCCTTCCACTTGGCGAGCAAAAGTTCCTCGTATGTCTTCGGCAGGTTGTCACGATTAGCCAAGCGGGTATTGTAAGCCAGAACCCGCGTATCCATATAATAGGCCGTCCAATAACCATCGGGATCTTTATACTCATTGGGAAAAGCCTTTTGTTCAGCGGATATGTATTTCTGCAAGTGGCCCGCTTTCTTATGATTAATCATCGCCAGATGGCTGCCGCTAAAAACATCGGCGCGAAACAGCTTCTGCTTGTGCTCGGTGATCGTAATCGTCAAAAGTCTTTCGCTTCCGGTGCGGCGCACATCGAATTTGATGAACGGGTATTTTTTTGTAAACGCTTTTTGTAATGCCTGAACGGTGTCGAGACCCCATGCGGTGTAGAGAACGACCTCTCCTTCGGCCTTGGCTTTTTCGACGACACTGCTGTCCGTCGCCGCCGGCGCGCTCTCGCTAGAGATGCTCCACAGCAACAAGCAGAGCGATAAGCAACGCCAGGCGTTTCTTTTCAATTTCATCGCTTGAGTTGGCCTATGGCATAGGGCTTATAGCGTATGGTTCCGACTATATGCCATAAGCTATCAGCCATACGCTCCTACACAGTGATGACACCAACGCCGTCCTGGATTTTCACTTCAGTGCCATAGAGTCGCGAGAGCCGTTGCAGCCGCGTAAGCACGCGCTCGCCGACGCCAGCAAGGGTCTGCCTCGTTGCGCGCGCGGCCGACCGTGTCCGAGATCAATGGGATGGAGCCGCGCGTCGCTAAACTGTTTATCTCTAAAATGGCACACCGCAACAAAGTTCTCCCAATAGAGCGGATTCGCGGGATGTCCCTTTTTGCCATGATCCGTGCGCGCGTCCCACCAATCGGCGGGCGTTGCCTTAGCGTCAAGATTGAAGCGCTCATACGCATCGGCGGGAAAGGATTTCACTGTCTCGTTCTGGAAAATAAAATTGCCAACGCTGTAAAAAATCGGCTTGCCCTTGTAAATCTCGATTCCAAGAGGGACATGCGGGCCATGGCCGACGAACAAATCGGCGCCCGCAGCGATCGCCTCGCGGGCAAAAGCCGGGATGAAATCGGCCGGCTCTTCGCATTCGGTGACGTTGCGTGCTGTGCGCAGGCTCTCGCCACCGAACTCGTGCCAATGAAGACTCACCACTACCCAATCGGCTTGCCGGCGGGCTTCGCGAATCCACCTGAGATTCTCTTCGAGATCTTGGTCGTCCACGCGTGTACACAAGGAGAATCCCTCGCCGGCGACGAACCGGTTGCCGCGAACCTGAATTGTCCTTTCGTGGGATTCGCCGGGACGCCGCTCCCTTTCCTTCTCGGGATCAAAGCCCAGCTCACGCTCGATCCGACTCAACTCCTCGAAGGCCTTGGGATCGACTGTATATGCGGTTTCAAATCCCAACGGGTTCACACCTGGTCTTCCTTGATGGTCGGGTCGTTGGCTGCCAGCCTTGCCCCAGGGGGCGCTGATGAGAGAGCGCGTGCTCGTTGCATTTGCGGCAATCAGTGCGACTCGACCACTAGGAGTATCCAGGTAGCCCGGCGATCTGGCCTCCGCAAGATTTCTCCCCGTGCCCGCGTGCGTGATGCCGCCGTTATCCAAATGCCGCATCGTCGCCAAGACGCCTTCCTCGCCGAACTCAAACGCATGATTGTTAGCGCAAGAGAGCAGATTGATTCCCATCCAGCGCATTTCTTCCACCAACCGGGGCTCTGTCGTCATGAACGTGCCGCGACCCATTCGGCTGATAGCCGGCGAGCCTTCGTCCCATCCGCGAACGGTAGTCTCGAGATTCGTGAAGCACGCATCCGCGTCACGCAACAGAGCGACGAGGGCCTGGTAGCGCTCTTCGGTAAACGTGGACAGCTTTCGTGTCAACATCGAATCCCCGCCGAGGGCGATCTTACAATTACCTTTTTCTGATTCGTACAGCATCGTTTTACCGCCTATACCGGATTATCATACCAGGAGGAAAACTCGTGCCGCTGTTTCGATCGAAGTGTAATCCCAATACTTGGTTCAAAGTTCCAGGTTTAAGGTTCAACGGCAGATCCGGTTCCGACTTTGAACATTGAACTTTGAACCGTGAACTCTCGATTGGCACAAGTTGCTTTGGCATCCATCCGAAAGGTTACACCGCGGTCGCAGTTTCACTGCGGATGTGCGGCAGCACTTCCGTTCCCATCAGATCGAGGCTCGCTGGGTCATCTCCGGGAGAGCTTAGCCAGAAGTTGTTGAGCCCCAAACGCGCCAGACTCCGAATTCGCTGAACAATATCCCCAGGCGTGCCCGCGACCGCGAAGCGGTCGACCAGGTATTCAGTCAACCCCAGCTCGTCAATGAGCCGAGCGTTCTTTCCGGTTTTGTCGCCGTGCTGAGAATAGTCGTATCCTTGATGAAATCGCCGGATGCTTTCCTTGAGACGGCCCGGAACATGTTTTCCCGCAAGGCCTGATCGCAACGCATGGTTTCCCGAAGATGCGATGCTGGCTCTTATGTCTTTCAACGCTTTTTCTCTGTTCACGGCAATACTCAGCCGCGGCGCCCACCAAACTTCCAGCTCGGCCGGATCCCGCCCCGCGGCTTTTGCACCTTCATGAAGTTGCTGTAAGGAAGTCTCGACGATATCCGATGTCAAACCGGTGCCGATGAGAACTTGATCGCCGACCTGCCCGGCCAAGCGGAGCATCCTTGGTCCTTCCGCTGTCACGCAAATAGGAATGCGCCGCCGCATCTCAGGGCGCGGCCAGATGAAGCGGTTGTGCCGTCCTCGATACACGGTGTGCCCGTTCTCTAAGAGTTCACGGACAGCAATGATGTAGTCACGCGTTTCCTCGACCGTGGCCGGCTTGAGCCCGATATTGTGAACCGAACTGTCGCCCCTGCCAATGGCAAGCACGGCTCTGCCCTTTGAAATCAATTCTAGGCTGACTATTGCGCTCGCCATCACAGACGGCTCTCGCGTCACCGGGTTCGTCACGCGTGGCCCGATCTCTACTCTTTCGCTGTTGAGCGCCATCAGCGTCAACGCCACGAAGCACTCCATATTGTGCCACTGTGTGTCGCCGGTGCCGATGCGCGCAAAACCGTAGCGGTCCGCACGCCGCACCGCGTCTGAAAACGCATCCAGGCTTTGTTTCGGAGGAGGGTGCAGGTGAAGGCCTATGCGGATTTGAGCCATAAGAAAACCGAAGAAATTGGAGTGTTGGAGTGTGGAAGTACTGGAGTGTTGGGTTTGCAATGCATTACTCCACCACTCCAATACTCCGATCCACTCATCTTACCTCGAAGATATTTTGGAATGTACGCGCGTACTTGTCGAACTCCTCGGCAAGTTCCGGCTCGCTGGCATAGAACTTAATGCCTTTGGTCAGACGTGAAACGGCCGGTTCCACGTCGAGTCTGCTCGGAATTCTTTTGAAACTGCGCAGCAAGGTCATTCCTTCCTTGGACAGCACATAGTCCACAAATAGCTTGGCCGCGTTCGGATGCGGAGCTTGAGCGCTAACGGCAATGGGATGCAGGGTAGCAATCACCGGGTCAAGCGGGACCCACTCGACCGGAGCACTGCGAGTCTTCAGATCCTCAACGTTGGTCGAATAGGTGTTGATGCCGATTGGATGCTCACCGGCAGCTACCAGGTCAGCGACTTGACTCGACCCGATTCTGAACTCTGGTTTTTGTTGCGCGAGCCGCTTGAAAAATTGCAAGCCTTGTTCCTCTCCAGTGACTTTTAGATATTTCAAGAACCATTCATACGCCTTTGAAACCATGGCAAATTTGCCCTTCCATTGGGGCTGCAGCAGATCGGCGTGGCTGCGCGGAACCTCCTGCGCTTTCAGCATACGCGTATTGTAAACGAGCACGTGCGCGTTCAGATAAGCATCGGTCCAGTATCCGTCAGGGTCTTTGAATCCCGGACCGTAGAATTTGCTTTCCGGCGACACATACTTCATCAACAGGCCTTCCTTCTTGGTGATGTACGTGCGTGCCCCGCCGTTCAGCAAGACATCCGCCGCATGTTTTTTTGCTCTCGCTTCAGATTGGAATCTGATCAAGAGACGGTCGGCAGAGAGGCGATTGAGCTCTGTTTTAATGAAGGGATATTTCTCCTCGAATTTTTTGAGGAGGCCGTTGTTATCTTCAATATTGAGGGAAGAATAAAAAACCATCTTCCCTTCTTTCTTTGCACCCTCGATGAGCTTGGCAGTGGCATTATCTTGGCCCAGTACAAAGTTCGGAAGGAAACCGATACAAATAAAAACGATGACGACTAAGACCAGAAGATTAAGTGTGCTCGATCGGCTTATATATTTTCCAAAGATCCGCTTCTGGTCGATCGTAATCGCTATGCTATGCATTCGGTGTAATCGATGCGGGATAAAATCTAAGCGACACCCCTAACATTCCCCTGCGCCCAATGTCAAAGCCACTTTCGGTTGGCTGGAAGACTACTTATACGTCTCCGTGACATAATACTAACTAGGGAAGGTGCGTGCATCAAAAGCTACGCAATGTGCAAATGATACGAGACGCGTGAAAAGACCACGCGATCGCGATTCGTTCATAACGCGACCGCCGAGCGGGGAAGGACGGCCCAGATGTTTTCTTAGCTGAGGCAGGCTGAGCGCGCTCGCCAACAAGGACTTTCAGTACTGACAAAGAGCTACCTTCCCGGAAAGCTCAAGAGTAAGATTGAGGACCCCCCGCGGAGATTGGCTTTGGCGCCGCGCCTGTACTATAAGGTTGGACCGAAAAGAATGTTGCCGATTCTAGTCTTCTGGCTTTTTGCTCTAGCGGCTTTTCTCTTGAACGCAAATCTCGGGAGGACCTTGATGAAGGCGTTGGCGCGTTCGTTTCTGGTCCTGTTCTTTTTAGTCTTATTCCCTGCTTTCGCCCGGCCGCAGGGAGGCTTGGATTCAAAGCTGATAGAAGGCGCAAAAAAGGAAAAACGTTTAGTCCATTGGACGACGATGACCTTAAGCCAGAGCAAACAGGTCGTGGATGCCTTTCAAAAGAAATATCCTTTCATTGAGATGGATCTTTTTCGCACCGGCGGTGATGCGATGCTCAATAAAATCTTCACCGAGGATCGCGCCGGCAGCCACCTATGGGATGTGATCCTCACTCGAGGAGATATGTTTCTTCCCTTAATGAAGAGAAATCTCCTCGCTTCTTATCGCTCTCCCGAGACTAAGAAAATTCCCGCGGATCTTTTCGATAAGAACGGCTATTGGACGGGATATTATGTCAACCCCTACACTTTGGGTTACAACACCAAGTGGGTCAAGAAAGAAGAGGTGCCCAAGACCTATGAGGAGTTGCTTAATCCAAAATGGAAAGGGCAAAAGATATCCGTTGATAATACCTCCTATAACCTGCTTGCCGGCCTCATCACCGCCTGGGGCAAGGACAAGGCTATTGCTTACTTCAAGAGACTCGCCGCCCAGGAGCCATCCGTCATGCGCGGCGACACCAACAGAGTCCAGCTCGCTGCGGCCGGAGAATTCCCGCTGATTATTTCCTTCGCGCCGATTATTCAGCGGGCGACTTCCGAGGGCGCGCCCATCGACTGGGTTCCGCTGGAGCCGGTTTCAGTGCAGGTCAATCCTCTGTTGCTTGGAGCGAAGTCTGCTCACCCAAACGCGGCCAAACTCTTCGTCGACTTCGTGCTTTCCGAAGAAGGGCAAAAGCAGCTGGTTGGCCTCAGTCGGATACCGGTTCGTGAAGATGTGAAACCGCAACCCGCCCGACTATTCGGTGGATACAAGCGGATCGTCGAAAGCCCCGACGGGTATGAAAATTTCTCCGAGGTCATAAGACTATATCAAGAGATCTTCAACATCCGCTGATTGCTGATGCGCCTCCAATCGTCGAGATGAGAGCTGCATGACCACGGTCATTCACCACGCCACGATCGTAACTGGAGCTCGCGACCTATCCATTCATTTCAATGCCGCCATTGCCATCGAAAACGACTTGATCGCAGCTATTGGTCCCACTGATGAGGTCATGGCGCGCTTTCCTAATGCAGAGAACGTCGATGGGCGGGGCAAGCTGGTGATGCCTGGATTCGCCAACTGTCACACGCACTTTGTCAGAATCCTCGCGCGCGGAATCTTCGAAGATCAAAACGCGCCTAACCGGCCCCCGTTCACCCGCAAAAGGCGGGTTCCGTTTCCGCCGCTCAGGCCGGAACAACGCGCGGCCATGGCACGCCTTGGCGTGCTTGAGGCGCTGCGCAGTGGCACCACCGCTGCCATGGATATCACCAACAACATCCAGGATTACGCTGAAGCCATCGTCGCGACGGGGCTCCGTCTTGTCCTGGCCGAGCAGGTATCGGACCGGGCCAAAGGAGTTCGCGTCGGCGAGCCGGGCGTCTTCGAGGCTGACCCAGAACTCGCCGACAAGGGCTTACAGCGGATTGCCGATCTTCACGCCAAGTGGCACGGCGCCGGAAACGGCCTCGTCACCGTCGCGGTTGCGGCCCACGCTCCGGATATGGTCTCCCCAGCGCTCTTGCAAGCGCTGCGCGACTTGCGAGAAAAGCTCGACACCATCGCCACCATCCACCTGAATCAGTATTGGGGCGAAGTAGAGGTGATCAAGAACACTTACGGAATGCTTCCCACGGAATATTTGGCCCGCCATGGATTTCTCCAGGAGCGGCTCGTTGCTGCTCACTGCCGGTGCATGACGCCGGAAGAAGAAAAAATTCTCGGAGCTTCGGGGGCTTCAGTCAGCTTCAACCCGGTGGTCGCGGCGCGTTCGGGGAACAGTCCGCGCATTACCGACTTGGAGGCCTCCGGTTGCAGGATCGCTCTGGGCACCGACGAATTCACCGAGGATATGGTGCAGGTGTTGCGCAGCGCGGTGCTGATCGAGCGGTTGCGTCTGAAAGAGAGTGAACGCCCGAGACCCGAGGAGGCAATGCTTTGGGGACGGTTAACGGCTACCGTGCCTTGAACTTAAAAGGCTGCGGATTCTTGCAGGTCGGCAGCAAGGCGGACTTGATCGTCGTAAGTACTCGACACGCTCATCTGGTCCCGACGTTACGGCCCGTCGCGGTTTTCGTGTACCAAGGACAGGCCCGCGACGTGGAATCGGTGATGGTCGACGGACGCTGGCTCATGCGGGATGGTAAAGTGCTATCGATGGACGAGGAAGAGGTCATTCGCGAAGCGGACCGTATGAGCCGGGAAATCTGGCTCCGTTACTTCAAGGATCATCCCGATCTGGAGATGCCCGACGGCTTTGACACCGGTTTTAGCGGTTAAGCGGCACGTCCGGATTAGTGTAAACAGGTTGAGATGATCTCGCTAACAATCAAAGGCGGGCAACAATCCCCTAGGGAGGAGAATCATGGCCGATCACAATCATCAACTATCCGAGGAGGAGATCACCCTGATGCTAAGACGAGCGGGTGTCACGCTCCCGGCCGAGCAGTTGGAGAGGTGTTGCGCCGTGGTCGCAAGACTTGAGGCAGCGGCGCGCCGGCTACGAAAGGATCTCGAACGCACGGACGAACCGGCCAGTGTTTTTCTTATTCGGAGATAGAATCCCGCCATGGCTGGTGAACTCTGCTGCTTGTCTATCGCTGAAGCCGGGCCACTCTTGAAATCGAAACAATTGTCGCCGGTGGAATTAACCAAGGCTTTCCTTGATCGCATCGAAGCAATCGACTCTCGGATTCATAGTTTTGTCTTAGTTACTCTCGAAGAAGCGCTGCGCCAGGCTAAGGCAGCAGAGATAGAAATTGCCTCAGGCCGATACCGTGGCCCGATGCACGGTATACCGATCGGTCTGAAAGACTTAATCGAAACTTCGGGTATCCGAACTACGGCCCATTCGAAGGTTCTCATCGATCATATTCCTTCCGAGGACGCGACGGTCGTGAGCCGCCTTAAAGAGGCGGGCAGCGTCTTATTGGGCAAGCTCGGTTGTTTGGAGTTTGCTCATGGCAGTCCCTCTTCCGACCAGGCTTGGCCGCCCGTGCGGAACCCGTGGAACCCGGAGCATGGATTCACCGGCGGTTCGAGCACGGGGTCGGCGACCGCGGTGGCAGCCGGATTGGTTATGGGAGCACTGGGGACAGACACCGGTGGATCTATTCGCAACCCGGCTTCTTTCTGCGGTATCGCCGGGCTCATGCCGACCTATGGAAGGGTCAGCCGAAAAGGTGTGATCCCTTACTCTTTCTCCCTCGATCACTGCGGGCCCATGGCGTGGACGGCTGAAGACTGCGCGATTATGCTCGAGGCGATCGCCGGTTATGACCCCAACGATCCCGGCAGTGCCAATGTTCCGGTACCCGATTATACCGCCGCGCTGGACGAGGGAATCAGCGAAATGCGGATCGGCGTCATCCGTCATTTCTATGAACCGCACTTGCCAGCCGAAGATGAAATGCGGCTCGCATTCGAAGCGGCCTTAAAGGAACTTACGAAACTCGGCGCGCTGCTCGAGGACGTGAAACTCCGAGAACTGGAAGAGTACGACGACTGTAAAGTGATTATTTCCGAGGCGGAATTTTTTGCCGTCCACGAAAAAGATCTGATCGAAAGACTTCAAGATTACGGTGCCAACTTGCGATTTCGCGCCCTCCCAGGTGGCCTAATCCGCGCGGTTGATTATATCCAGGCGCAACGTCAGCGCCAGAAGCTAGTGGCTGAAATGCAGACGAAATTCGCGGGCTATGACGCCATGGTGACGCTTTGCACCTACGGGCCGGCTCCGAAAATGAGCACGGACGAACCGACCCATTTTTTTCAGCGGCCAAACCTGACCGCGGTCTTCAACGTGACCGGCAATCCGGCGATTTCCATCCGCACTGGTTTTGACCGGATGGGCCTGCCGCTCGCCATGCAAATCGTCGGCAGAGCCTTCGATGAAGCAACGATCCTACGCATCGCGCATGCCTATGAGCAAGCAACGCCGTGGCGTCGTCTCCGTCCGTCCCTGATGTAACTTGACGTTGTGGTTCAGTTAGAGAAAGATCTCTCACTTCGTTCGAGATGACAAGCGCTCATTTAGTTGTCATTCCGAGCGTAGCGAGGAATCTTTCTTGTTTGAAGGTTCATTGCAATTGAAAATGAACCACTACTTACCTGGAAGCGGGTTTCTGGCAACGGTTCCGCATGACGAGATTTGCTCTCACCTGGCGAAGGCGGTGAAATCTTCGTAACGAAGTTGCGCAAGGGGATAATTCAAAGCGCTTTGGGTCATTGCCAGCTGGACGCACATCTCGGCAAATCGAATACCGGTGGCTTTCGTGTTCAGGACCGGCACACCCACTTCTCGTTCTAAGTCCTTGGGAGAGACAAGGGTTGGAACAACTGCGCCACCGAGAGGAATGATGCACCCCGCGCCGGTCTTCTTGATGGTGGCGCGCATGACTTCAACGGCACGAGCGAATATGTCGTCTATTCGCTTCTCCGCGTTCTCATCATAAAGGCCGATTGCGCTAATATCTTTAACAAAGCCCTGCATGCCGTAGGAGCGAACAATCTGCCATGCGTATGCGATGTGCTCTTCAAGGGGCGCGATGATCGCGATCGAGTTGGAAAGAACCGAAGCCACGTGAAGCGCCGTGCGAAATACGCCAATGACGGGGATGCGCACTGCCTGACGAGCCGCCTCCACGCCCGGGTCAAATGTATTGCTCTGGACTACGGCATCGTAACCGTTCTTCTCAGCCCAAACGATCTTCCGAATAATCGCCGGCGTTTGCAGCACGTGATAAATTCCGGGGACTTCGTTGCGCGCGCCGAGATCCAAAGAAAGCCTGGCTCCGGGGTAATCATCCGGAAAGCACAACTCGACCTGCGTACCCGCGGATGCGTAACCGTTGAGTTGGGCTTGAATCTTTGCATATCGTTCTTTGGCCTTCGGATTCTCCGGCAGATGGCTGAGAAACATGATCCGCATCCTCATTCCCCTTTCGTTAGTTCGCCTGGCGGCCCTTGTGAGTTTTCAACTCGGCGGGCATCGCTCCAGCCACCAGCGCGCGATCTCATCGCGCCCGGCGAACCAAACCTTCGGAAAACCTTTCGCATACTCGATGAACCGCGCCACAGCCAGCGCTCGGCCTGGACGCCCTGACACACGGGAGTGCAACCCAATTGACAACATCTTAGGATGGGTTGCCCCTTCTTTGTAGAGCATGTCAAAGCTATCTTTTAAATAGCTTAAGAATTGATCCCCATTGCTCCAAGCGCCGCGCCAGTATTTGCCGTCATTGCTGTCGAAAGCATAGGGGACCACCAGCCAGGGTTTCCCTTTCACCTCTGTATAGTAGGGCAGATCGTCGTTGATACCGTCGCAATCATACAAGAAGCCTTCTTCCGCTAAAATCTCTCGCGTGTTGAGGCTAGGCCCGGATTTCGTAAACCAGCCCAGCGGCCTGCGACCTGTCATTTTCTCGATCAATGCCACGGCTCTGTGAATGCTCTCCTTTTCGCTCTCGCGGTCAAGCTGCCATTGTTCCACCCAACGCAACCCGTGCCCGCAAACATCGTGGCCTCGAGCAGTAATCTCACGACCGAGGGGCGGGTTTTGTTCCAACGCCATGGCACATGCGAAAAAAGTTGCTTTGACTTCGTACTGCTCGAACAGGCGCAACAGCCGCCAAACGCCTGCTCGTCCGCCATATTCCCACTGGGTTTCCGTCTGAAGACTGCGTGCCTCAGGCGGCTTGCGCGACGGTATTTCTCCGTTGGTCTCGTGTCGCTTATCTCCATACACCGGCGTGAGTTCAGAACCCTCCTCGTAGTTGACCACCAGGGAGACGGCAATTTGGCAACCGTCAGGCCATTCAACTCGGGGTATGTTTTTTCCATAGCCAACCAGGTCACGCTTCATCGCTGTTCCTTCCTCATTTGAACGGCTGTCGCCTCTAGAACTATTTGGTTAGCACGACACAAAATACAACTGCGACCCTGCACAACTCAATTACCCGTTAAGACAGGCTCACGAAACTCCTGCAACTTGTCCTTGAACTCCGTGAGATATGAGTGTCCCAAAATCGCGCGAGCTCTTCGATCGAATCAGGCGGGGAATCTTTCTGGTCTTCATCGTTCGCTCACTTGCTCGCGCCCAGCGAATCTTACCTAACAAAAAGCTGCAGCAGCTCTCTCACATCGTCGATTTCATCGATTCGACTCAGCATTTCTAAGGAGCGCGAAAGAGCCGGCTCGTGGATTGCGGCCTGGCGCGCGCACGCCTGATACTTCGCACCGAGGCGTTCCCACGACAGCGGGTTTTTCGGATGCCCTGGAGCGTAGTTTACTGTTTCTTCATAGACAGCGGCGGGCGTGCGGACCTGCACCGTCACCGCTCCTTCGCCGGGAGTTTCGCGCTTCGTGGGCGCATCGACAACACGGACCTTCGCTACGAGTTCGCGCATCACCGGATCGTTGACATGTTTGAGTTCGAAACACTCTTCATTGATCGTTTTCAGCGCGAGTCCGGCGGCCAGCAAATATTCAAGGCTAAACTTTGCTTCCAGGCTCGTGGTTGGTCGATGATGGATCAGCACCCGGAACGTGTTCGGCGCGGCAGCGCAGGTGATTTGAATCACGTCGTGCGGCCTTACGCTGTGGCGTTCGGCAATTTTGATCATGGCATCCACCGCCCGCTGCGAACTGTAGGAGCAAGGATACGCTTTGAAAGCGATGCCAGGGTCGGAAAACCGGAATTTCTTGCCGAGGGTTTCCCGAGTGTCGGCAGCGGTCAGTTCTCCGAAGAAGCCGCCTTGCTGATCGAAAATATTTGAATTGGCGGTAAATCCTAACGTCGCTAACTCCGCAGCCACGATTCCGTTTCGCGCCGCATTGCCAACGTGGAGCGGTTTCACCATCGTGCCAAAATTCTGGCTTAGCCCTGCGGTCAACGAGGCGGCAATCCCTAGAGCAACCCGAGTTTGTTCAGGCGCTAAACCAAATATTCTCGCGGCCGCCGCAGTCGCGCCCAATGAACCGCACACGCCGGCTGGGTGAAGCCCCAACTCTTGCGCCGATTTACTCATGCGTTTGGCCAGCAACGTGCTGACCTCGACGCCGACCACATAAGCTTCGATCAGCGCGCGCCCGCTGACCCCCGTGGCTTCGCCGGCAGCCAACACGCAAGGCACCATAACCGCGCTCTGATGGCCGAAATGATCATAGTCGAGCGTGTGTGCAGCGACGCCGTTTGCTAGCGCAGCGTTTGCCGGAGATGTGCGAAAGTCGGGGGCTGCGATCACCGAGCAGTGTCCGACCGCTCCCTGACTCCGAACCCAGCGCGCCGCGATTTGCGCGCTTTGCTCGCGGCACCCTGCCAGCATGACGCCGAAGGAATCAAGAAACGCTTCACGAACCCGCGGCAGAAGCTCCGCGGGCGCCGCCTTTAGGCTGAACGACGCAACAAAAGCAGCGATATCTTCGGTCATCGTCATAGAAGCACCACGCTACCCTGTTCTCACTGCTCGAATTGCTTCACGAAACCTTCACGCACAATCTCTTCTACCATTGAATTGTCGATGAACTCTTCGGGCTTGCCGCTTTTCGCCGCTGGATGCGTCGAAGTCAGCAGCAACGTTTTGATATTTTCCACGTCGACTCTGGTCACGAGCGGCAACTTGGCGGCAAGGTAAGATTGATATTCTCCCATGAGCTCGTCGTCGTTGCTGCGGAAATACGTCTTGAGCGCAACCCTTGCTCGCGCCGGATCTTTCTTGATGATGCTGATGGTCTCGATCTGCGCCTTGATGAACTGGATCATCACCCGGCGGCGCTCTTTCACTTTTCTTTCCAGGGTAATGAGACCCGTGTACCACCGCACATTGATATCTTCCGGCACCACCAGCGCCTTGAGTCCGCGTTTGCGAAAAGCCATGTAATTTTCGTAGGAGGCAAGAGCCGCATCGTATTGACGGCTGACAACGCCGCCGAGCGCCGCCGGAGTATCGCCTGCAGAGAGTATGGTCGGTTGCTTTGGACCCTTATCAAGGCCGTACTTGGGAAAAACGAAAGCCCGCAACATATGCGCATAGCCCCCGCCCAGGCCGGGAACGGCGAACTTTCCCGACCGCAGCTGCTCCATGCTCGTGACTTCGGGCCGAACCAAGACATGAGCATCGCTCCAGTTGTTGAAATTACTCACGTAGACAACCGGCGTGCCGGTGAGCCGGGCATTGATCAAAGCGGGGCCCGAAGTGTTGATAACATCAGCCTCGCCGCCTAACAGCGCGGCGGTTGCAATCGTTCCGCTGCCGATCCGTACGATGGTGGCGTCGAGCCCATATTTCGGATAAAGGCCGAACGCTGTAGCCAACACGGGAATGGCATGCCTCGTCCCTGTGCCGCCGAGAATGCAGATGAGCTTCTCCGCGGAAAACGCGCGCTGTGGATACAGGACGAGAAGCAGAGCGGTAACTAACAGTCCCACGATCGTCCGACGCCTGGAGTTTACATCACGCCATCGCTTACCCATCTTTTCCTCCTGACTCGTTGCCAGCTTTCGAACAGTCACTGCGTGTCGGGGTACAACAAATCCATCAAGGTTGAGCAATCTTCGACCCGTTCGAGATCCCCGCAAACTCGCCAAATTTCCTCCGCCCTGCTATACGCGAGCACCGTCGTCGCCAGCCCCATGAACTTGTCAAGTAGTTGTGCGTGGGTCATAGGCTGCGTGGGACGTCCCGTAGGATAGTCGCGCCGCCTCTCGAACACTCGGCCGTCGCGCAAGCGCAAAATTATCCGGCCCGGGTTCTTCTGCAGCACCAGGGTATCCGGGCTCGCCTTGCGTTCCTCTTCTCTTTGCAATTCCATAGCCGCGTCGGGAACGATTTCCACAACCTCGCGCGCAAAGCGAGTCAATTCTTCGTCACGCAAGGCGTCCGTTGTGAAGTCGCGCGGCGTGACGCGGCCTTTCAGGATTGCCGTGGCAATACAGAATGGCGCGCTGTACTGGGCGGCAATGATGGTGGGGAAGTCCGTACGCAGGTGAATCGGCGTGGTGCCCGGCTTGTGCACCGTCACTTTCTCAACATCCTCCGCGCGAAAGCCGATCTCGCGCTTGAGCTCCAGCAAGATATCGATCGCCGAGTGAAACCCAATGGCACAGGAATACGATTTGTAGCCTATGTCCATCATGGCCCAGTGTTTGCCGAGAGCATAGGTGAGTTTTGCCGGATCATGTGCCCGCAAAGCGAGAGCTTTGTAGATGTTCTGCTCCCCGTCGAAAATCTGTTTTGGACCCAAGAACCCCTCGGCCGCAAGAAATGCCGCGGAAACTCCCCGTTCAGCAGCGTGCCCCGAGTGCATGCGGCGCGACCACGCGCCTTCCTTGTGCGATTGCATAGTGCCACCGGCCTGTTCCCCGGCAAGGCCGAAGGCAATCGCCATCCGTTCTGCATCCAGCCCGAGGATAATTCCGGCCGAAGCGGCGGCACCAAAGCTGCCAAAGATCGCTTGCGGATAGAGCCCCCGCACCATCAGACCTTCACCGTCCCGCGTCTTGTTGGAAGCCATGCGCACTCTGGGCGCGACCTCATGTCCTGCGACCACGGCGCTGATGAGCGCTTTGCCGCTGGCCCTTTCGACCTCGGCAGTTGCCAACGCAGCCGGCACGACGAACGAACCCGGATGCATTCCGGCCCATGGGTGAAAATCTTCGAACTCGAATCCGAGACCGAAAGTACCGTTGGCCAAAGCGGCGCGCGCAGGGACGGTCTTTTTACCGAACCCAATGACGGTTGCAGCCGAAGCGCCAAAACCTTGCTTGATGGCGAATTCGGCGACGGTCTTTCCCCACGGCGTGTTGCGGCTGACGTACAGGGCGACGCCGAGAAAATCCCTAATGCTGGTCTTCGCCTTGGCCACTACTTCCGGTGGAAGAGATTCAAAGCGAATTGCGGCGGCAAATTCCGCCAGCGCACGCGTGCTCATGATGCAAAATTCCGACGGTTTAGATTTTGTGACCCGCTAGAGTCCCATGCGATACAACCGGTTTGCATTTTCACGGCCGACTTTGCGCTGCACGTCAGAGGTTACTCCGGCGCCAATGCGCTCCATCGTCTGTTGAGAATAGGGCCACGTCGTATTGCCATGCGGATAGTCACTCGCCCACATGAAATTGTCGGCGCCGAAAACCGGCGTTGTAAGCATACCCGCGCGATCGTCCTGGAAGGTAAACCAAGCATGGCGTTTCATGTAGTCGCCGGGCGCCATCTTGAGCTTGACATCCGAGCCATAGGCGGTGGCGCGTCCATAACGGTAATTGGCCTGTTCGTACATGATCGCGACCCAGCCGACATCGTACTCCGTACAAACCACCTTGAGGTTGGGATGGCGATCGAAAGCACCGGAAAACATCAGGTGGCTAATGAAACCTGTCGCCGTCGCGATCCGTTGCGCGCCGAAAAAATCACTCGATCCCTCCGCGGTCAAGCGCTGAAACCCGAACCAGCGCGGTTTGATTCCCTGGGCCGGCCCTCCGAGATGAATGTGAACGACCATCTCGTTATCCTCCGCGGCATTCCAGATCGGCTCGTAAACCGGATCATAGTAACCGCCGTCCTTGATCGCGTAAGGAATCTGCACTGCTTTGAAGCCGAGTGCGGCGTATTCTCGGATATCTTGTGCCGCTTTTTCCGGATCGAGAATCGAAATCAGGGCAACCCCAACGAGGCGTTTTGGGTCGTAGCTGCAAAATTCGTGGAGCCACGCGTTGTAAGAGCGAAAGATGGCGCGCTGAAACGCGCCGTCGGTGAGACCGTAGAAAAATCTCCCGACACTGGCAAACAGCACTTCGGCGGCGACGCCGTCGGTTTCCTGATCCTTGACCCGCGCGGCCGGTTCCCAGGACGCGGGAAAATCTTCGTATTTAAAATTCTCGTGAAAATGGATGCGCTGGTAGTGTTTGTCCAGATCGACACTGCCGAGACCTCCGGGCTTGCTCACGACGTGCCCAATCGAATAGTTGGAGCAAGGACTAGGGGGAAGCCCGTCCGTTATCACCCAGATTCCCTTGAATCCCTCCGGATCTTTGACAACCTTCGGTGCTCTGTCCCCGTACTCCTGCTGCACTCTTGCCCATGCCGCGGGGGGCTCGTTTATATGGCCATCAGCGGAAATTAACTTAAAATTGACCATCCTCTTCTCCTTCCAGCAATCACAAGCAATCGCCGTTTCGACACAGCCTGCCTGTAGCACCGACACGGTTCAAGAATCAAGGTGAACCGTTGTGAAAATAGACCGGAATTTCTCAGCTATTCGTTGTAGGTATGTGCCGCGGGATCTCGGTTCACTCAACGCGCCAGTTGCGCAACAGTCAATTGCAATAAATGCCCCTAGGGCGAAATGAGAAGGGTTCGAGTATGAGAATGAAACTTCGTCAAGCAGCGGGAGAACAAGAACTGCAGGAAAGTAGAGTCAACACGCAAAACATAGTAAACACTACACTGATTCATAACTCTAAATTACTGTAAATCTATCGTAGCCATCTTCGGCGTGCCGTTTACAGAAGCGACGCGGATCAGTTGTTGTAATAAACGGCGAACTGAACTCTGCTCCAAAGCCAGCCTCTCTCCGTTCAGAAGTGGAATCTTCCCTTGCTGTGGCTCGGTGCGAGCGGGGACAACCGCGTCCCATACGGGATTGACGGTTTCGTCTAGGATCTCTTGCAACTACGGCGAGCCACGGCTGCCACACTCCGGGTACTCGCGTCCAAGTTCGACGATATGCTTATCAAAGGAAGGTGTCATCGGCGGCTCATCTCATCCGCCTGGCGGGCAGGTTCCAAAGGCGGATGTTTGGCGCTGATAATCTGCGGGGTTTTCCAGAAAGGTTGTGAGCCTTCGTGCATTTCCACAACTTTACCTCGGTTGCCGACGTCGGCTCCCGGACCGCCGCCGCGGGTACGCTGGGTCTCCGGGCTGTCGCAGGCGGCCAGAGCGGTAAAAGCGATCAACACCGCTAGCATAAGATTCATCTCACACTCCTTGAGCGGAGAAGACGATGACCAGCCGGAGAATGAGGCCGCCGACCAGCACCAGCGCGGCAGTGGTCGTCATGTCATGCACGCCGTGCTTCTCGCCGCGCCAATAGAGCAGCAGCGGCAGCAACATGCCGATACCGATTACGCCGATCAATAGGAGCAAACCCCAGGCATTCAGCCAGGCACGAGCGACCGGACCGAGAGATA
>VBKY01000399.1 GCA_005879255.1 Deltaproteobacteria bacterium
GCTTTTTCATAGCCAATTTTGGCGTGCTCGAGCTGCTCGGGCGTGTAGCGCTTGAGCAACTTGTCATAAGCGTTGTCGGTCACCGCCCGGACTGCGGCGGGGAGATCGGCATGGGGATTGTTCAAGATTTGGTTTTCTCTTTCTCTGAAGCGCTCAGCGCTCGGCGAAAGGGGACGCAGCCACTTGGCAATGGTCGGAGTCCACGCGACGTGGTGCTCCACCATCGCACTGATCACCTCGTCGTAGTTTTCCGTTTGGTAATAAGCTCCGGCGAGCTCCTGATCGATCACGCCGCCGAGCCGATCTTGGGCCAGCTTGCGCCTGGCGGGGGCATACGGGATCGAGCTGTAACCCACCGACCAGATATGCTGGATGGCGTCAACGCCGGCGTTTGCGGAGCCGATCACGTCCCAACTGTGAGCGGCTACCGGCATGTCCAGCCGATGCGCTTCGGCGACGGCGATTTTCACCAGTTCCATAGAAAGAACCTCGTTGACCTTGAGGATGTCGCAGCCGAGCTCCTTTTTTCGTTGCACCGCTTGACGCACTTCTTCCGGCGTTGTCACGATGATGTTGTCGCGCGCGGTCCTCGAGCCAAATGCATCGTGCCCCGTGCTGACGCCGCCGATCGCCCGGCCTGACATCCAAATCCGCGGTCCGCGGATTTTACCCAGATCGGTTCCCTGTTTTTGCGCAAGGGTCCATGGGCCATCCTGGTAGAGTTCGATCGTGGCGCAGGTAGTAATTCCCAGATGGAGATAAAGCTCTCCATGAAAATCCTCCAGGTGGCCATGACCATCGATGAAGCCTGGCAGAACGGTTTTGCCCTTGACGTCGATCACCTGCGCGTAGGCAGGAATAGCGACATCGCCGCTTCTACCCAGTGCTTGGAACTTGCCTGCCTCAATAACGATGACCGAATTGTCGACCGGCGGCCGGCCCGTGCCATCGATGAGTCTTCCACCCTGCACTACGAGTGCTTTCTCTGCCATCTTTCTTTTTTAACTAACCTTAAGCTGCAGCTAACCTGTAAACCCGGGCGGCATTCCCGCGCAGGATAGCCTCCTTGGCCTCTTCGCCAATCTCCTCACGCTCTCGAAGCTCGCGAATCTCCTTTTGCACTGTCTGAGCGTTGACCTCGTGAGGGAAGTCCGAAGAGAACATGAAAGCTTGGGTGCCTGCTACCTTGATGGCATAAGCCAAGTCTGTTTCGCCGCCTTCGATGCCCACCACCAGGCGACCAGCTTTAATCAGCCCGCGGATGTAGTCACTCACTGTCTGGCCTTCCGGCAATTGCAGCAGTTCGCCTCGCGGGTTGATCGGAGTCGAGCTTTCATAAGAACGGGAAAAGCGCTCCAGCGCCATGAGAAACCAGAGTGGACCGCCCTCCAGGTAGGCCACACGCAGACCAGGAAAGCGCTCGAAGAGGTTGTTGAAAATCATCTCGGCCATCGCGATCGCCAGAGACATCGGATGTCCCAGCGCATTGGCGCCGGTGGAAACGTTCATCGTCTCCATACCTAAGTCCCAATGCCCGCCCCCATGGACGACCACGGGACAGCCCAAGCGCGCCGCTTCCGCATAGAGCGGCCAGAGGGGCTTGGCGCCAAGATTAAGGTGCACACCCGTAGCGGGAAAAAGGACCCCGCACATGCCCAATTCGGTATATGCCCGCCGCAACTCTTCCAACGCCGCTTCGGCATCATGCATCGGCAGAATACCGATGCCCTTGAAGCGGGAATCCCGCCTGAGGTAGGCCTCGGCGAGCCAGTCGTTGTAGGCGCGAGCGGCCCCTACGGCGTAGTCCCGGTCCACCAGGCGACCGATGCGCTGGCCGGTGGTGGGGAAAAGAACCGCATAATCGAGCCCGATCTCATCCATGAACTCAACCCATCCTTCGGGTCCTGGGTTTTGAAAGCGCCCGTCAGGACGAATGCCGAAGGCGCCTTGAGGTCTTCGCGTCAGCGAGAACTGGATGTGGCTTTGGCTCGGGAATACACCGCCCCTTAGGCGGGCCGGCTCTATTGTGTAGGGAAAATGTCGCGCGATGGCTTCGGTGTCCTCAAAAACGTGGCCGTCTCCATCAATGATTTTCGCCTGCTGTTGCATCGGATCCTCCTGTATTGCAGTCGTGGCAGTGCGGGTTAGCAAGAACGCTCTAACTTGCGGCTGAAATCTTAAGGTTAGCGCCTGTTAAACCGAGCCGGATCGCTATCTCGATCGCTTCACGAGCTCAGGTTTGCGTAGATAGCATCCGCTCACGGAATCTGTCAACGTTTCGCCGCGTGAGTTTAAGAATTTTGTTCCGCGAGCGACTGAGGGTCAGATCGCGAACTTATAGGGTCGTATTGCGTCGGTTACTTCTTTACAGGATCATAGCCGAGAATCGGCGCAAGCCAGCGCTCCACTTCCGCGACTTTCATACCCTTCCTGGCCGCGTAAGACTCCACCTGATCTTTGCCGATAGCACTCACCGCAAAATATTGCGATTCGGGGTGCGCGAAATAGAGACCGCAGATTGACGCTGCCGGATACATGGCGAAGCTTTCCGTGAGTGTAATTCCGGTCGCTTCGCCGACCTGGAGCAAATCGAAGATGAGCGGCTTCTCCGTGTGATCGGGCTGTGCGGGATAACCCGGCGCGGGACGGATGCCGCGATATTTCTCGTCGATCAGATCTTCTATGCTGAGTTTCTCGTCTTTGCCGTAGCCCCACTCGGCACGCGCCCGTTTATGTAAATACTCGGCGAAGGCCTCGACCAGTCGATCGGCGAGAGCTTTGGCCATAATCGAGTTGTATTGGTCGTGGTCTTTTTCGAAGCGCTCGGCCAGATCCTGGCAACCATGGCCTGTCGTAACGGCGAACGCGCCGATGTAATCGACGTGGCCGCTCTCGCGCGGCGCGATATAGTCCGCGAGCGCGAGCTGCGGTTTGCCGCGCTGATTATCTTTCTGCTGGCGCAGCGTGTGTAGCCGCGTGACTTCCCGCTTTCGCCTTACGTCGTCAAACAGCACGATATCGTCACCGTCGCCGTACGCTGGGAAAAATCCGTAGACGGCGTGAGCCGTAAACAATTGTTTGTCGACGATTTCGTTGAGAAGTTCCTGCGCGTTGGCGAACAACTCGCGCGCAGCCGGTCCCCGGGTCGGATCGCTCAGCAAATCAGGATAGCGCCCGCGCATTTCCCAAGTGTGGAAGAACGGCGACCAATCGATAAACGGCGCAAGCTCTGAAAGCGGAAACTCCTTCAGCACGCGGCGGCCGATGAATTCCGGTGTGGCTATGTGCTGCTCATCCCATTCGGTGCGCAGTTTGTCGCGTGTCGCTTCTTCGTACGTGAGCAGTTGCGTGGCGATGCGGTTTTCGAATTGCTCACGGATGACCTGCTGTTCTTTGCGGTTCTGCCCATCCAGCGCCTTGCGCGCATCGGGTTTTGCGAGAGCGCCGACCACCGGCACGGCGCGCGAAGCATCGATGACGTGAATCGTTTCGTGCTTATAGGCCGGCGCAATCTTGACCGCCGTGTGGCGCTTGCTGGTGGTCGCGCCGCCGATGAGGAGTGGAATATTTAAGCCGCGCCGAGTCATCTCGCCGGCGACATGAACCATCTCATCGAGCGACGGCGTGATCAGCCCGCTTAGACCGATGATATCGGCATTTTCTGCGATCGCGGTATCGATAATCTTGTCCGCCGGAACCATCACGCCCAAGTCGATGACGTCGTAATTATTGCAGCTCAGCACAACCCCGACGATATTTTTGCCGATGTCGTGCACGTCGCCTTTGACCGTGGCAAAGACCAATTTTGTGCGTTGGGCGGTGTCCTGCGCGGCTTTTTTCTCCGCCTCGAGAAACGGTGTCAGATACGCGACTGCTTTCTTCATGACGCGCGCGCTCTTTACGACCTGCGGCAAAAACATCTTGCCCGAGCCGAACAGATCGCCGACGACATTCATGCCGTCCATCAGCGGCCCTTCAATCACTGATAGCGGCTTATCGTACTTGAGCCGTGCCTCCTCGACGTCTTGATCGATAAAATCCGTGATGCCCTTGACCAGCGCATGGGATAACCGCTCGTCGACCGTGCCGGAGCGCAAGCTATCGTCCTTGGTGACGGTTTTGTCGGTTTTTTTGACCGTTTCCGCGAAAGTAACCAGCCGCTCCGTCGCGTCGGGCCGGCGATTGAGCAGGACGTCCTCGACCAGTTCAAGCAAATCTTTGGGAATTTCTTCATACACCGCCAGCATGCCGGGATTGACGATGCCCATGTCCATACCGGCTTTGATGGCGTGATATAAGAACACCGAATGCATCGCTTCGCGCACGGCATTGTTACCGCGAAACGAAAACGAAATGTTGCTCACGCCGCCGCTGACTTTCGCCAGCGGCAGGTTCTGCTTGATCCACCGCGTCGCTTCGATGAAATTGACGGCGTAGTTGTTGTGCTCTTCGATACCCGTGCCAACGGTGAGGATGTTCGGGTCGAAAATAATTTCCTGCGGCGGAAAGCCGATCTGCTCCGTCAAAATCGTGTACGCTCGCGCGCAGACCTCGATCTTTCGCTCGAGCGTGTCCGCCTGGCCCCGTTCGTCGAAGGCCATCACGATCACCGCCGCGCCGTAGCGGCGAACCAGTCGCGATTGTGCGATGAATTTTTCCTCGCCCTCCTTGAGGCTGATCGAATTGACGATGCCCTTGCCCACCGGCACGCGGGCGATGTCCGACTCGCCGGCAATGAGCCGCAGAAATTTCTCCATCGCCCCTTTGGAGTCGAGCATGCCCTCGTCCATATTGACATCGATGATCTGCGCGCCGCCTTCGACTTGCTGCCGCGCCACGCTCACTGCTTTTTCATAGTCATCGGCGAGGATGAGCTTGGCGAACACCGGCGATCCCGTCACGTTGGTTCGCTCGCCGATGTTGACGAAATTTGACTCAGGCCTGACTGTGACACTTTCGAGGCCGCTCAAGCGCAGATAGGGCTCAACCTCGGGAACACGCCGCGGCGGTTTCCCTTTAACGGCAGCCGCCAGCGCCGCGATATGCGCCGGCGTTGTACCGCAGCAACCGCCGACGATGTTAAGCCACCCGTCGTCCACCCACCCGCGCAATTGCGGCGCCAAAGTCTCGGGAGTTTCGGGAAAGCCGGTCGGCAAAAGCGGATCGGGAAGACCCGCATTGGGATGACAGCTGATATAAATCGGCGCGATCTGCGCCAGCTCTTCAATCAGCGGGCGCATCTCTTTGGGTCCTAACGCGCAGTTCATGCCCACGCTCAACAGCGGCACATGGGAAATCGAATTCCAGAATGCCTCAACGGTCTGCCCCGTCACACCGCGATTGCTTCCCGGCTGGATGAATGTGACAGACGCCATAAGCGGCAAATGGATGTGGCGCTCATCGAAGAGTTTCAAAATCGCGAAGAACGCCGCCTTCGAATTCAGCGTGTCGAAGATCGTCTCGACCAGCAGAATATCCGCGCCGCCGTCGATCAAACCGCGCGCCTGATCGTAATAGGCATCGACCAATTCGTCGTAGCTCACGCCACGCGTCGCTGCGCTGTGCACATCGGTGGAGATCGAGCAGGTGCGATTGGTCGGACCGATCGCTCCGGCGACGAACCGACGGCGCGACGGATCTTTGGCCATGACGAGGTCGGCGGCTCTTTTGGCGGCCTGGGCGCCGGCAACGTTTAGATCGTAAACATGCGGCTCGAGCTTGTAGTCGGCCATGGACACGCTCGTGGAATTGAACGTGTTGGTTTCGACGATATCGGCGCCGGCTTCGAAATATTGAAAATGGATCTCCGTTATCAAGTCAGGCTGCGTGATGCACAGCACGTCATTGCATCCCCTCAGGTCGTGGGAATGGCGCGCGAACGGCTCGCCGCGAAATTCTTTTTCGCCGAGCTTCCGCGCTTGAATCATCGTTCCCATGGCGCCATCGAGAATCACTATGCGCCGGTCGAGAAGCTCGCGTAGTTGTTTATCGCTATCGGTCATCTGTGGGCCTTTGTCATTTTTCGCTTGGTCGCGGCGGGCAATGAGGCTCGCGCGACAAAAATTTCTACCGGTCGGTTGCCGTTCCGCGCGATTTTTTCACCGGCGAAGGAACCGGTGAGATCGTAGTCGACCGATGCGGCTCCGCCCTCGCGAAACCATCTATTTATCAAGGCGCGGTCGAAGCCCAGCCACTGGTGGGCCATCTGCTCGCGCATCCAGTCCTGCTTATGCTGGACCAAATCGACTAGAATGACCGACCCGCCCGGCCGCGTGATGCGGCAAAGATCGGCGATCGCGCGTTGTGGATCGGGAAGAAAGTGCAGCACCATCACGCAGAACGCGGCGTCGACGCTGCGAGAATCCAGGGGAAGCTTCAGGGCATCGCCCTGATGAAACTCGACATTATCCACCTCGCGTTCTTTCGCCACCGCGCGCGCCCGTCGTAACATTTCTTTTGATAAATCGACGCCGATTACCTTGCCGGCAAATCGCGCCAGCTCGAAGGTCAAGCTGCCGGTACCGCAGCCGATATCAGCCACTGTGAGATTCTGCGGCAGCAGCTTCTCAATCGCGAGAGAAGTTACACGATCGTCGAAATAACTCTTGCGAATTCTCTCCCAGTCGCCGGCGACGGATTCGAAGTAGCCCTGTGACCGCTGTAAGCGACGGCGACGGCATTCTGCCAAGCGTTCCTGATCTCGTTTTACTTCCGGTATTTCGGCCAGGCGCGATTGCAACGATTTGAACAGCTCGCCTGCCGGCTCCGGCATGTTCGAACGCACGGAAAAGTAAACGCTCGTGCCTTCTTTGCGGTCTTGCACGAAGCCGGCCTCGCGGAGAATCGCCAGGTTGCGTGACACCGCCGATTGCGCCGACGCCACCACTTCCTGCACCTCGCCCACCGTCAGTTCTTCTTCCGTCACGGCGGCCAGTACTCGCAATCGCAGGGGATCAGCCAAAGCTTTGAGAGTGCGGACAAACTCCATGGGAGGACCTAGGAGCAATCATTATATTTAAATATTGTGATGGATACAAGAACTGCATTTCTTCTGAGAGTTTGCGCGTTGGTCGATCAGATGTAGGGGCGACCGGCCGGTCGCCCTATGCCCAAAAGCGCAAAGGGCAGTAAACTATTGGGGCAGGTAACAGTCAAAACTGACGAATGGGCGCGCAAGCATCATCAGATTTTTTGAGCAAAGATGCCGGCGCGAAAGGACGGCTCGCCGCCGTCGGAAAACTTCCCTTCGCGGTAGTAGAGAACCCGAAAGTCGCGAAAATGATCCAACAATTCGTTATGGGCAAGTAAATAATTGGGATTTGTCGGATGGCCGATCACTTGTTGATCGATTGAGTAGGTTTCGAAGATCACATGGCCGCCGACCCTGAGCGCGGCTTTAATCTTCGGAATCAGTGATCGTTGCAGATAATTGATGTTCAGAATCAGATCGTACTCGCCCTCCGGAAAACTTTGCTCCAGGTCCAGCTGTTGAAAGTCAACATGAAGATGCTGCTGTTCAGCATGCCGTCGCGCCGCGTCGAGTGCAACGCGGGAGATATCCACCGCGACGACTTCGAAACCTCGCTCGGCCAAGTAAAGCGCATTGCGCCCTTTTCCTGCTGCGATATCCAAACCGCGGCCGGGAGGGAGCTGCCAAGCGCCGGTCTCGAATATCTGCTGTAGTAAGCTCGACGGCGCTTCCGCTTCCAGCGTTTGCGCATGCTGTCTGTCCCATCGAATCTGATCATCGAGAGACATGAAATTTTCCTACAATGGAGCGACAGGTCTAATAGACCGCCCGCGCCAGTGTCAGCACGTAGACCTCTTTGGCCGCATGCTTTTTTAACGTTCGGCTGCACTCATTCACCGTCGCGCCGGATGTGTAGACGTCGTCAACCAGCAAGATCCTCTTGCCTTCAACGGAGTTCTCGGGGTTCAACGCAAAAGCGGCGCGAACGTTTCTGCGTCGCTCTTCTTCGCTGAGCTGCGTCTGTGCCGGCGTCTCCTTGTTGCGCCGCAGCACAAAAGGGTCCATGGGAATTTTGTAATCGCGGCTGATCTGCCGTGCCAGAAGCACGGATTGGTTGAAGCCGCGCCAGCGCAGCCTTTTGGGGTGCAGGGGTACGGGGATGATCAAGCCGACTTGGCACTCGCTGAGAAATTCCTGACAGCCGCGCGCCATGAGCTGTCCCAGCGGTTTACCAAGGGAAACTTTCCGGCCGTATTTGAATTTTTGCACCACTTGGCGCAACGGATGCTCATCGAGTTCCTCCCTGGGATAGCAGGCCCAAGCTCGGGCGCACACGAAGTGGGGCGGACGCGCCAGGCAGACTCCGCAGATGTGATCGTCCCCGCTCGCGTCCGGAAATGGCTTGCCGCAAACTTTGCACAAAGGATGGGAGACGAGCTGAATATTTTTTCTACAACTCGCGCAGAAATAGTCCGAGTCTCGTCCGTTAATCCTGCCGCCACATGCGCGGCAACGCGGCGGATAGAGCCAGTCGACGACCCAATCAAAACGGTCGGCGAAGGATGGAGCTTGCGTGAGCTGCATAAGTCACGTGCACCTTAACAAAGAGCTAGTGCCCTGTTCCACCAATGCGTAACGTAATTCGAACGTCATTCCGGGCAAGCTGGCGTTAGCTAGCGCGACCCGGAATCCAGGAATTTCAACCCTTCTGGATGCCGGCTTTCGCCGGCATGACGAAGAAGAGATGAAAAACTCATTTAACGAACTCTGAAGCCGCAGCACTAGAGAATGACAAAAGGAGCTGTGGAAGCTGATTTCAATCCCCCCAACATTCCCGCGTTCGCCGGAATGACGACTACCGGTATCCACTACTTAGGAGTTGGCTTTCGCAGAAATTTCCGGGTGGGGCTTGTTGTTCCTCAACAAATTCACGACTCGACGATCAGCGAATGACCGGTCATTTCCTGTGGTTGAGGGAGACCGAGGAGTTGCAAAAGCGTCGGCGCTATATCGACACCGGACCCCTGGTTGAGCCGGCATTTTTTTCGCGCTTCATCGACCAGGATCACCGGGACGAGATTCGTCGTGTGCGCCGTGTGCGGCATGCCGGTATCGTAGTCTATCAACTGCTCGATGTTTCCGTGGTCCGCCGTGATCACGACTTTGCCTTTTTTGCCCATCGCTGCGTCGATTACCTTACCGAGGCACTCGTCGATCACTTCGACTGCCTTCACTGACGCTTCAAAATTGCCCGTGTGGCCCACCATATCCGCATTGGCATAGTTGGCGATCACCAGCCCGACGTCCTGATCACACAAGTATTTTGTCAGCGCGTCGGTGACCGCCCGCGCGCTCATCTCCGGCTTGAGATCGTAGGTCGCCACGTCCTTCGGCGAGGGAATCAGAATGCGCTCTTCACCGGGAAATTTATTCTCTTCGCCGCCGTTAAAGAAGTAAGTCACATGAGCATATTTCTCGGTCTCGGCGATGCGCAGCTGCCGAATGCCGGCTTGACTGGCAATCTCTCCGAGAATTCTGTGGATCTCCCGCGGCGGGTAGGCAACCGGAACTTTGAAAGTTTCGTCGTACCGGGTCATCGTCACATAGGTCGAGAGATTAATGCGGCCCTGGCGCGGAAATTCTTTGAAATTCTCCTCGATCAACGCACGGGTCAACTCGCGCGCGCGATCGGCGCGGAAGTTGAAAAAGATCACCCCGTCGCCGTCGCGAATTAACCCTTCGGGCATCGCGTCGTTGATTACCGTCGGCAAAACAAACTCATCGGTCACCTTTTCTTTGTAGCTGTTGCGAATCGCCTCGAGCGCGGATTCCGCTTTGTTACCGACTCCTTCGGTTAAACAAACATAGGCCTTCTCGACTCTGTCCCATCGTTTGTCCCGGTCCATGGCGTAATATCGTCCACTCACCGTAGCAACTTTGACGTTGGGATAAGCCTTAAGCTTCTCGTTAACATCGAGCATGAATTGCTCCGCGCTGTTCGGCGGGGTGTCCCGGCCATCCAGGAACAGATGGAGATAAACGTTGCCGATCTTCTCTCGACCCGCCATCGCGATGATCGCCTCCATGTGGCGCTGGTGGCTGTGCACGCCGCCGTCACCCAGGAGGCCCAGGAGATGCAACCGGCCGCTCTGCTCTTTGGTCTTCCGCAAGGCGTCTAACAGAATCTGGTTTTTGGAGAAATTCCCGTCGTCGATATCTTTGTGGATCAAAGTTAAATCTTGGTAAACGATCCGACCGGCGCCGAGAATCATGTGCCCGACCTCCGAGTTGCCCATTTGCCCTGCCGGCAAGCCGACGTCGACACCGGACATGGAAAGACGCGAATTCGGATAATCTCGCAGCAATGCGTCCAAATTGGGTTTTGACGCATGTGCCACGGCATTGCCTTCTTTTCTCGGATTGATGCCGAATCCATCCAAGATGATGAGAATCACGGGATGGCTTGTGCTCAAATTGAATTCCTTTCTTTATCTTGCGAGCGAGTGAAGAGCTGGGCAGCGAAATTCCCGACTGCCTATGATAACTGTTCGTTGGCAATCTGAAACTGGTCGACTAGCTTTGCATAGGGCTCAGGAAGTCTAGGTCTCGGCGCGTGGCCCCACAGGCCGTCGAGATCATAGAATTCGCGCACCGGTTCATAAAAGACGTGCACGATCACATCGGAGAAATCCATCAACACCCAATGGCCTCGCTGCGTGCCCTCGACCGCATAAGGTTTGATGCCGAGCTCAATTGAATTCTCTTCCAGCCCTTGCGCGATACTCTGCACCTGACGGTCTGAACGACCCGAACAGACGATGAAATAATCCGCGATGGATGTCAGCTCATGGACATCCAACACTACCAGGTCACAAGCTTTTCTGTCGAGGGCGAAACGCGTCAGGAGTAGAGCTTTATCCCAGGAGCTGATTTCTGCCAAAGTGTCTACCGTTCCTCGCGCGGGCTTCCGTAAAGCCCATGCCGTTTGATGTATCTCTCTACTGATGACGGCACCAAGTAACGAATGGATTTCCCGTGCTTGACCAACGTACGAATCTCCGAAGCCGATATCGCGATATCCGTGAGCTCGATAAAAAAGATGCGCGTGCCACTCCGGTGACGATAATTCTTCTGTTTAAAATCATAACAAAAGAGTTTTTTAACGGCAACGCCGGTTCCCTTTAGCGGATCGCTTTCTTTGCTGCCGGGGCGCGAAGTCACAATGAAATTGCAAAGTGGAAAAATTGCCGCGAAATCCTTCCACGTGGCGATTTCCCGGAAGGCATCCAAGCCGATAATGAAATAGATGGAATCGCCTTTGCGTTTTTTCGCATCGAATTCGCGGATCGTATCGATTGAATAAGAAACGCCGAGCCGGGAAATCTCCAGCGTCGAGACGCCGAAACGACCGTTGCCGCTGACGGCGAGACGCACCATTTGCAACCGGTCCTGTGCCGGCGTCGTAGTTTGACCGCGTTTATGAGGCGGAATAGAAGCGGGAATAAAATAAACGCGATCGAGGCCGAAAGCCTCGCTCACCTCCTCCGCGCTGCGCAGATGGCCCCAATGGATCGGGTCGAAGGTGCCGCCGAAGAGACCGATCTTCATCAGAAACGAAAGAGGCCTTTCGGCGGCTCATTCAAAGGAAAAGTCGAATTCGCTCCGCGAGTCAGGATGGCGACTGAACCGTTGCCGGTTTCAGGTGTCAGGACTCGCGCGAGGCTGAAAGCCGAAACGTGAAACCCGAAACCTGCAATGGATAACCGATACGCCGCTTCGGTCACACTCATTCCCGTATCTGCCCGTCACCAAACACAACGAACTTCGTCGTCGTCAGCTCTTCCAACCCCATCGGGCCGAACGCGTGGATCTTGCTCGTGCTGATGCCGATCTCCGCGCCCAAGCCCAGTTCGCCCCCATCATTGAAACGTGTCGAAGCGTTGACCATGACCGCTGAAGAGTTGACGCGATCGATGAAATCGCGCGACTTTTGATAGTTCGTCGTAACGATGCTTTCCGTGTGCTCCGAGCCATAGCGCTCGATGTGATCGATCGCCTGGTCCATATCCTTGACCACGCGCACGGCGAGAATCAGATCGAGATATTCAGTGGACCAGTCGGTTTCCGTAGCCTTATTTAATCCCGGAACCAACGCGCGGGTATTTTCGCAGCCGCGGATTTCCACGCCGGCGCGCTGAAATTTGGCAATCATGGTGGGCAAAAACCTCGGCGCGATCCCTTCGTGCACGAGCAACGTCTCCATGGCGTTGCACACCGACGGCCGCTGCACCTTGGCGTTGAAGCAGATCCGCTCGGCCATCTCCAGCGAGGCCTCGTTGTCCACGTAGACGTGGCACACGCCTTTGTAGTGCTTGATCACCGGAATTTTCGAGTTCGCCGCCACTGCGCGGATCAGCTCTTCGCCGCCGCGTGGAATGATGAGATCGATATATTCTTCGAGCTGCAGTAGCTCGTTCACCAGAGCGTGATCTTTGCGCTCGACGACTTGCAAGGCATCTTGCGGTACGCGTGTCTCCGCGCACGCCTGACGCAGCACAGCCCCGATCGCCTGATTGGAATGATGCGCTTCGCTGCCGCCGCGGAGAATCACCGCATTGCCGGATTTCAAACAGAGCGCTAGATAATGCCGATGACGCCCAGTGGAATGCGCATGCGCCCGACCTGCAATCCGTTGGGCCGGCGCCACATTTTGATCACTTCGCGCACCGGATCGGGCAACGCGGCAACGTCGCGGAGACCTTTAGCCATGCCGTTCACCCGGCTGGGATTGAGCGCGATGCGGTCGAGCACGGCACTCGACGCCCCCGCCTTATTGGCAAGCTCCAAATCTTTCTCGTTCTCTTTGATCAAGAACACGCTCTGAGCTTCCAGCTTATCGGCCATCATAAGTAAGGCTTTATTTTTTTCTTCCGACGATAACGGCGCCAGCTGCCGCGCCGCATTTTTGGCGCGCTTTCCCAGTTCGAGCGCCTCTTGTTTGAGTGATTGCTTATGACCTGACATAGCGATTCTCATAGCACGACGAGATCATCTCGATGGATAACTTCGTCGTATGCCTTGTAGCCCAGAACTTTTTCAATCCCGCTTGTATGCAATCCTTTGATCTGATTCAACTCCTGCGCGCTGTAGTTAACCAGGCCCCGAGCGAACTCACGACCTTCGAGATCGACGCAACTGACGCACTCGCCGACGCCGAAGGCACCGCGAACCTCTTTCAATCCCGACGGCAAGAGGCTCTTGCCCTTCTGCGCCACGGCGTCATGGGCGCCTTGATCGACGACGATCTCGCCGGCCGTTTTCAAGTTGTAAGCGATCCAATGCTTCCGGCTGGTCAACCGATTCGCTTCCGCCAAAATCAAAGTGCCGCAACTTTCCTCCTCCGCAAATACTTTGCCGAGCACGCCGCTTTGCATACCGCTCGCGATGACTGTCGGAATACCGGCAAGCGCGGCTTTTTCTGCAGCGCCCAGTTTGGTCACGATTCCGCCCGTCCCAACGGTGCTCAAGCTATTCCCGGCGATGGTTTGACTCAGTCCTTTGGCCTCGCTGATCAGCGGAATCAGTCGAGCGTCTGCATAGGCGCGCGGATCTTTGTCATACACCCCCTCGACGTCGCTGAGAATGACCAGCAAATCGGCTTCAAGCAGCGTCGCCACCAACGCGGATAGATGATCGTTGTCGCCGAACTTCATTTCCTCCACGGCCACCGTGTCGTTCTCATTGACGATCGGAATGATTGACGACTCGAGCAGCACCTGAAACGTATGCTTCGCATTGATATAGCGCTGCCGGTTCGCCAGATCTTCATGCGTTAACAGGACTTGAGCGACGCTTTTGTCGAACTTGGAGAAAAGGCGCTCGTACAGCGCCATGAGCTTGATCTGCCCGACGGCCGCGAGCGCTTGCTTCTCTGGAATCGTTTTAGGCTTCT
>VBKY01000242.1 GCA_005879255.1 Deltaproteobacteria bacterium
AGCTCAGCAGCCGTAAGACTCCCACTTACTCGTGCCAGCGCCGCCTCGAAAGGTGCATCCTTGATCCTCAGCCTCCGTAAGACTGACATTGTGAGAGGCAGATCCCCTCGGTCGCTCTCGATGACCAGCGGCGCAGGAGATATGACATCCGCTTGAACCAATCCCCGGTCATAATCCCTGCGCCGCTCCGGATCACTCAGGACGCGATACGCTTCGACAACTTCCTGAAAAAAACGCAAACGCTCAAAACCCACGCGGTCCGGATGATAGCGTCTCACGATCTCATGGAAAGCCTGCCGGATGCCGCCCGCGCTCTCGTTCAGCGGAATTCCCAACGTGAGGTAGTAACTCTTTCGCAGCATGGCCACTCATACCTCCGTCGACCGCACGATTCTTTTGGCTGTATGCTTCTCGTTTGCTTATTAATTTCTTTAACTAAGAAAACGTGAAACTCGAAATTGGAAACTCCACCTTTTTCGATTGTCAGGCTGCCGCTTTTTCCACCTGAACCGTGATCTGCCGTGGTTTGGCCTTCTCTGCTTTAGGCAACTCCAGCGTCAGCACTCCATGGTTGAGTCGAGCCGTGATCTTCCCTTGATCGACTTGATCGGAAAGCTCGAACTGGCGAAAAAAATTGAACAGCTCGAACTCACGGTAAATCGGCTCTGCCGTGATCGCATGTTGAGCCTTCGCTTGAATCGTCAGAATATTATCTTCGAGGCGCACGTTGAGGTCGCCTGGTCCGACGCCCGGCAGATCGGCGAGCAATACCAAGCCTTCCGGCTTTTCATAGATATCGACGGGCGGTTGAATATATCGCTCTTGATCACGCGTCTTTTCTCGACCCGTTGCTGTCGCGGCCTGTTTTCCACTCGTCGTCGCTACTGTTTTCTCCGGCATAACTACCTCCTCCTTAAAAAATAAAATAATAATTCTTTTGCTTGGGCTTCAGGCCACCTGGACGCTGATCTGCCGTGGTTTTGCCTTCTCCGACTTGGGCAAGTGCACCAATAAAAGGCCGTTCTTGTATTCGGCTTTCACCTTAGTCTCATCGACGTCTACAGGGAGGTCGATGCTGCGAACGAACTTGCCGGCCGCGCGCTCTTCACGATGGAATGCCTCGGGCTTTATCTCTCCTGGCGCCCGAGGTTTTTCACCGGACAGGGTCAGCGTTTCTCCGGCGACCGAAATGTTGAACGATGCCGGATCCGCGCCCGGCGCCAGCGCTTCGACGTACACGGTGTTCTGATCATCGTAAAGATTAATAAGCGGATACTCGCGCGCGCCCCGGCCGGGTAAAAAAGCCGTCCGGAAGGCCGGCGCAAACTGGGGGCCAACCCGGTTAAAGGCCTGATCGATTTCGCTGCGCAATGCCTCCATTCCATCAAACGGATCCCATCTCGCCATTTTTTTTACCTCGCTTTCTATTGTTTTGAGTCTGTTAAATGAACCCGATAGTCGAACCATGCATCCAGCCGCACAGCCGCGCTTGTCAACCTTGTACTTTTACATTGATCGCTTTTTTCTTTGCCTCTTCAGTTTTTGGCAGGCGAACCTCCAATACTCCATTCTTAAACGCGGCGTGGATCTTTTCCGGGTTGACCTCCGCAGGCAGCGGCAAGCTGCGCATAAAAGCGCCGTAAACACGCTCAGAACGGTAATAATCCTTGTCGCTTTTCTCTTCCTCTTTTTTCTTCTCGCCTTTGATCGTTAGAATGTGGTCCGAAAGGGAAACCTGAATATCGTCCTTAGTCATTCCCGGCATTTCCGCTTTAACGACGATCTGATCCTGCTCCTCGTAGAGGTCGACTTTCGGCTCTGCAATCCCCAAGTCACTACCCGGCCACGATCTGTCATCGAACAGGGGATGAGCCCTGCCTGAAAAGAAATTGCCGAGCATGCGCTCCATATCGCGTTCCCACCGCGCCATTTCCGTTCCTGACCTCCATGGGATTAAGCTCCCGCGCTGCTCGGTGGATACTTCTTTGCCCTGCTTCGCCATAATCATTTCTCCTTCCTTGGAATTAATTAATTCTAAAAGAATTTCGCTTTCGCTTTTCCTTATTTATGGAGCAAATGAAGGGCCAAGCGCATATCGTTGAAGCACAAGGCTGGAGCCTCATCATGGGTCGCGAGTGTTCGTAAATTTGCGGATTATCGCGAGAGCTGGACGAACGTCCTATAGTAAGAGTTTTAACGCTCGGTAAGCTGTCCTTACATAAATCAAACCAAGCTGCATATTCAAAACGTAACTTTCTGTATTTTCGATGCTGGCATGGCTGTTGCTCGAAACGGGAGAATAGTAACCGTGAAGGAGGAAAACATTATGGCTCAAGAAACTCGGTTTTTGAACGAACCGGTCAGTAAAGGATTCATCGGGAGTGTCGCGGCGGTGGGACTCGCGGCGGCGTTATCTGTCGCAGCGGCAACCGCGCATGCTCAAGTCGCCGGCTCCCAAACCATTGGTGTCAGCCAGGAAGAAATGAAACTTGTCGCGACGGGTTGGAGCGCGAAGAAAAATATTCTCGGCAAAGCCGTCTACAACGACAAGAACGAGAAGATCGGCACCGTTGATGATCTGATTATTTCTCCGAACAAGTCGGTTTCGTTTGCGATCATCGGTGCAGGGGGATTCCTGGGGATGGGTAAGCATGACGTGGCGATCCCGATAAATCGCATTAAGGAAGAAAGTAACAAGCTGGTTTTGCCAGGGGCAACCAAAGAAGCGCTGAAAGCGCTGCCGGAGTTTGAGTACGCGAAGAAAGGCAAAACAGAAAATAATACTCGAGGATAGCTCTCGCGTGAGCTGGCGCAACAAAAAATAGAATAATAGCCACGTTCCTGTGCGTGATGCGGAAGGTGAGAGGAACACCCCTGGGTTAATGTTAATGCAGAACTGTTCGTGCGACTGAGGCGAAGCCTAGCAAAAAACTGGAGGTCGAAAGCTTTCTTCAAGAGAAGCGGGCGACCAGCGCCAGGTTGACGATCCGGCTTGGGCCATCGCGCGATTCGGCATCGTGGACGTTTTCGGCGACGACGCCGCTAAAAGCGTGGGATTTGAGGAGTTTGAGTTGACGGAGCCGCGCAAGGCTTACAAAAATCACAGGAGGAAGTCTTTTCATGAAAGCTGAAAGGAGAGCTCTAGAAGGAGAATTCATGTCCATCGTGATTTTGGATGTGGACACTTTGGTGCGGAATTGGTGGGTCCTGTTGCTGCGCGGGCTGGCCGGCATCATATTCGGAATCATCACATTTATCTCACCAGCCATTTCGCTCGCCGCGCTCGTTCTCGTCTTCGGCGCGTACGCTCTTGTAGACGGTGTCCTCGCCATCATAAGCGCGATCAGGTGGCGCGGCGAGGTTGATCGTTGGTGGGTGCTTCTGCTCGAGGGACTGGCGGGAATCGCCGCGGGAATCGTAACCTTTATTTGGCCGGGCATCAGCGCACTCGCACTGCTCTACGTAATCGCCGCATGGGCACTGGTCACCGGCGTATTGGAAATTGCCGCGGCTATTCGGCTACGGAAAATTATCACCGGCGAGTGGTTGCTCGCGCTGATCGGCTTTGCCTCCGTCACCTTGGGCGTAATACTCGCACTTTTCCCCGACCCCGGCGCGTTCGCGCTGGTCATCTGTATCGGCGCCTACGCGATGGTCACGGGCGTGCTGTTGGTCGTGCTTGCCTTTCGGCTCCGCTCGTGGGGCAGATCTCACGACTTACAACACATGGCGCATAGCATGGCGCGATTACGAAACAGTACGGCCCAATTTTGAAATAGAGTAGCGGTCGTGAGTAACAAAGTGAAACGGAACGGCTTCATCGGCCTCGGTAAAGCGGGGAGCGGATGCTGCGGCCGTGATTGTTCACGCACGGCCCTGCGGAGCCACGCGCAAGTGTGAACGAGGCGTTTTTCAGAACATTCAGAACAAATGAATTGGAAAACAATTCCGGAGCCAAGCCTAGAATGGAACTGCGCCGTTTCGATTCTACCGACAGTCAAGTGTCCGTGATCGGTCAGGGCACCTGGAACATCGACAAAGGTGATCGCGACGTCGCAATTGCCGCCCTGCGCCTTGGCCTCGATCTCGGCATGACTCATATCGACACCGCGGAGATGTACGGCGATGCTGAAGAGATCATCGCCGAGGCAATCGAAGGACGCCGCAATGAGGTCTTCCTGGTCTCAAAAGTACTTCCCCAAAACGCTTCTCTCCGCGGCACAATCGCCGCCTGTGAGCGTTCGCTCGCGCGCCTGCAGACCGACTGGCTGGACTGTTATCTTTTGCACTGGCGCGGCAAATATCCCCTCGAGGAGACCATCGAAGCCTTTGAGCAGCTTCAGAGGGAGGGGAAGATTCTCTCGTGGGGTGTCAGCAATTTCGACGTGGCCGACCTCGATGAGGCATGGGATCTCGCCGGCGACGGCGGTCTGGTTTGCAACCAGGTTCTCTACCATTTGCAAGAGCGCGCCGTCGAGCACGAGGTGCTTCCTTGGTGTGAAGAACACTTCCTCGCCGTAGTCGGCTACGCGCCGTTCGGTCATGGACGCTTTCCGGGCCCGCACACCCTCGGCGGTCGCGTGTTGCAGGAAATCGCCGCCCGGCACAACGCAACCCCACGTCAGGTTGCGTTGCGGTTCCTGGTCCGGCGGCCATCGCTCTTCGTGATTCCCAAGTCCTCCCGTCCTGAGCACGCCGCCGAAAACGCCGAGGCGGGAGATCTCTACCTAAGCGAAGCCGAGCTGGCCTGGATCGACGAGTCTTTTCCGCGGGGCTCGCGTCCACGCGAGCTTCCCGTGCTTTAAGTCGGCCGCCGCTCGCAATTATGCAACAGCCAAAAACTTATCGTTTCATGAGGGAGGATGCCCGATGGTCACCGAAGCTCTGTGGGTTCGACTCGAGGCAAAACCTGGAAAAGAAATGGAAGTCGAAAGCTTTCTCCGCGCCGGCTTGTCAGTGGTTGAAGAAGAACCGGCAACCACTGCGTGGTTCGCGCTCCGTGTGGGACCAAACACCTTCGGTATCTTCGACGCTTTCCCGGACGAAGAGGGCCGAGAGGCGCATCTCTCGGGCCGCGTCGCTGCGGCGCTGAAGCAAAAGGCTGCCGATCTCTTCAGCCAGCCGCCCGAGATTCAGAAGGTCGATGTTCTTGCAGCCAAGCTGCCGCGCTAACCGGGCGCCGAGAACTTTCCATGGAGTAAATTTATGGGACAAGTTGAAACAGAACGCCAGGACTTTGTCAGCGCACTGAAGGAGACCGACGAGATCGCTCTCACCGTCTCCGGTCGCATGTCCGGGCGCAAAACCACGCGGCCGGTTTGGTTCGTCCAGGAAGGCAACAAACCTTACCTGCTTCCCGTAACCGGCTCCGACACCGAGTGGTACAAAAACATTGTAAAGAATCCGACCGTTACTCTTGCGGTTAACAACGTCAGACACACGGCCAAGGGCCGGCCGATTACGGATCCTGCCAAGGTGCGTGGGATCGTCGAGAAGTTCCGAGCGAAGTACGGCCCCGACGAGATCAAGAAATATTATTCGAAGTTGGATGTCGCCGTTGAAATGTCACTTGAGGACTGACTAACAAGGACTGAAGACCGGGTAGAGGAAATCGAGTTCCAGAGTCCAGCGAGGAGAACGATATTGACCGATCCACATGTGAGCGCGATCCGTCCGGTGACTCCGAGCGCCGAGGGCTGCGAGGATTGCTTGATCATCGGTTCACCCTGGGTGCACTTGCGGCTGTGCCTGACGTGCGGCGGTTGCTGCGATTCGTCTCCCAACCGGCACGCCAGGAGACATTTTTCTTCGAGCGGCCATCCGATCATTCAGTCCTTCGAACCGGGAGAGTCCTGGCGCTGGTGTTACGTCGACGAAGCCGAGGTGTGAGGAACATGGGTTGTTGGAGTGCTGGAGTAATGGAGTACTGGGTTCAAAAACATCACTCCATTACTCCATCATTCCATTATTCCAGATGGATCTAATATGGCCGAGCAGGATTTACGTGCTGTCGCCTTCCCCAGGCTTGACCAAGCCCACATGGCAACATTGGGCCGCTGCGCAGGCGCGGTACTGAAACGATACCGGCAGGGAGAAACGCTCTTCGAGGTCGGCGATCGCGACTTCAAATTTTTTGTTATCAAGTCAGGTGAGGTCGAGATCGTGGACGATTCCGGCGACACACCGAAGACTATCGCCGTGCTCGGACCCGGAGAGTTCACCGGCGATGTGGCGCACTTGACCGGCAGGCCCTCCGTCGTTAGCTGCGCCGCCCGGAGCGATTGCGAAGTTTATGAGGTATCCGCGGAAGGCCTGCGGAACATTATCAACCGGTCACCCGAGCTCGGCGACATTATCCTACAGGCCTTTATCGCTCGGCGACAGCTCCTGCGCGAGTCTAAGGACTTTACCGGTCTGCGTGTCATCGGCTCACGGTACTCGCGCGACACCTTTCGCATCCGCGACTTTCTCTCGAAAAACCGAGTGCTGTTCACCTGGCTCGACCTGGAAGTCGACCCGCAAGTAAACCAACTTCTAAAGCAGTTCGGCGTAACCGAAGGCGACACCCCAGTCGTTGCCTGGGGTCGCAGGTTGCTCCTGCGCAACCCCTCCGACCGCGAGCTGGCGGAAGCGCTCGGCATCCGCCAACCGCTGGCTCAAACAGTTTACGATCTGGTCATCGTCGGCGCCGGTCCGGCGGGGCTGGCGGCAGCGGTCTATAGCGCCTCCGAAGGATTAGCCACAGTAGTACTGGAGCGCGCGGGCCCAGGCGGCCAGGCGGGCCGCACCATGCGTATCGAGAACTATCTCGGCTTCCCTACCGGAATTTCCGGCAGCGACTTGGCGGACCGCGCGGCATTGCAGGCTAACAAGTTCGGAGCGCGCCTGCCTGTGCCCACACCCGTCATTCGTTTTTCGTCGGTGAATGGCTTTCCGGTGCTGCACCTCGACAGCGGCGAAACCGTCACGGGAAAATGTTTGTTGATCGCCACGGGAGCGGACTATCGCCGGCTGGCGGCCGAGGGCTGTGAGCGATTCGAAGGCTGCGGCGTTTACTATGCCGCAACTCTGACTGAGGCGCCGTTATGCCGCGGAACCGATGTAGTGGTCGTCGGCGCGGGCAACTCCGCCGGCCAAGCCGCCGTTTTTCTCGCCGGGCTTGCCCGCAAGGTGTACCTGCTGATACGCGGCGACAATCTTTATAAGAATATGTCGTACTATCTTGCGCAGCGGATCCAACAGACCGAAAACATCGAAGTTTTGTACAACACCTGCGTCCGGCGGATGTCCGGCGACTGTCGCCTCGCCTCAGTCGAGATCGTCGATAATAAGACCGGGGCGGCGCGGACGCTAAACACCCCTGCACTTTTCAGTTTCATCGGCGCAGTACCGAGAAGCGATTGGCTACCCGGCGAGATCGAAAAAGACGACAAAGCTTTCATTCGAACGGGCGCAGCACTGTCACAGTCGTCCTCCTGGTCCGCCCGGCGGCAGCCATTTTTGCTCGAGACCAGCCATCCCGGTGTGTTTGCCGCTGGCGACGTGCGATCGGGCTCGGTGAAGCGCGTCGCTTCAGCCGTCGGCGAAGGCGCGATGGCGGTTCAGTTCGTGCACGAGTATTTGACGGAAATGTGAAAATGTCGAACTCATTGCTCGAACTTTCTTGAGGTGATCATCCCGGCGCCGCGAGCGCAAACGAAATTTAAGCGCTCTCCGGGGATTATTGTCGTAGGGCCGAAAAGATGAACTGCAATATCGAATTCAAAGGGTTGGCTCCACAAATACAGATTCAAAATTTGATCAGGGAGCGGATCACAAAGCTCGAGAAAAAAACCAAACGATTTTCACCCGAAGAAATATTTTTGCGATTGCTGGTTGAAAAAAATTCGGCGCGCAAACTCTTTCGCGTCTCGATTACTTTGGAAGTGCCGCAAAAGACTCTCGCTGCCCAAGAAGAGAGACATGACCTGGAAGAAACCGTGCGGGATGCGTTTGCCGAGATCGAGCGGCAAGTCGAAGCGCACAAAGCGACCTTACGCGGCGAGCCGATGTGGAAACGGCGCGAGAGACGAAAGGCTTGACTGACAGAAATGAAAACTACGCCATCAGAGCAACATAACCGAGAGAGATTCTTTTCCTCGGCAAGCCAGCAGTTGGACCGGCTCTACGAATTGGTCCGCCACCAGCTCGCTTATTTCGAGTCGGCGGGCGACCTGATGCCGGGCGAGCTCACCCCGGAAGACGTTGTCGACGCAGTGCTGCTGCGGGCTTACCACGAATTTGTTAAACAACCTGCCGAGCGGGAAGTCGGAGGTTGGCTCGTCGACCTTGCAAAAGAGCAGCTCCGGCGGGAAGTCAAACGCATAAAATCAGAGCGCAACCGCACGGTCCACATCGAAGAAGATATTCCAGAGACCCCGCCCCAGGAAGAGGTGACTACGTTGGGCGAAGAAATCCTCGAGTTTTATCAACCGGACGAAGATCTGAAGCTGGAGGACATTTTTCCCGACGTGGATATTTCAACGCCGGAGCGGATGGCGGCGGCCAAAGAGGAACTGCTGCGGTGTGTGAACGCGGCGCTGGCGCGGATGCCGAGAGCATGGCGCCGCGCCTTGCGCCTGCGCCATGGCGAAGGGCTGACGGGCGAAGAGCTCGCGGAGGCCCTCGAGAAGGCGGAGCCGGAAATCGAACGCATTCTTGAGTACGCGCGCCAGCATCTTCGCCAGAGCCTTTTGGAGGCCGGCTGTACTTTTATCGTCAAGGGAAGTGAGAATCGATCGGCGTCGAAGGGCGCCGCCAATGCCGAAAAGCGGGGAGCAAAAAGGATTGCTAAAAGCTGATGTTTCCCCCACCTTCATCCTCCCTTGTCCCCGGTCCGTACACCTCCCCCGCGAGGAGGGAGGAAAGCATGCCCTGAGCGTTGTCGAAGGGAGGAGAGGGATTAGCACGATCGTCATGAAAGGTTGTAGAAAAAATGTCTGATGCAAAATTGATTCGCTGTCCAAACTGCGGAGCGAACAACCGAGTGCCGCCAGAAAAACTCAAACAGGGGCTTCAGCCGGTGTGCGGACGGTGTAAGACGGCTCTGCTCGCCGACGATAAGCCGGTGACCGTCACGGATGCGACGTTCTCGGCTGAGGTCGAGCGCTCGCCGCTGCCGGTGTTACTCGACCTGTGGGCGCCGTGGTGCGGGCCATGCCGAATGGTTGCGCCTGTGATCGAAGAGCTGGCCAAGGATATGGCGGGGCGCGTGCGAGTGGCAAAACTCAATGTCGACGAGAATCCGGCGACGGCGTCGCGCTTCCACGTGCAGAGCATTCCGACTTTGTTGGTGCTGAAGGGCGGCAAAGAGATGGAACGCATCGTCGGCGTCCAGACCAAATCCGCGATCGTGCAAGTACTGGAGAGAGCCGCAGCGTGACGCCCGGCGACCCACCATCGCCCGCGAAGTCAACCATGACAGCGGGCGGCGCGCACTTCTCTTCTGAGCCGACGCAGAAGGCGAGGAGATCCATTGAACGGCGGACTGAAACAGGCAGAAGGATTTGACCGGATAATCGTGCGCCAAACCCACCCAACGCCGCGCAAGTATCTGGAGTTGACCCAGGACGTCATCGTGTTTTGCCTGTGCGTGATGCTGCTGGTCACCATGGGGATAAAACTTTCCCACCTGGCCCGGCTGCTAATTGACGGCACCGACTTTTCTTTGGTCGTCGGCGACATTTTATTTGTCCTCGTGCTGGTGGAGCTCTTCCGTCTGCTGCTCATTTACTTGGAGGAACATCGCGTTTCGGTAGCGACCATGGTTGAGGTCGGGATCGTCGCCACGTTGCGCGAGGTCATTCTCATCGGAGCTCTGCACATCGAATGGGAAAGGTTGCTGGTTGTCTGCGCGTTTATCATGACCCTCGTCATTGTGCTGCGCCATGCGGGGATTCGCTCGCGCGCCGCAGACAGCGAAGCAGTGTGACACGATATGATATCCAAGAGCGATTTTGACGCGCTGGTTGAACGCAAGGCCGTACCCGACAGCCCGGTTCTGAGCGTCTATCTAGATATCGATCAAAGCAAATCCAAGAATCTCCAGCGCCGTTTTGAGGCGTCGCTCAAAGACATGCTGCGCTCGATCGAAGCGCAATTGGAAGAACCGCAGTTACCGGGATTTTCCGCCGACGCCGACCGCGCGCGGCAGTATGTCTCCGGCTTGGAGCCGCGGGCCAAGGGGTTGATCCTGTTCTGCGATGATTCGGAAAACTTTTTCTGGTCGCGCGAGATCAAGGCGCCGGTGCGCAATATCGCGCGCTGGGACAACACACCGTACCTGGTCCCGCTGCTTGAAATACTCGATGAATACGAGCGCTACGGCGTCGTTCTCACCGATAAGGAGCAGGCGCGGCTGTTCACCGTGTTTATCGGCGAGATCGCCGAACATGACGACGCCTTCGCTCCCCCTCCAGTGAAACACATCGAAACCACCGGCACCGACCAATGGCTTTCGCAGCGACGCTTCCAGAACAGGGCCGAGATGCACGCCCATTGGCACCTCAAACACGTTGCCGAAATGCTCGACAAACTGGTCGATCGCCACGGCATCCACCGGCTGTTGCTGGGTGGACCCGTCGAAGCGACCGGGATGCTGCAAAATCTTTTGTCCAAGCGCGTGCGCGCGCGCGTGGTTGATCAGCTCTCGTTGCCCGTCAAGGCGAGCGCCCATCAAGTCCTCGAAGAGACGCTCAGAGTCGAGCAGCGGGTCGAACGGCAAATCGAAAAGCAGGTCGTCGAGCAGTTGATCGCGGGAGATGCGCACCATCCGTCCATGCTCGGGCTCGATGCCACTCTGCGTGCGCTGGCCGAGGAACGAATCTGGCGGCTGTTTTATGCCGAAGGCTTCAGCCCCAAAGGCGGCCAGTGTGTGAACTGCGGCATGTTGTACGCCAAAATCGACGGCTCCTGTGATTACTGCGGCGCGGCAATCAAGCCGGTCGATGACCTGCTCGAGCGGATGGTGGAATGTGTGCTGGAGCAAGACGGCAAGATTGCGGAAGTGGCCGGGGATGCGGCGATGCGTCTGCAACAGGCGGGCGGCGTCGGCGCGGTTTTGAGATTTTGAGTCGGACTTTGAAGACGAGGTGAGTAATGACGGTGGCAAGCATCGATGTGATGCCGCCCGCCGAATTGACGGGACAAGCGGTTCTGGTGCGGATCGATGCACAAGATGAAGTGAGAATGCGCGATTCGCTGTCGACCTTGGCATTCGTTGCCGACGCCGGCGCGCGCGTGATCGTCGCGACTCATTGCGGCTTGCCGGATGCCACCCCTCACGCAGATGCGGTCGGAGCCCGATTGAGTGAGCTGCTCGAGCGCAAAGTCGGCAAGCTCGATCAGTGGAAAGGCGAAGCCGGTGTGCGCGCCGTCAGCCATCTCAGCGAGGGCGAGATTATGATGATAGAAAATCTCGCCTTCGAAGCTGGCGAAATGGACGGTGATGACAGCCTGGCCGACGCGCTAGCCCGGCTGGCCGACATCTACTGCAATGATGCTTTCGCGCTCTCGCACGAAATCAGAGCCTCCACCGTCGGCGTGGCCAAGAGAGCAAAGCGCGCGCTGGCCGGGCTGACGTTCGAGCGTGAGCTGCGCATGCTTGAAGTCATGCTCGGCGAACTGCGCTGCCCTTCTCTGGCCGTGCTTGGCGGCGAGCTATCAAAAGAGAAGTTGTTGCTCGCCGAAGAGATCGCCAGGCGCGCGGAGCGCACGATGATCGCCGGCCAGCTCGCGCTCGCTTTCCTGGTTGCGCGGGAGATTCTGCCGAGCAGCGCACTGGTTACGGCCGAGATGGTCACGATCGCCGAGCGCATGATGGCGCAGGCGCGCGCTAGCAGGCGAGATTTGACCACGCCGGCCGATTTCACCGTGGTCGACGGGAAAACATTTGAGCGCTTGAGCCGCGACGAATTGGTCATGCCTCGGGCTGATTTGCAAAACGTCGCTGAGAATGAACTCCGATCGGATCAAATTATCTGTGACATCGGCAAGGCCACGCGCTGGGGCTGGAGCGACTGGTTTGGTCCGGCCAGAACCATCTTTTGGCACGGACCACTAGGCGTCTGTGAGATCGATCTGTTTTGCGAAGGCAGCCGATTTTTGGCGACGGAGCTGACCAACCGTACCTGGCCCGAGCTGCATCGCATCGTCGTGTGCGGCACAAGTCTGGTCGGCAGCCTTCGCCGGATCGGGTTTCCCACTGAACGCATCAGACACCTCACCCACGCAGGCGGCGCGGCACTTCATTATTTTGCCGGCCGTCCGCTTCCCGCTGTAGATGTTCTGAGTCAGGTCAGCGAGGCAAAGCCTGAACCGTTTCGCGTCCTGATTCCGCTCAACGGCTCGGAGCGCGACGCAAGCTCGCTGCATACGGCCGCCGAGCTCGTAAGTCCTGGCGCCGAGATATCTCTCCTGCACGTACGCTCGGGACCCGACGAAGAACAGTACCCTGATCTTGCCCTGGGCCTGAGCGAAACTGAAAAATTGGAACGGCGCATCGAATCTGAGCGCATCTTCGCGCGGGCGAATGCGATACTCGCTTCCCGTGGCCTGCTCTCGGCGCGTCAAGTGGCGGTGCAGGGACGGCCAACGAAAATGATCCTACGTTACGCGCGCCGAATGAGAGCAGAACTGATCGTACTGGTCGCGGCAGGCGGCCTTCTGAGCATCGGCGCCCGCCGTGTGATTGATCACGCGCCCTGCGCCGCCTTGGTTGCGCGGCCCCGCTGACAAAACTGTGGATCAATCATAAATCCCCGGAGACCCAAGCCGCGCGTCAACGAACTTTTGTGCTTTGAAGTAACGGAGCGAGCGCTATGGATAAGGCCGTAATCAACCAGTTGCCGATCGAGAGCTTGCGCGGCAAGCGCGTCTTCGTGCGCATTGATGCCGACATCGAACAGCCGGCGAACGGGTCACGGGTGGATGAAGATAAATTACGCGCCGCGCTGCCGACTCTCGAATACCTCGCAGCCATGGCCGCGCGCGTCGTGGTCGGCATCCATCTCGGCGCTCCCGGCGGCATTCCGGTCGACGCGCTGCGCGTGAATGCGGTCGCGGAACGGTTGTCTCTTCTGATCGGCAAAAAAGTGCGCAAACTGGACGAGGCGATAGGAAGAAACGCTCTGGCTGCGGTGACCGAGATGCGCGACGGCGAAATCATTGTGCTCGAGAACTTGCGTTTTTATCCCGGCGAAGACGCCAACGATGTAGAGTTTGCTCGCGATCTCGCCAAACTATGCGATGTTTACTGCAATGATGCGTTTTCGCTTGCGCACCGGGGGACCGCTTCCACAGTGGCGATCACTCGTCACGTGCGCCCCGCCGCGGCAGGGCTTGAGCTGGCCCGCGAGCTGACGATGCTCGAGCCGGTGCTCGATAAGCCGGAGCCGCCTTCGGTCGGATTGGTTGCCGGCGCCCGGATCGAAGAGAAGCTGCCGATACTCGAGAATCTGCTCCCCAAGCTCAACCGATTATTCATTGGCGGCGCGCTATCGTTCGCTTTCCTCAAAGCCCAAGGGCAGGAGATCGGCGCGGCGCGGGTTAGCGAAGCGCTTCTGCCGCTCGCCGAAGGTTTGCTGTACCAGGCGGAAAAAAAAGTCGAGATCATCCTGCCGGAGGATTTCATCGTCGTCCAAGCGAATCTGTTCAGAGTATTCGAAAGCAGCGGTCGGCGGATTCCCGTGCCTCACTCCAAGCCGGTGCTCGCTTCCGAGTTATTGCCTTCGGAGCTGGGGGTCGACATCGGACCGCGCACGCTCAAGCGGATCAAGCAGCTGATCGACGGCGCGCATACTCTGTTTTGGAACGGGCCTTTGGGAATTTGGGAAATTGCCCCGTTCGCGGCAGGAACGCGGGAAGTCGCGCGCGCATTGCTCGACGGCCAGCGCGTTCGGCGCAGCGTCGTCTGCGGCGATAGCCTGGCGCGCGCGATTCGCAGCTTCGATTTGCCGTTCGAGCAAATGCGCCACCTGACCACCGGCGGCGATTCCGTTTTGCAGTTGGTCGCCGGCAAGCCTTTGCCGGCGGTGGCGGCTCTCGATAATGAGGTCGATTTGATTGCGCCGGTGAAAAAGCACCCGAACAAGATTCTTCTGGCGGTGGATGGTTCGGCGCCCTCTCTGGAAGCCGCCAGGAAAATCGGCGGCCTGGTCGATACCGAAGGTGCCGAGATCAACCTTTTGTACGTGCAGAAGCCGGCGGAAGTCGGCAGCGAAAAGAAGCCGATGGATGCGGAGAGCAAACGCCGGCGCGAGCTGGAGCGGCGATTGGACGCCGAGCGAGTCGTGGCAGCGGCCAATGGGCCGCTCGCTCGGCAGGGACTGGTTTCACGCCGCCAAATCGTCGTCGAAGGAGATCCCGCAAGCGAGATTCTTAAATTCGCCGATGAAATGGGCGTAGAGCTGATCGCCATGGGCTCCCACGGCCGCACCGGCGTTCTCGGTTTTTTTCTTGGCAGCGTTTCTCGCAAGGTGCTCGATCATGCCCGATGTCCGGTCATGATCGCGCGCGTTCCAGGCCAGCAGCAAACGGAGTTTTAGTCTGATTAGAAATAAAAGTTTCTAGTGTGTTGGATTTAAAGTTGTATGAATAACTCATTCGCCGTTATGCCGTCATGCCGGTGAAAACCGGCATCCAGGAATGCCGAAGAGATCTGGATACCGGCCTTCGCCGGTATGACGCTAGAAACTAACGATGGAGGTAGAACATGTCGAGCACAGAAATCCCGCGCGAACAGTGGATCAAGTTCTTCGATGATTTCAGCAAACAACATGAAGGTTGGATCGTTAACTGGGAGGTGCTTCATTCCAAATTAGGCGATCAGGAGAAAACCACCCGATTGCCGCTGGTCGGCATCAGCGCAGACACCAAAGGTAGCAAGCCCCGCATTGACGTCATGGTCGGGGGCAGACCCGATGCCCACGTGACCCAGATCATCGACACGCCTAAGCGCGTTTGGTTTAAACAACCCGAACAACCGGGACACGAGGCGATCGAAGTCGAATCCGCCGACGGCACGATGACGCTCCTTACCTTTTGGCATTTTGATCCTGAACAGAAGGAGCATCTGTTGCCGCCGAAGAATTAAATGGAGTGTTGGAATAATGGAATGTTGGACTACTGGGTTTTGAACTCATCAATCCATTATTCCATCCTTCCACTATTCCAATCTTGAGTACGCTCGAGCGAGAGCCAACATGGCATTCAAACGAATTCTGTGCGCCGTCGATTTCTCACCCGGTTCGCTGGAAGCGTTTCGCGTCGCTGTCGAGATGGCGCGGCTGCATTCCGGGGCGCTTCACTTGTTTCATGCCATCGAAGCGCAGCCGGCTGGCCCGGGCGAAGTTGTCATCGAAATCGTGCAAAAGGCGAACGCGGCTATGGAAGGGCTCGTCGCATCGGCGCGCTCGTCCCTAAAAGGTTTGGCATTCACCAGCGAGGTGACCAGCGGAAAAGCATTCGTCGAAATCGTCAATCGCGCGCGCGAGTGGAATGCCGACCTGATCGTTTTGGGCTCAAAGGGAACCACCTCTCTCGAGGAAATTGTCGTGGGCGGCACCGCCGAAGCCGTGATGAAGCAAGCGAGCTGTTCCGTTTTGGTTGTAAGACTGGATCATGAACATTGAGTGCATCGATGAACAAGTAGAAGCACCCGAAAAAGGTGATGGCAGATATGGAAATTCTTGCCCTGTGCATCTCGGTGCTGTCGCTGATCGTAAGTTTCGCGGCGTACTACCGAAGCGGCGGGCAGCGAGACGTACGCGCCCTAGAGCGAACGATTAACGAAAAGATTGAACGACTGAACACCATGGCGCAACGCGCTGCGGACAACGTGGCGGCGCGCCTCAAAGCCGGTTAC
>VBKY01000400.1 GCA_005879255.1 Deltaproteobacteria bacterium
CCCTTGACCCCTTTGACTAAGATTAGTTGCGAATGGCCCCGACTAATGTGAAGGAAAGGCGGTTCGACTCCCGGAGTTCCCCGTCTTCGGACTACCAACTAGCGAGGGTCGGCTAACTTCGATTCGCCGTTGCGATTAGACCAGGAAGAGTCTGTCTGGTTTTCACACTGAGGAACCGCGTTGCTCGCTCACGCTTTGCCACCCGTGGCCAAAGGGGAGGGGCAACGCGTGAAATCCCCTCCCCTTTGTAATTAACGGAGAAACCAGAACCTAAAACCGAGATGCTACTTAATGGTTGCCTTTGCTTGCAACGTTCCTGCCGTTGATACGAATATGTTGCCGCCGAGTAACGCCTGTCCCCTCAGCACACGGAAGCAAGTCGCATTCCCAGAGCTAACATCGCAGGGGACCACCTCGTTGCCAGCCGTGGTCGTAACAACCAGTACAGTTGGAGTACCAGAGGGCACACCCGAAACCGTGGCGTCGATAATAAAGCCTTCCTCAATGAGAACTCTGCCGGTTGTCGGTGGGCTTGCTAGCGGTTCGAGCTTGATGTTGCTAGATTCTTTTAATTTTGGCTGGACCAAGGGAGATGTATCTTCATAAACGAGCACACCGGGAGTGCCCCCAGAAGCCGCAGGAAACTGCCTGGCTCCCACATAGACCTGGTTGGCAATAGTGTCGACTCCTAGGCCATGCGCGTTAACCCCGGAGCAATCGGCTCCTACTAGCCTGGCGAAAGGGGTTTTTTTCGACGCTTTTGCGGCCGCAGCAAATACTCCGATGACAGGAGTTACCCCCCCTAATGCAGGGCACGAATCGGCGCTGACTATATTGTTGCTCGATCCGGTATACCAGCGGCGGAGATTGGGATTGAACTGCAGCGTATCGGTACCTGTAACGCCGGGGAAACTTGTCGGGATGGTTGCGGTGTTGAAATCCAGCAGAAACTGCGCAGCGGGCGCGGCGCACCCTATGACACCCGTGTTCGTCACCGGATCGATGTCAATGCCGCGGACCGCACAACCCGTCGGCGCCGAAATAAACTTCGAGAGTGCCGCGGCTCCGGTCTTGGTTGGGTCCACTACATAGACTCCATCAGCCGAACCGCCGGTAGCAATCGTACTGTCGTCGGGTATCGTAATGTAGATCTTCCCATCGACCGGGTTAAAACGCGGCTGCTCAGGATTGGACGGCAGTGGAATTGTATCGACGATTGTATCGGTTACAACATCAACGACCGTCAAAACACATGGACAGGCGGTGTTGGCCACGTAGGCCCGGCGGTTAACGGGGTCGTAATCCAATTCGTCGGTGTCTGTACCTGTCGTATTTATGGTGAGTTGAACCGGCGCTGAGTTTGGTATCTTTAAGTCATAGATAAAGATGCCTTTGAGGTGAATCGTAGTTCCGCTAACAGAAGTGTTCCGATCCGTGACGATGAGCTTGCGCTGGTCATGTACTACTTGCACGCCGCTCGGACACGACCCCGGTATCGCCCCGGCTACGTTGCAGCTAGGAACGGGGATGGTACCTAGGTATTTATTGTTTCTGGTATCGATGACGGTGATTCCCTGGTTGACACGGTCGGCAAAGTACATCGTGTTGGTCGCAAAATCGAACGAGAATATGTCAGTGCTGGCTTGCGTGGCTCCGCTAGTCGTCCAGTCGTGCAAGCAGTTTGGTGTTACGGTTTGGTTGACACAGTGAATCGGGATGAGCGCCACCTGTGTCATACCTGCCGCCGGCGTTTGAGCCAGCGCTGTTTGAGCGCCCCCGAGTCCAAGTACAAGCGCCAGGAAAATTGGCAGCGCTATCTGGGCCTTTGGTTGTCTCATTATTTGTCGTCGTTCAAAGAATTTCATATCGCCTCCAAAGTTTTAGAAACAGATGTGTCTAAATTAAAGTTTTTCGTGCCTGTATTTCGGAACAAGAGTCGAGGCGGCGAAAAAAACGATCAGTGATAGGGAGAGGCATCGGCGACCGAATCCCGTGGCAGACCTACCCGGTAGCCGTGGGAGCGGGCCGAGTCGAGTCCAGTGGCTTTGGTCTGCCACAGAAGCCGGCTGCATTTTTCAAAAAGATCTGTGAACAGAAGCGCGACGCTGCCCAAGGGAGCAGCATGCTTACGGGTATCTTGAATTTCTATGACAACGAGCGTCTCGGCTACGATGACGGCTCTTGCGACCGGCGTCAGCAGCCTAAGAAAGTTCGATCCGTCGAGGTCGAGGACGTCGAAGAAAATATAAGAACAGACGAAAGCTACACAAACTATGTAGAAGACGCGGTGGAGTCGGGAAGCAAGTATGGCACGAAAGTGCACCAGCACTTCAGCCCTCCTAGGTTGTTAACGCGCCTGCGCCGATTGAACTCTGGCCGTCGTCTATATTGCTATCACCGTCGCTTGTCAAGAAGTAAAGTCTGGGGAGAAGGTCACCTTCAAGCTTTGCGGTAGACTCTCCGACGTCTCAAACTGCTTCTCGCCCTACTGATTACGTCGGCTGCCTCAGTATGACTAACCCAGTTGTCGCTCAGACGCCGGGGCTCAAAATCGGTACGTTGGGCGCTCCGTCCGCGGCATTTGAATGGCTTCTATTCTGCAGGCGAAGCGTTTTCGGCAGGTTCAGGGTCGGGCCCTGAGTATTGACTTATCTATTTCTCAGGGTCACAGGAATAGGGTCAGGTGTGATACTTGCTATTTGGACAGGAGAAATAGCACCTCCGCCTCCGAGAATAGCAAATATCATGCTTGACCCGAACTAAATCCGGGCCGCAAAACATTGCGCGCGTGCCAGAGAGAACTAATGTTGGAAATTTTTTTCTTGGGTATTTTCCTCTAGCTGTGCAGATGCTTCTTGGAGAAATCCAACTTCTTTGCCCAAGCTTCCGCAAAAACAATTTTAGATTCCCAACAACTCCATAATCTTGGCCTGATCGAAACCGACTACCGATTGGCCGTCGATGATCGTTACCGGCGTGCTTTGAAAGCCGAGATCGATCAATTCTTTCAACGCTGCCTGGTCGGCGCGGACGTTTTTTTCCACAAACTGAACGCCCTTTTGAGATAGAAACTCTACCTCTTTGTGGCAAGGTCCTCAGCCAGGCTGCGTGAAAACGACTACTGATTTTGCCATGATCGTTGCCTCCGTCGGTTTGTTTGCCCGGTTTATAACACTTCCCACAGACCTGCGCAAAAAGTGACTCACTCCCAGATAAATACTGGGAGTGAGTCACCCTGAGCAACGCTAAGGGTCTCGCCGTACCAGAAAATTGGGAGCGAATCAAATTTTAGTTCCGCTTGATATGCAAAGCGCGCTAGTGACTTGAGTTAGAAGTTCATTTAAGAAGTCATTCGGCTTTTTCCGTCATGCCGGTGAAAACCGGCATCCAGCCGAGGGCGTATGCCATACGCCCCTACAAAAATTCCTGGATTCCGGCTCGCCCCCGGGCCTTCGCCGGGTTGGCCGAAATGATGCCGAAATTATTTAATGGAATTTTTGATTCGGGATACTACTGCATAACGCATGACGTCAGCGCCGGTCGTTGCCTCCGTGTTTGGCGCTTTGCTCTCTGCCCCTAGCACGCTGCATCGCCGACCATCGCCATCAACTTCAATTGGCCGTATCAAGCATGCTAATCTATCTTTCTGTATGACGTTCAAATCCGCCGTGAGATTTAATCTTCGAACACTGCTCACCGGTCTGACTCTCGGCTTGACGATAGCCGTCGCACTGTCGGTTTGGACTCTGGAGCTCGTCGCTCAGATTCCAAGCGCAACCGACGATCTGCGCCGCCATACGAAATACTTAGCCTCCGAAGAGCTCACCGGCCGGGGCGTCGATACCCCGGGCATCAGACTTGCCAGAGATTACATCGCCGGTGAATTTGCCAAGTACGGCTTGCAACCGGGCGGCGACGGCGGCTATCTGCAAGGTTTTGACGTCGCCATCGGCGTCACTGTGAAAGAGCCCAGCAGCCTGGCGCTGGGTTCTGAAGCGCCATCGGCGCTCAATGACGATTGGATTCCTCTCGGGCTATCGACATCCGCTAAGACTGAGGCCCAACTCGTTTTTGCCGGCTACGGCGTTACCGCCAAGGACTACGGTTACGACGACTACGCGGATATCGACGTCAAGGGCAAAATCGTTCTGGTGCTCCGTTATGAGCCACCACCCAAGGACGACAAGAGCCCGTTTAGAAAATTACCCGACTCGTCGACTCATGCCGCGCTGCGCACCAAGGCCAACAACGCCAAGAACCACGGCGCGGCCGGTATGATTCTAGTCGACCTCACTCACACGGGGGACGATAAATCTGAATTGATATCGACGAGAAACAGCCTGTGGCGTGGCGGAAATAGTTTGGTTGCCGCGCAAGTAAAACGCCGAGTCGTCGAAGCTTGGCTTAATTCTCAGGGAATCTCGCTCACGACACTGAAGGAACGCATCGACCGGGAAGGAAAACCCGCGTCAATGGCGGTCCCGGGGGCGACCGCCAGGTTGCAAGTTAGCTTGCAAGAGGTTCTTCAGCGGACGGAAAACGTCGTCGCGATCCTGCCCGGTGCGGATCCTTCATTGAACAAAGAAAACATCGTCATTGGCGCGCACTACGATCATCTGGGCTTTGGCCATTTCGGCGCGCGTGAGCGGGCTTCGGAAGGACAGATTCATCCCGGTGCTGACGACAACGCATCGGGAACGGCCGTGCTGCTCGAGTTGGCGCGCCGGCTGAGCCAGCTGCCTGCCAAGCCCGCCCGCACCGTCGTATTCGTGGCGTTCTCCGGTGAAGAACTTGGACTTTATGGCTCGCGGCATTTCGTCGGCCACGCGCCTTTTCTCTCCTCGACCAAGGCGATGATCAATTTAGACATGGTCGGGCGACTGCGTGAAAACCGCTTGACGGTGTTTGGCGCGCGCTCCGGCGAAAAGTTTTCCGACATCATTTCCGAGGCGGCGCGCGAGCTTGGACTGGAAATCAGCCAATCCGATAGTGTCGGCCGGAGCGACCACATGTCCTTCTACAACAAGCAAATTCCCGTGCTCCATTTTTTTACCGGCAATCATGCGGATTACCACCGGCCAACCGATACTTGGGAAAAGCTCAATATCGAGGGTATGGGGAAAATCAGCGATCTGGTGTTGCTTTCGGCATTGCGGATCGCAGACACCAGAGAGGCTCCCAAATTCGTGAGTCTGCCCTCACGCCCGCTGGCCGAGAGTCCGGGAGAACGACAGGGTTTCGGCACCTACCTGGGGAGCATCCCGGACTATGGCGCGAATACCGACGGTGTCCGCCTAGCCGGAGTCACCAACGGTAGCCCGGCAGCTCGTGCCGGCTTACGGGAAGGCGATATTATCATTCAACTGGCGGATAAAAAAATCCAGAACATCGAGGACCTTACTGCCGCGTTACGGGGCCAGAAACCCGGAGACGAGGTTGCAATCGTCGTTCTGCGCACCGGCAAGCCAGTCAGTCTCAAAGCCATCCTTCGGGCCCGCGGTTAGTATTTCTTTTGGCACATTGTTGAGGTTTGGGTCATTCTATGTCGATTTCTGTCCTCTCCTGCCCAATTCCAAGCGGTGGGAAAAAATGCTCGCAGGCAACAAAACCTTATGTTAAGATGCCCGCAAGTGGTGCAGGTTAAGGAGGTTAGTTGTCGATGATTAAGCTGTACACGTTTCCACCCTCGACCAACTCGCGTAAGGTCCGAATCGCCCTGCTGGAGAAAGGACTCGAGTTCGTGCGAGTTAACGTGGACCTTTCCAAAGGGGAACAAAAGAGCCCGGAATATCTCAAAATTCATCCTTTCGGTCAGATTCCAGCACTGGATGATGAAGGATTCATAATTTACGATTCGACGGTCATCAACGAATATCTCGAAGACGAGTATCCCTATCCCTCACTGATGCCGAGCGATTCGGAGGGGAGAGCCCGGGCGCGATTGATGGAAGACCTTCGCGATACTCACTTTAATCCCTATTTCGTTCACATCATCCACGAAATGCGCAAGCCTGAAAGCGAACGGGATAGCCAACGCATCGACAATGCCAAAGCGGAAATCATCAAGTGCTTCGACAGAATCGAAGCGGAGCTCGAAGGCAAAGAATACTTAGCCGGGCCGTTCAGCTTGGCTGACGTTGCCTTTATGTCGAATCTCGAGCTACTGGACCGCTTCGGTATCCCCGTGGCAGCTGACAAATACAAGAACACCGCCGCCTGGATCGCTCGTCTAAAAGCCAGACCAAGCTTCACCGCTTCCGCTACCTAATCCGGCCGGATGTCCCGGAGTCTCATCCTCGCCTGGCTCGTTCATCTATATACCGCCCTCGGCACTGTAGTCGCTTTCTTCAGCCTTCTCTGCATTGAGCAAACGAATTTTCGAGAAGCGTTCTATCTGATGGCTTTGGCTGTCGTGATTGACGCCACGGACGGCATGCTGGCGAGAGCGGCCCGGGTAAAAGAATTGATTCCCTGGTTCGACGGCGAGCTGTTGGATGAAATCGTCGACTATTTCAATTACGTCATCGTTCCTAGCCTGTTCTTGGTTCGGGCCAACGTTTTGCCGCCGCAAGACTCTCTTTGGCTTGCCGCGCTGCCGCTGCTCGCAAGCGCCTATGGCTTCTGCCAGCGAGAGGCCAAGACCGCCGACAATTTTTTTCTCGGCTTTCCGTCCTACTGGAATATCGTGGTCTTCTACTTATACGTTCTCAAAACCCCTCTCTGGGTAAACGCGTTTCTGATTATCGCGTTGGCGATCTTGGTGTTTGTCCCGATTAAATATGTCTACCCGAGTCGTAGTCCGCGCTTTCGCTCCCAAATCAATGTCTTGGGAGCGCTCTGGGGCGGCGCGGTGCTTTATCTTATTTACCAGCTGCCGAACCCATCTCGCGTTCTCTTGTTTGCCTCTCTGCTATTTCCAGCCTACTATACGGCGCTATCGCTTTGGCTCGAATATCACCGAGCGATGTCCTCTGCGAAAGGGTAAAGATGCGAAGATCATTGCGCGTTAGATTCATTTACTGGTCCCATGGAGCAATTCTTCTTTTCGTCGCGCTGTGGTTTTTCTCCTCTCCTTCGTTAAGCCAAACTCCAACTGTTGCCAGCCGCACGCCAAAGTACGTCTTTTTCTTCCTCTCCGATGGCGGCGGCATGGCCCAATTGGAAATCGCCCGCCACTACAGCAGCCAGATCCATAATGAAAGTTTCGCCATCGTCGACAAAATCATAAAAGAAGGCGTCATCGGCGTGATGACGACGCATGCGGCCGACGCTCTCTCGACTGACTCGGCAGCCGCCGCCACCGCGCTCGCCGGCGGATGCAAGGCCAAAGTGGGAGCGCTCGGAGTTTGCGCCGATGGTACACCAAGCATTAGCGCCATGGAGTTGGCGCGCCGGCGCGGCATGCGCCTGGCGCTCGTCACCAACGCACCGATTTACGATGCCAGTCCCGCAGCTTTTGTCTGCCATGTTCCGAATCGTCGAGACTATGCCGCGATCGTCGATCGTTACCTCGATTTGGAACCGGATGTTCTGCTGGGCGGAGGTAAAGACCAATTTATGCCGAAGAACCGGCCGGGCAGCCGGCGCAATGATGAAATCGACATGGTCGCGGCTTTCGAGAAGAAGGGATATCGCTACGTCGGTAACAAGCCGGAATTGGAAACGATATCGCGCGGCAAAGTGCTAGGCCTCTTCAGCCTTAGAGACATGAGCTTTGAGCTCGACCGCGACAAGAATAAAGAACCGTCGATTTACGACATGACACGCACGACTATCCGCCTGCTCCACGACCAAAATCCACGCGGCTTTTTCGCCTTCATCGAATCGGAAAACATCGACACTGCTGGTCATCTTTCCGACATCGCCTCGGTCATCCACGATTATCGCGAATTCGACCGGGCAGTTGGATTGGCTTATGAGTTTTACCGAAAATATCCGCGCGACACTTTGATCATCGTGACCTCCGATCATGATACCGGCGGTCCGGGTTTTACCTTGGCGTTGAAAGATTTGACCAGCGCCAAGGGTGAGAACCAAGCGGTAGGGACCGAGGAAGATTTCAAAAAAATACAGACCATCGGGATCTCCTTGCAAAAAGCCTCGCAAATCCTCGGGCGCAGCCCCACCGGAGACGCCGTCGACAAACTGATGAACGAGCAGTTTCGCGGCTTCACGCTCGCGCCGGAGTTCAAAGAGGCGATCGTCAAACGACAGCCGATTTCCCGCACGTTATTTTCGGATCCCACGGCTCAGGCGCTGGGTGCCATGATTGCCAACAACACTCAGGCTTACTGGCTAACATCGACGCATACGAACCAGCCCGTGCTGGTGGCCGCGCTCGGAGTTGGTGCGGAACGATTTAAAGGCTACTACGACAACGCTGATTTCGGTAAGACACTCAAAGCGCTCATCGAAGGCAAAAATCATCACTGAACTTCTCGGCGCGATCACCGCGGAGGCCGGTGAAAACGGGACAGGCAACTTTTTCGCGACTGCTTTCTCGTGGCGGGCTGCTTTTGGTATTTCAAAAAGCTGCCTGTCCCCATGACCGGTGATTGAAAAAGTAGTCAGTCCCGCGTAGCGCCCTAGGTTTCTGCGGTGAGAACAAATTTGAGTTCTTCGCGTCGTTCGGGTCTTTAACCAGCGACCGACACACCGAGGAGCCAACCTACGGAATAGGTGATAGCGGATGCCAACAGTCCGATACCGAGCATACGGACTCCGCTGACGAGCGGGCCACGCGCAGTGAAGATCGAAATCAGCGCACCGACGCCAAACAACGCGAGGCAACTCAACAGACCGCTGGCCGTCCAGGCAGCAGTCCCCGAAGTGAATAAATAAGGTAATACGGGAACCAAAGCGCCAATAACGAAAGCCGCGAAAGAACTTCCCGCGGCAATCCATGGCGAGCCTAGCTGAGAGGGATCGAGGCCCAGTTCTTCGCGCGCCAAGGTATCGATGGCAACTTTCGGATTCGCCACGATACGGCGCGCCAGCGTCCGCGCTTCGTCTTCCGGTATTCCTTTGGCTTGGTAAATGAGCGCGAGCTCTTCTTCCTCTTCTTTGGGCGACATCTCCAGTTCCTGCTTCTCCATCGCGATCTGCTGTTCAAACAGTTCCCGTTGCGCCCGCATGGAAACATATTCACCGGCCGCCATCGAGAAGGAGCCCGCTAGAAGCCCAGC
>VBKY01000401.1 GCA_005879255.1 Deltaproteobacteria bacterium
GCTTGCGGGGCTCACATCCATCATCGACTTTCGCGCCGAAGCGACGGCCGAAGCAAAAAAACTAGCGCTAGAGAAAATGTTCGACAACTCTTTGCTCCAAGAGATACAGAAGGAACAGAGCGCGACAAAATAGGGATCATCGCCATGAAACTCGGACTCTTCGACCATATGCAAAAGCACGACAACCCGGTGCGCTCCTACGTCGATCTCTATAAATCTCACCTCGAAGTTTTAGAGTTTGCCGATCAGGCCGGTATGGACTTTTACTTTGTCGCCGAACACCACTTCGACATGGGCTTTTCGGAATGTCCGAGTCCGGGCGCTTTTCTCGGCGCTGCTTCGCAGAGAACGAAAAATATCCGCCTTGGCCCATTGGTTTACGTCCTGCCATTGTGGAATCCGATCCGCGTCGCAGAAGAAGTCGCGCTGCTCGACAATCTAACCGAGGGCCGCTTGGAATGCGGATTCGGTGCCGGCATCGGACCATTCACCTTCGCTGCCTACAACATACCCTGGGAGCAAAAACGCGAGATGACTTTGGAAGCGCTGCGCATCATCAAGGGCATCTGGACCCATGAATCCTTCACTTTCGAGGGCCGGTACTTCAAATGTAAAGACATCGACTCGTCCATACCTCTCGTGCAAAAGCCTCATCCGCCGCTCTGGATGCCGACGCGCAGCAAAAACTCCATCGAGGAAGCCGCCTCCTCCGGCATCAGCACGATCCAGTGGGTTCCGGCGGGAATGAAAGCGGCGCGACGCGCTTTTGACGAGTATCGCGAAGTTTATCAACGCACGAAACCTTCCGGGTCCAAACCGCACATCGGCTTGATGCGCGAAATCTTCGTCGCGGAAAGTGATAGGCAAGCGCGTATCGATGGCGAATTCCACTGGAAGAATTTTTGGGAGCGGCGCGGCGGGGCGCGCACCTACGGCGCCCACGGCTCGACAGGTCTCTCGACGATACTCGATGGCAGCCGCAGGCAAGAGCTGATGGACATGGAGCACTCCATCGCCGAAGGTTCCTTCATTTGCGGCTCGCCGGAAACGGTCGTTGGGCAAATCAAGAAAATCGCCAATGAAGCCGGCGCAGATACGTTTCTCGGTGAATTTACTTTTGGCGAGCTAACGCAGAAACAGTCCCTTAACTCGCTCCGTCTCTTCGCCGAGCAAGTTATGCCGGAGTTGAGAAATTTCGCGATCGACGCGCTGAATTTTCCGAAAGCCGAGGCGTGAGTACTTACATGAAAATGGTTTCTCACGACAAAGGCACGGAGGACACGAAGGGCTCGGATCTTGCACCGCGGAGGCGCTGAGGACGCGGAGGGAAGAGTTTAAAATGAAAAATCTCTGGGTACTCTGCGCCTCTGCGGTGAATCCGTTTTTCCTTATGGTCGCGGCTCTACCACGCTGTCGCTTTAGTGGTGAATTTAATTGTTTCTCTTGAACCTGCCTAACTCGGAGACGTCATGATTCACACGCGCATTTGCGATTTGCTTGGTATTGTTCACCCGATTATTTTGGGAGGCATGGGCACGGCGACCACCGCGCCGCTGGTCGCCGCCGTATCCAACGCCGGCGGCTTCGGCACGCTTGGCACATCGGCATTTAACGCCGCAACCCTCGATACCGAGATTGCTTCGATCCACGAGCGCACCGAAAAACCATTCGGCATCAATCATCTGTTGTTTCAGATCCAGGAGGACATGTTCGCGGTCACGCTGCGTGCTCGACCGACCGTCGTCGCCTTTGCATGGGCGCGCAAAGACCAGGACCTGCGCGACTACTTTCAGCGCGCCCACGATGCCGGCGCTAAAGTCATGCATATGGCCGGTGAAGTTCCCGAAGCTCTCCGCGCCGCCGAAGCTGGCGCCGACGTCCTCGTGGCGCAGGGCACGGAAGCCGGCGGGCATGTGGGTTGGATGGCGTCGTTACCGCTGCTGCCGATGATGGTCAAAGCGGTAGCGCCGTTACCGGTTCTCTGCGCGGGCGGTATCGCCGACGGCCGCGGGCTCGCGGCGGCGTTGGCTCTCGGCGCTGAAGGCGTGCTGCTCGGCACGCGCTTTATGGCCACGCCCGAAGCACCGATTCATGCAAATTTTAAACAAGCGATCGTTAAGAGCAACGGTCACGATACCGTGTTAACCGAAATCCCCGATCTCGCCAGCCAACGTGTCTGGCCGGGCGCCATGTCGCGGGCCCAGCGCAACCGATTTATCGAACGTTGGTCGGGGCGCGAATGGGCCCTGCGCCAAAACGCGCCCGAAGTCGGTAAGCAGACAGCAGCCGCGCGCGCCGCCGGCGATGTCGACAACGCCTCGCTGTCGTTCGGTCAAGACGCCGGCTTGATCGATTCGATCAAAAGCGTCAGGGAAGTTGTCCAAGAAATAGTTGCGGAGGCGGAGAGTATCATCAAAGACCGTCTTCCAGGGCTGTTACGGTAGTTGTGCGAATTGAGATCCGACGCGTTCGATGCCACAAGCTGTGCGAATGAACGTGGGGTGAGCTGTGGACGGACGTTGACCGAGTCCACTCCCCTTCCGACTCTTATTTGAATACCTTATCCACCCGCGCCAGCAAATTCGGCGGAATCGTAAGGCCGATCTGCTTCGCCGCTTTCAGATTGATGATGAACTCAAACTTCGTCGGTTGCTCCACTGGCAGGTCCGCCGGCTTGGCGCCTTTGAGGATCTTGTCCACATACGTAGCGGCGCGTCGGGCCAGGTCGTTAGGGTTTGCGTCGTAGCTCATAAGCCCACCGTCCTCCACAAATTCTTGCCTGTGGTAAATTGCAGGAAGCCGGCTCTTTACCGCGAGGTCTGCAATCTGTGTTCGGTGAGAATTGAGGACGGCGCCCCCCAACACGAGAACCGCGTCAGCACGCGCCTTGCTCGCGGCTCCGAATGCGGTCTCAATATCCTTGGAACCTAATATGCCTAGGTATTGAAGCTTCACTCCGAACGCCCCCGCGGCGAGTTCCGTCTCCTTTAACGATTGTGCATTGGCTGGCTCGGTCGAACTCCCTAGGACGGCCACGCGGGAGAGCCTGGGAACTACTTCTTTCAGCAGCTCCAGTCGTTTTCCGCTTAGCTCCGGGGCAAGGGTTGCCAAGCCAGTGATGTTCCCACCAGGCCGCGCCAGACTGGCGACGAACCCGTTGCCAACAGGATCGCTATCCGGCGCCATGACAATGGGAATCGTAGAAGTTGCTTCCTTGGCGGGACGGGTTGCTGCCGAACCACCCGTGACGATGACGTCTACCTTGAGACGCACTAGCTCGACCGCAAGCGCGGGGAGGCGGTCGCTTTTCCCCTCAGCAGATCGCCTCTCAATGACAATGTTTTTTCCCTCCACGTAGCCAAGCTCGCGCAGACCCCGCCGGAATGCCTCAATACGCTCGCTGGTAGCCGAAGGAGACGCAGCGCCCAGGTATCCTATCCGCGGGACTTTCGTTGGCTGCTGCGTCTGGGCGAGAGAAGCAATTGCCAGAAAGACAGTTGTCAGTAGCCAGTTTAGGATTCGTCCGCTCATGGGTTTTCCTTCCGTCTCTTAACTGCCAACTGATCACTGCTAACTGCCTGCTGTTATTTGATCACGCTTCGGCCAGCTCGGTCACTGCTGGTATCGCCGGTGCTTCGCCTTCGGTGCGGCGGATGGTCAAAGCCAAACAGGCCGCAACCAAACCCAAGCAACCGCCGATCAAAAAAGCATATTGGTAGTCGCCAAAGTACATACGCACCCAGCCCCCGCCGACGGCGGCGGACGCTCCACCGAGTTGATGAAATACAAAAACTAATCCGAAAATCCGCCCCACTCTCTCAGTTCCAAAAATGCGCGCGATGATCGTCGTCGTTGCCGGCCCTGAGGCATACCAGTCGAGACCGTACATGACGGCGAAAACGAACAGGCCGATGGGTTCGGACACGTAAGGCAAGATAAACAGCGACGATCCGCGCAGTACGTAGACTACCGAGAGGACTTTGCGCGGGTCAACACGATCGACCAACCAGCCGGAAAACGTCGTGCCGATAAAGCTCGCGCCGCCCATGATTCCCACCGCCGCCGCGGCGGTCATTTCCGGAATACCTCTTTCGATAGCGTGTGGGATCAAGTGCGTGCCGATGAGGCCGTTGGCGGTCACGCCACAAATAAAAAAACAGCCGCTTAAAATCCAGAAGGTCGAAGTCTTAAAAACTTCGGAAAGGGCTGAAATAGAAATGGGACGAATATCGCGACCCGCGTACGCACCGGATCGTTGGCGCGAATTATTTTCTTGAGCCGACCGGTACGGCTCAAGTCCAACCGCGGCCGGATTATCGCGCATCCATAGCCAAATAACCGGAATCAGCACTGCTGAAGCCGCCGCCATTGCCACGAGTGCGCTGCGCCAGCCGCTAAAGACGATGATCGCCATCAGCAGCGGCAGATAGATCACCTGGCCCGCGGCGTTGGCGTTGGTCATGATGCCGATCGCGAGACCACGCCGGCTCACGAACCAGCGGCTGGCGATGCTCGCGCCCAGCGCCGGAGTCACGCCCGTGGCGATACCCAAGACGATTCCCCATACGAAAATGAGCTGCCAAATCTCCTGGACGAAAATTGCCGCGATCAGTCCCACCGCGATGGTTGTTAGACTGCCGAGAATGACGCGGCGCGGCCCAACGCGGTCAATCAGCCAGCCGCCCACCGGAGCGAACAGCCCTAAGAGCAAAAGGTTGAGGCTGGCCGCCGAAGCGATCGCGGTTCGGCTCCAACCAAACTCCGCTTCCAGCGGATGGATCAGCACGGACGGCGCCGAACGAATCCCCGCCGCCGTCAGATTGGCGAGAAAACTCAACCCAACGACAAACCAACCATAAAAGAACGGCACGGCAATCGGCAGGCGTGCTCGTTTCGAAGTCGTCGGGTCGTCATCCATGACCATCGTCTAGCACAATTCTGCGCGCCGTAGAATGAAATCAC
>VBKY01000402.1 GCA_005879255.1 Deltaproteobacteria bacterium
GATCCCTGGAAACGCGGCCGATACCCAGATGATCGAATCGAGTATCGACCGCCCCTTCCATTGGGTTCGCACGATCATGTACGCAACGACCGAGAAAAGGAGCGGACTTCCGATCCCGCCGGTTAGGGCCAAGATCATCGTCGTGCGTATCCCGCGCAGAAACATAGCGTCAGTGAGAACGAACTTCCAGTGATTCAAGGTCCACAGCGGCGTCGTCTCAAAAAAACCTGCGCGCATCATAAAGGTCCCTACCACCAGGGCTACAAAAGGGACAGCCGTGAGCAACGCCAGCAGCAATGCGACCGAGCCAAAGATAGGCCACTTCCACCTGCCAAGGTCAATGAGCCCTGGTTTGAAGTCGCCAGTCAGGGTTGTGTACTGGCGGCGTTGGACAATCCATCGCTGCATGGGAAAGATGACTGCAATGATGAGCAGGGTGAGGGTCCTGAGAGGTGAGCTTGAAGATAAGCGTCGAATAGACCCAGAAACCCCACCCCGACCCCAGCAGATACTCGGTCTCGAAACCGCCGAAGACCCGGAGCAATTGAAGTGCAAGGACCAGCGCGATCGGCGAAATCATCAGCGGTATGGTGACCTTGATCATGGTGCCGATCTTGGAGGCGCCGGAAACTCTGGCTGCGTCTTCCAACGCCTGGTTCATGTTGCGGAACGCTGGAGTGAAAAGCATCACCTTAAAGGCGATGCCGTCTCCCATGAGCTTGGTCCACACAATCCCGGAGAGGCTGAAAATGTTAAACGGACCCTTGTCGATGAACGGTAAAGCCTCGAGCGCCCTGTTAATAAAGCCCACGTCGGGATCCAGCATCATCATCCAGCCAATAGTGGTCGATAGATTAGGAAACATGTAGGCGATCCAGAACATGTATTCGAGGCCATAGGTAAACGGGATGCGTGTACGGGCGAGAATGAGCGAAATAACAATGGCGATGGGGAAGCTGATGGTTGCCACGAGGAACCAGAGTAGAAAGGTGTTGCCGATGGACCGCAGCAACTGGGGATGATCCCACGCAGTGATCCAATTGCCGATGCCCCATTTGGCCGGGCCGACCAACACATCTTGAGCTGTGTTGAAGCTCATGAGTAGAAGCAGCACGATGGGATAGAGTAGGTAAAAGCCGAGCACCAGGATGGTGACGGCCATGATAAACGTGCCGGTTTCGTGCCTTAGCAGAGCGGACAGCCGGCCTCGTGCAAGTGCTGCGGATGCATCAAGAATGGCTGCGGCCTCCTATCTGCTCCCGGCTCCAAACCTTCGGGCCCGACCGCAGGTTGGGTTCAACTGCTTGCGCCACTCGTCAGAAGGCATGGCCCAGCTCCTTCAAGATTTTTGAGAGCTTCTCAACGGATTCGTCCTGGGCTTGGAAATATTGCGCCGACCCGAGATTGAGCACCGTGATTCGGCGCTCGGCAGCGAGCTGGCGGATCTTGTGTACGCCGGCCCACTCATGATCGGCGATTTTGCCTTGGGGCACATCCGATCGCAGGCTCGGGCTGGCATCAAGGTCAGTAGTGAGGGTCTGCTTCGCTGTCTGCCCGTCGCGGGAGAAAAACCAGTTCGCGAACAACTGCGCGGCATTCGGGTGTGGCGCCTTGTCGAGCACCGAAAACGTGCCGCGGACCTCGGCCACCAGGCCTTCCTTGAGCGTCCTCGCGTCGGTGAGTGCCTTCACGGGCAGTCCCAGTTTCATCAGCGGCCGTGCCGCCCGGTCACAGCACAAGATGATGTCCCACTTGCCGCGCGCCAGTCCCTCAGCCGGAGGATCGTGCTGGTCGGAAGGAAAGAGGTTCATTTTCTGCTCGGTGTAGAGCCTCGTTATGAACTTCTCCCCCAGCGTCATCCAGATGCGGGTTCTTTCGGTCGTCCCCGCCGCACCATTCAGTGCACGTCCTGCCATCCTGCCCCTGAACTCCGGTCGCAGCAGGTCCCAGTAGGACTGGATGCTGTCCGCCTCTGCCTGGCTCAGCTTGTTGGTGTTGTACCAGATCTCGAAAATGTGATCCATTCGCAACGTGTCCGCCAGCGAATACTTGTTGTCGCGGTCCGTCCAGTACACCTCGTTCAGCCACCATCCTTGGGAACGGTCGAGCACTTCGGGATGGAAAATGAGCGACTTCAGGGGAGCTAGCGCTCCCGCCTGGCGCAACCTATCTGTGGACCCCTGGCCCACCAGGGAGATGTCGCCCGTACTCCGGCCACGGGAACGTTCGGCCAGGATCCGGTTAGTGTTGGAGGTGCCGCTCCCGGTGCTGGCAACTACTTTGATGCCGAACTGCTTCGCGAAGTAATCGAACATGCCCCGGTTATGGCGCGAATCGCTGGCGCCCATGATGATAACCAGCTCGCCCTCCTCTCGGGCCTTGGCCGACAATTCCTTCCACTTGGCTTCGAACGATGCGTCGTGCGGCCTGGGCTTCTCTTGCGGTTTTCCAACGTCCGCCGGCCACGTTTCCCCTCCGACCGCTAGGCCGACTGCAAAGGCAACTGTCGTAACCATCAGCCACCGACTTCGCTTTAACATGACTCACTCCTGTACTGAGAGTATTTGTTTTGGTGTCATCAACTTCATGATCGCGGCGAATCGGCGACACTACCGCCTTCGTTGTGCGACCAGTCAGACGCCCAAGCGCTATGCCCGTCCGGCCGCAGCTTCAGCCATACTTTGCTGCCTTCTTCCACAGGATTGTGACGCTCTCCATAGATCACAACAGTCGCTTGTCCGTCGACCTCAACCTGGTATTCGATTCGCTCTCCGATGAAGAGCACAGCCTGGACTGTGCCACCGATCATTCCCGAGGGCGCCTCGGATCCGAGGGCCGGAAGAATTTCGACATCCTCGGGACGGACCGCAATATAGACAAGTTCACCTTTCTTGATCACGCCTGGATTGTAGCTGCGCCCGAAAACAACGCAGTCTGGCGCGCCCTCAAGCGCGATGGCCATCTGCCCCGATGGGTTGCTGCTTTGCACTTTGCCCTTGAACAACAAGGTCCTCCCTACGAAGTCGCGCACGAACTCATTGGCAGGCTGTTCGTAGAGCAACCTTGGGCTCCCCTGCTGCTGCACGACACCAAAGTTCATTAAGGCAATTCGGTTCGACAGGCTTAACGCCTCGATCTGGTCGTGCGTGACGAACAGCACGGCAATCTTCAGCCGCTTTTGCAAGAGCTTTACCTCTATACGCATGTGCTCGCGTAGCTTGGCATCCAGGTTACTGAACGGTTCATCGAGCAATAATACCCGAGGCTCGGTCACCAGCGCGCGAGCGAGCGCCACCCGCTGTTGCTGCCCGCCGCTGAGCAGCGGCCCCGGGCGGTCCTCGAATCCGGCCATGCCCACCAGCTCCAGCGCCGCGCGCACGCGCTCCCTCATTTCCCGCCGTGGAAATCTGCGTGACTTGAGCGGAAACATGACATTCTCCCCCACCGTCATATGCGGCCAGATGGCGTAGGACTGAAATACCATGCCCAGGTTCCGCTTGTCGGGAGGGAGGAAAAGTTGACGCGAGGTCATGACAACGGCACGGTCGCCAAAGAAGATGTTGCCATCGTCGGGAGTCTCCAGGCCGGCCACCATCCGCAGAGTGGTTGTCTTGCCACAGCCGCTCGGACCGAGCAAGGTCACGATTTCTCCGTCGTACACATCGAGCGAGAGATCCCTGACTGCCGGCTGGGTCGTTCCGGGGTAGGTCTTCCACAGCCCCTTGAGGTGCATAGCGGCGTGTTGTTTCTCAGGAGCAGCTACATCCGTGTCAGCGCGCTCACCGTTCGCGGCCAATAATCGCTCTTGCACAGCAATACTCGTTTTCTCGGGCTTCCCAGTTCAGGGTTAGAGGCTAACCACGCTTGGAGCGAAAAGCTCCTCGACCTTGGGTTTCAGCATGATGAGGTGTTGCTCGTGCAGATAGTCGATGATTGTCGTGAGCATGGGCCGGTTCGCCTCCACCCCATAGGGATAAGGATCTCCGTCGAAAATGCGCCGTGTTTGAGCCATGTACTCACGGCCGAACACCATCAATGAGGGGATACGATCGCTCAGCGTATCTTCCGCCCGGCGCTTCGACTTGACAAACGCATCATACAGATTGAACGCGGCCCACGGGTACTTTTCATAGGTTGATCTCCTCATCGTGTACATCTGGGTCGCCGAAATAAAACCATACTTCCGGTAGAACCTCGTACCCTCCTCAATCAGGTTAGGGAACAGTGGCTTCACCTTGCTCCAGTCGCCACCGCCTGCGCGAATTCGCGTCGAGCGATCGATGAAATTTGTTTCCCGAGTCGCCGCTTCTACTCCCGAGGCCGCGTCGATTTCGTGGTTCACGAGCATGGATGCCAGGCTCTTGTCGGCGGGTATCCGCGTGAAAGAGATCCCCTCCGGCGGCTGGAAGCCGGTGGCCCCGCCGTGGCTCAACTCCTCGGGCCGCTCCATGAACCAGTGAACGTCATTCTGGGAGACGCCGAAATCGTGCTCCAAGGTGCCGCGCAGCCAGACCGATGCGGTCATCTGGTATTCAGGCACCCCCAGTCGCTTCCCCTTGAGACTATCGGGCCCTTTGATACCGGAGTCGATGTGGTAGCGTACCGCGGCGTGCATGAATCGCCGCGATGCGAACACGGGTAGAGCGATTGCATCGTATCCTTTGGTCTTGGCGATGATGTACGAAGCCACAGACAGAGACGAAACATCGAACTCCTCGAAGTTAAACTGCCGCCAGTAACCGGTTGATCCGTCCGCCCTGGTGACTGTGAGTTCGATGCCCTCCGGTTTCACCTCGCCTGCGAATAGCGGATTGACCAAGTCGCTGGGACTCCCAATCAGAAACATTCGTATGTCTGCCATATGACCCTCTCCATGGCGTCAGTTTGTTACAAACTCCGGCGATTGAGACAACCAAATCACTCACCGGACAATCTCGTCCGCGTGCTCAGGAAAGATGCGCTCGAGAACTTCCAGTCCGGCTTCTAAAGCTTCGCCTGGGTCGTTTTGTGCGCCCGGTTCCGCGTTAGTATTCGGCCAATGGCCCTTCAACCAATTGTTAAGCTCCTCGATGACGTCGACTGGAAGTAACTCGGCAAGCTTTGCCGAGTACAGGCCACCGTGACGCTCCAACGAGTCGACAATCCTTGTGAGATAGGGCACAAGGTCTGCTCGTTCGTCACACAGACGCTGCACGACGACACGGGAAACTGGATATTCCATTGTCGCCCTATGCAGGCTATCCGCCCAGACCGAAGTTGGCGCGCCACACCATCTCGATTCGTG
>VBKY01000243.1 GCA_005879255.1 Deltaproteobacteria bacterium
TCAATTTCGCGGCTCAATGGCTGGCCTGCACGCACCCCTGTCAACGCTTCACCTTCACCCTTACGAATGAAGGTACATGACTCGGAGCCAGTGTGGATCGCTAGTCCTTCACTGTATGAAACTTTCATTCACAACACCTTGCCGGCTTTTACCGGCGCATCTGAACCTTGAACATGGAACCTTGAACTGAAACTCAGTCTCCAGCGACCGTCATCTGCGAAATCTTGACCGTGGGAGAGGCAATGCGGCCGCGCATTTCCAGATCATTACCGACCATCTCGATGTTTTGAAACATGTCCTTCAGATTGCCGGCAATCGTAATCTCTTCTACCGGATAGGCGAGTTCGCCGTTTTCTATCCACAAACCGGCCGCGCCGCGGGAATAGTCGCCCGTAACCATGTTGACGCCGAAGCCGATCATCTCGGTTACGTAGAGGCCGGCCTTGACCGAACCAATGATATCGTCTGGAGTATCTTTACCCGGTGCCAAGTAGAAGTTAGCGGGCGAAACTCCCGGCGGTTCAGCGACGGATCGGGAAGCATTACCGGTGGAACCCAGGCCCAATTTTTTGCCGCTATAAGTATCGAGCAGGTAACTTTTTAGCTCTCCCTGGTCGACGACCAATTTCTTCCGAATCGGCAATCCTTCACCGTCGAACGGACGCGAGCCGTGCGCGCCCGGGATCGTGCCGTCGTCGATCACCGTCAGATGCTCCGAACCGATCTTCGTGTCCAGCTTGCCGAGCAAAAAAGACGCGCCCTTGTACAGCGAATAACCGGATAAAGCGGAAGACAAGTTGCGCAGCAGAGAAGCAGCCATTTCGGGATCAAATACCACGGGACATTCGCAGGTCTTGATCTTGCGGGCGCCGAGCCGTCTGAGCACGCGGCGCGCCGCTCGTTCACCGACGCTTTTGGGCGATTCGAGCTTAGAAAACTTACGACTCGAAGAATACCAGTAATCGCGCTGCATCGATCCGTTCTGGGACGCGACCGGAGCGACCGAATGACCGAAGGTCGAACCTGAATATTCGCCGGAGAAGCCGTGGCTGGTGACGTAAATCACCCGGCCAAAGTGATTGGAAAACTCCGCCCCTTCAGAATTGGTTATCCGCGCGTCGTAAGTCAGGGCGTTTTTCTCCGTGTCCAAGGCCATTTGAATCTTGTCGTCGACTAAAATGGCGCGTGCCGAGTCGTCAATCAGATCCAATTGCGGTAGGTCGCGCGCCAGATCGGCTGCGTTCGGCAATCCGCTGTGCGGATCCTGCGCCGTTACTTTGGCCATTCTTACGGTATCGTCGACCAGTTTCTCAATGGATTTTTTTGAAATGTCGGAGGTCGAGGCCGACGCCGAGCTGTTGCCGAAAAACAGGCGCAAGCCCAAGCGCTTCTCGACCGCCTGGCTGATTTTTTCAACTTCTCCCATCCGCACAGTGACAAAGAACGAGTCGCTCTCCACCATCACCGCATCGCCTTGCGACGCGCCCTTCGCTTTTGCCATGTCCAAGATTTCTCGGCCTAGTGCCTGGCTCAATTCGAACCGTTCCATCAGTTTCACCTGCTTTTGTTCCAGCCGTTCAAATCGTTCCAATCGTTCCAAATTTCGATGATACCAACGGCTTGAACGATTGGAACTGATTTTATTAGGCTTTTGTTCCCCCGACCGTCAACCCGTCGATGCGAATAGTCGGCAGCCCGACACCGACCGGCACTGACTGACCATCTTTGCCGCAAGTGCCGACGCCTTCATCCAATTTAAGATCGCAGCCGACCATGGAAACGCGCGTGAGCACATCGGGACCGTTGCCGATCAGTGTCGCCCCTTTCACCGGTTTGGTAACTTTCCCGTCTTCGATCAAGTAGGCTTCGCTCGCTGAGAAGACGAATTTGCCGCTGGTGATGTCCACTTGGCCGCCGCCGAAGGAAACCGCATAGAGCCCCTTCTTCACAGAGCGAATAATGTCTTCCGGCTCGGACTCTCCAGCGAGCATGAAAGTGTTGGTCATGCGCGGCATCGGAATATGCGCGTAGCTTTCCCGCCGCCCGTTGCCCGTGAGCGGCATCTTCATCAAACCGGCATTGAGCTTGTCCTGAAGGTAGCCTTTGAGAGTGCCGTTCTCAATGAGCACGGTTCGATGGGTCGGCGTTCCCTCGTCGTCGACATTGATCGAACCGCGCCGCGATGGCATGGTGCCGTCGTCAACCACGGTGCAAAGTTCCGATGCCACCTTTTGGCCGATGCGATCGGTGAACGCGGATGTCTTCTTCCGGTTAAAGTCACCCTCCAGGCCGTGGCCGATGGCTTCGTGCAGCAGGATTCCCGGCCAGCCTGCTCCCAACACGACGTCCATCGTACCAGCGGGCGCGTCGATGGCGCTAAGATTGAGGATGGCTTGGCGCACCGCCTCGCGCGCATAGCGCTCATAGTCGCGGTTATCAACAAAGAAGCCGAACTCAACTCTGCCGCCGCCGCCGAAACTGCCGATCTGCCGCTTGCCCTCCTCCTCAACAATACAAGTGACGTTGAGCCGCGTGAGCGGCTGGATGTCTCCTACGACCAGGCCTTGGGAGGTCGCAACCAAAATCACTTTAGCTTCGCTGCCGAGGGAGACAAAGACGTTCTTCACGCGCGGATCGAGGCTACGGGCAAATTTATCGATCTCGTAGAGTAGCTCGACTTTTTTTTCCAGGGCGACGTCATTAACCGGAGTTTTGACTGGATACAGATCGTGAATCTCACCATGGGGTTGTCCGACTGGTACCGGCACTTGCGACTGCCGGGTCTGCGCGATGTAGCGCGCCGTGCGCGCGGCAATTTCCAAGTTCTCGATCGTGATATCATCGGTGTAGGCATAGCCGGTTTTGGTATCGGCGAGCACGCGCACGCCGACGCCATTTGCCGTCGATTGTGAGCAGTTCTTGACCAGTCCTTCCTCGAGACTGACGCCCTCGTTCCTGCGGTACTCGAAATACAGGTCAGCGTAATCGGCTTTCTTGCCGAGCGCCGCATCCAGCACCTTATCCAAATCTCCGGCTCTAATACCAAAATTGTCGCTAAAAAACGCGACGGGCAGATTTTCTTGTGTCATGGCCCCTCCTATTTCAATTCTTATCACATTCGTACGAACCGATTAAACCGGCGCAAATCCATTTGATCGCGTTTCGTCGCTCATGACAACGTAATCTTCTTTAATAATAATCTGTTGAACGATCGAAGGCATTCGGATAGTATCCCCGTCAAAGCGTGGCAGGGGAGATGATCATGGCCCAGAAAAAAATTGTCCACATTGTCGGTACCGGCACAATCGGGGAACCTCTCGTGGGTATCTTATCAACCTTCAAGGAGCAGTTTGGTATCGATGAAGTGACGTTTCACAAGCGTACCCCGCTACTGACCGATCGCTCGAAAGTTGTGGTCTCCTGCCGGGAAGGAGCGAAGCTTGCCGTCGACAAAGAGCGCTGGCAGAAATTCGTCGAAATGGGAATGGAACCCAGCTTCGAGGCCGAAGAGGCGATCGAGCGCGCCAACGTGATCATCGACTGTACCCCTGTGGGCAACGAAAACAAGGAAAAACTCTATAGCAAGTATGCCGGCAACGGCCGCGGCTTTATCGCCCAAGGCAGCGAATACGGCTTTGGCAAGATGTACGCTCGCGGCATCAATGATAAAGCTCTGGAAAGAGGCAAGGATGAATTCATTCAGGTTGTCAGCTGCAATACTCACAATCTAGCGGTCCTGATCGATACCCTCGCGTTGGGTCCTGAAAAGGAAGACAATCTCGAAGACGGTCGCTTCGTCTGCATGCGCCGCGCAAATGATCTGAGCCAAGAGGGAGAGTTCATTGCGGCGCCCGAAGCCGCCAAACATGATGATGAGCGTTTCGGCACGCACCAAGGAAGAGACGCGCACTACCTCTTTAAGACGCTCGGACTGGATCTGAACATCTACTCGTCGGCGCTCAAGCTAAATACACAATACATGCATACGATCCACTTCAACTTGAAGCTCCGCCGGGGTATTAGCAAAGACGAAGCGATGCGGCGGTTGAAGGCGAATGGCCGCGTGGCACTGACCAACAAGAAGTCCTCGGCCTCGGTATTCTCGTTTGGCCGGGACCACGGCATGTTTGGCAGGATTCTAAATCAAACGGTAATCGTGACTCAGAGCGTGGCAATGAGGAGTGACAAAGAAATTATCGGCACCTGCTTTACGCCGCAGGACGGTAACTCTCTTCTCAGCAGCATCGCCGCAACGCTATGGTTTATGTACCCCGATTCCTACGAAGAAAAGCTCTCGGCGGTCAGGCCATACTTCTTTAACGAGATATAGAGCACAGGAAATTTCTCTGACGAGGGTCGAGAGCGCCACGCTCGTGAACCTTTTTTTATTCTCTGACGCCTCCCGTATCAATTCCTTCGAAGCGAACGGTATCGCCCGTCTGAATACCGTAGCGACGTCCCAGTCCGCCATTGATCTCTAATACGTACTGACTCGGAGCTCTCACCGATCGTGGATCGAGAGAAAATGGCTCGGTTTTTTCAATGATCCCAACGATCTTGCGATCGCGGTTGATGAAAATCATGTCCAACGGAATTGGCGTGTTTTTCATCCAGAAGGTCTGTTGGGACTCAGCGGGAAATAAAAAAATCATACCGCGGTCGTCAGCGAGCTCTCGGCGATATTGTAGACCCATTTCTCTTTTTCCGGCGGTGTCGGCGATCTCGACCAAAAACGCAACTTCACGCCCGGCTTTAGTGGAAATCGTAACTCTTGGTTGCGCTTGACATGCGGTCACGCTGAGCAGCGCGGCAAGAACCACCACGAAAATAAGAGTTCGACGAGCCAGCATGTCACTTGGCGAGACTTTTGGCGACGATCTCAGCAACATCCAAAACTTCCATAGCGGTCTCGGGCTCTTCTTTCGCTGTCTCTTCGGTGATCATGCGCATGCAGAAAGGGCAGCCGGTGGCGACGGTCTTTGCACCGGTCTGTTTTAGCTCACGGTAACGATTCGTACCGACCCGTTCCGTTCCCTTCTCTTCTTCTTTCCAAAACTGGCCACCGCCCGCGCCGCAGCAAAAACTATTGCTGCGGTGGCGCTTTGGCTCGGTCAGTTTTGCGCCAGTGGACTGGATCAACGCGCGCGGTTGATCGAAAATGCCGTTGTGCCGGCCGAGATAACACGGATCATGAAAAGTCACTGAACCATTGGCTTCAGCAGAAAGCTTGAGCTTTCCGCCTCGGATCAGCTCGTCAATGAATTCCGTGTGGTGCTTGACCACATAGTTGCCGCCGAATTGCGGGTACTCGTTGGCAATCGTGTGAAAACAATGGGGGCAAGTGGTGATGATGGTCTTGGGCTTGATCTCGTTCAGGACCGCGATATTTTCCTGAGCCATCTGCGCAAACAAATACTCGTTGCCGGTGCGGCGCGCGGTATCGCCGGTGCATTTTTCATTCTTGCCGAGCACCGCCCATTCAATCCCGGCAGCATGGAGCAACTCGGCCATGCTGCGCGCGATCTTTTGTGCGCGCGGATCAAACGCCACCGCGCAGCCGACCCAGTAGAGCACCTGGGGATCGGGCCGTTCCTCTAGCGTGGGGACGGCAAACGGCAAGCCTTTTGCCCAAGCCAGTCGTTCACCGGCGGGCATGCCCCAGGGATTCCCGGCACGCTCCATGTGATTGAATGTGTTTTGCAGACCCTTGGGAAACTCCGCCGCAGCGAGTACGCGTTCACGCCGCACGTCGATGATATGGAGCATCTGCTCATTTCCCACCGGGCACACTTCGATACAAGCATTGCAGGTCGTGCAAGCCCATGTCGCCTCTTCGTTCAAGGCAAAGTCGAGTAGCGGCCGCGGACTTTCTTGTCCCGCGGAAAAGGCCGGAAATATTTTGTTGAGCTCGTAGCGCTCGTTAATAAGAATGGCCGCGGGACTGAGGGCTTTTCCGGTGTTCGTCGCCGGACAAACATCCTGGCAGCGATTACACATGATGCAGGCGTATGAGTCCAACAGCCGGGGCCAAGTGAAATCTTCGAGCTTCGCCGCGCCGAAGACTTCTTCCTTCTCGAAGTCCATCGGTTGGAGCACGCCGGGTCGGTTTTTCTTCAACGCCAACTTGATCGGCGCGAGAAAGATATGAATATGTTTGGAACGAGGAAAATAAGGAATGAACAGGAGAATCGATCCCAGCGCGCCCCACCAGAAGAAATGATTAAGGATCGCTAACGTGCCATGGTCAGTTCCGATAAACCATGCCGCCAAGAAGGAGCCGACCGGTTGAAACGCATCGCCGCCTTCCGGGGCCAACTGCGAGGCCTTGAAGAAGAGTCGGCAGCCGACGTGAAAGATGATAAAGCCGGCAACAACTGACGAATCGCGAAAAATTCCCGCTCGTACTTCCGGCTGCACTGGAACATTGGCGGGAAAATCGAAATCCTTAGGCCGTACGAACCACCGCCGAAGCACCATGCCGATGATTCCTGTCAGCACACCCGCTGTCAGTAAGTCAGCAGCCAAATTAAACAGACTCCAAGCTCCGCCGCTCGCGCGAACGCCCAGGAAACCTTCGAGCACATCGACCAGGTTGACGAGAAAATAGAAAACAAAACCGTAGAAGATCAGCGCGTGCAAGAACGAAACGATCGGACGTTTCTTGATAACCGATTGCTGGGTCAGAACGATCCAGATCGCCCGCCGAATGCGTTGGCTAAGATTATCAAAGCGCGCATCCGGTTTGCCGCGCGCGATCGCGCGATAGACGTCATAGAACTTTTTGCCGCCGTAATAGAGCGAGCCCAACGCAAGCAGCACAAAAAGAATTTTCTCCACCGTCGTTAGCATGCGGGCCTCATTGACCTCCGTTTCACTCCCCTCTTATCGTTGCCGGAATGAGTTTATCAAAATAGCCGGGTACAAACCCGCCCGCGGGAACGATTCGCTTCCCGCTCTGTATCGTTAGCAAGACGCTTTCTTATTTAACGCTAACCTGTTCGATGCGGCAAGGCGGCGTCAACTTGGATGGCGTGGACCATCGGTGCATGGGTTTCGAGGTCTGTTGGCAATGACGGGGTTGGCTCGTTTTTTGAGTTCAACCGGGGAAGCCCAGCCGTTTGGAGAGCTCACTGCCGGCCTTTAGTAACGCGGGCGCGATGTCGTTATTGATCCTCGCGTCGGTCAATCGATGCTCGGGGCCCACCACCACCAACGTGCCGACAAGGGATCGGGTATAGTCGCGGACGGGCACGGCGATAGCATTGACGTCTTCGGCGAACTCGCCGCGTTCCACGGCATAACCTGATTCCCCGATCATCGTCATCTGTTCGCGCAATGCATTTCTGTCGAGGATCGTCTTGTCCGTATAACGCTCTAACCGGTCCGCCAAATTTTGACTTGCGCCGCCCTCGGCTTCAAATACCAGATGCACCTTGCCCGCGGCGGTGCAATAAACCGGAAGCACCGTGCCCAAGAATGATACTACCCGCACTGTACGCGCGGACTCGACAAAATCGAGAGGAATAATCGAGCCCCCTTTTCGGATCGCGACATATGCGCTTTCTTTAGTCACCCTCGACAAATCATCGAGGATCGCTCTGGATTGCAATAATAAACCCATTTGATGAATAAATGTCTGTCCCAACTGTAAACATTTGAGACCCAAACGATAATTTTCAGTGATCTTGTTCTGTTCGATGTAACCCCGCGCTTCGAGCGTCGCCAGCAGACGAAAGACGTTGTTCTTGTGCAGTTTAAGCCGTTTGCTGAGCTCCGTAACGCCAATTTCATCAACATTGCCGTTGAACTGTTCCACCACGTCGAGCGCGTGTGATACAGACTGAATGACATAATTGGACTTCTCGCGCCGAACCATGTTTCCTCCCCGGTGTACGTCTTGCTTTGAAGCGACTTTAGATCATTCCAAAAAGGCGTTTTAACGTGGTCGATGGTGATTGTCAAACGCGTAAGCACGTGGCAAAACTCTTTAGCTCTGTGGCAACTTCAGCCAAATTTTAGAGTCAAAATCAATCCGCTTAACGGGTCATTGCAAGCTGATTTACACACACCGTTTTGCCCAACAGGCGACAAGAAGGCTGCTCGTGTTCTCGTCGAGCTCCTCTCAGAACAACACTGCCGATCCGGAACGCTGGTTGCGCCCGCGGCTGACGATCAATACTTGACCGGCACCAGCCATTGCGGCAGTATGGGTGCATGATCGTACGGTTGGGAGTCGCGCATTTCGTCTTGGCATGGTGGCGCTGGCTACTGAGGCAGCGTCTTCACCGTGGCTGATCCCCATCTAAAAAAGTGAGTTCTTAAGATACGGGCCATAGGTGATAAACTTATGGCCCTTTTTGTTTTTGTAAGGATACATGATTCAACCTACTTACAAAGAATTTTGCCGACTTGCCAGACAAGGCAACTTGATACCCGTCTACCAGGAGTTGCTGATGGACCTGGAGACACCGTTATCCTTTTTCAAGCGGCTTGAGCGCGATCGCTATTCGTTCCTGCTTGAAAGTGTGGAAGGAAGCGAACGATGGGCCCGTTATTCATTTTTGGGAACTTCCCCGCACCGGGTTTTTAAATCCCGCGGCAATCAGGTCGAAATCGTTGAGAATGGTAAGTTAAAGAAATTAGTTTCCGAAGTGCCACTAGATCTACTTCAAGAACTGTTGAAAGACTGCCGGCCGGTAACGGTGCCCGGAGTTCCGCCTTTTTTTGGCGGCGCGCTCGGTTACGTGTCTTACAACGCCGTGGAACAATTTCATGAGATCACCAATAGCAAGCAAGATCCTCTCGGCATGCCGGAGATTTTCTTCGTTTTTGTGCAAACTCTGGTTGCCTTCGACAATTTGAAACACACGATTAAAGTTATCGACAACGTTGAAATCAAGGAAAAAATAAATCTCCGGCGTGCCTATGACGCGTCGGTCAAGAGAATTCGCAAAGTCATTGCCAGTCTCCAGAAGAAGCCGCGCGGGATTGAGCCGCGAGATCTGAATCAGAGCAACGGCAATCGAAAATTTCGTTCTAATCTAACACAACAAGGTTTTGAAAACGCGGTCACCCGAGCGAAAGAATACATAAAGGCCGGCGATGTGATTCAAGTGGTGCTTTGCCAGAGGCTCGAAACCGAGACGAGCAGCGATCCGTTCGAAATTTATCGTGCCCTGCGATTCATCAATCCGTCGCCTTATATGTTCTATTTGGAGTTGGAAGATCTCCGGGTCATCGGTTCATCACCCGAAACCATGGTGCGATTGACCGGCAACACTATCGAGCTCCGTCCAATTGCCGGAACGCGTCGGCGAGGCGCCACCCCGGAAGAAGAGCGAGCACTCGAAGATGACTTGCTCGCCGATCCCAAGGAGCGCGCTGAACATATCATGCTGGTCGACCTGGGTCGCAACGATGTCGGTCGCGTCGCTGAAATCGGCACGGTCGAGGTCAATGAGCTGATGGCTATTGAACGCTACTCACACGTGATTCACATCGTCTCCAATGTCCGCGGCAAACTAGCAACGGACAAATCTGCTTTCGATCTCTTTGTCTCGGCCTTTCCGGCGGGAACTGTTTCCGGGGCGCCAAAAATCCGCGCGATGCAGATCATTAGCGAGCTCGAACCGCAAAAGCGCGGACTTTATGCCGGCGCCATCGGCTATTTCGGCTACAACGGCAATCTCGACACCTGTATCGTTATCCGCACCATCTTGATGAAGGGCAAGAAGGTTTTTATTACGGCCGGCGCCGGCATCGTCGCCGATTCCGATCCGCAGCTAGAGTACCAAGAGACGCTCAACAAAGCGCGTGCCATGCTAAAAGCGGTCGATCTTGCTGAACAGTGGAGAAAACGATGATATTGTTGATTGACAATTACGACTCCTTCACCTTCAACCTGTATCACTATCTGGGCGAGCTCGGTGCCAGCATAAAAGTTTATCGAAACAATAAAATTACCTTGAACGAGATCGCAGCGTTGCGACCCGAGAAGATCGTTATTTCGCCGGGCCCGTGCACGCCGAACGAGGCAGGCATTTCATGCGATACGATCAAGCGTTTCGGCGCAGAGATTCCGATCCTTGGCGTCTGCCTCGGCCACCAATCCATTGGTGCCGCCTACGGCGGCGCGATCGTACGCGCGCCGTCGATCATGCATGGCAAGCGCTCAGAGGTCACTCACGATGCGTTGACGATTTTCCGGGAAGTGAAAAACCCTTTCGCCGCCATGCGTTATCATTCTTTGGTGATTGACCCGCGAAGCTTACCGGCGGACTTAACCGTCAGTGCTCAGACCTACGACGGAGTCATCATGGGGGTACGTCACAAGACTTTCCCGGTGGAGGGTGTGCAGTTTCATCCCGAATCGATCCTCGCCGAAGAGGGTAAAAAGCTTCTCAAGAATTTTCTGGATTACTATTGAGCCGTTCGCGCGATGAAGCTACTCTGCTTTCAGGCAAAGCGCTTTCGCTGGAAAACCCATTCAAAAACGCTTCCAGATGTTCGCGATCGCGACATTGACCAGGAGGTCGCCGAAACGATTGTCGTGTTCGTCCACGCTGAAGCGTCCGATGCGGATGAAGAACGCTACGGCTCGGTGTCGCGTCAGGTCCTCAAACATATCAAATGGCTCGCCAACAAGCGGGGCCTCAAGAATATCGTGCTCCACTCTTTCACCCATCTCGGCGGCGAAACCGCCCAACCGGCTGTCGCCGAATCATTCATTGACACCACCGCCCAACGGTTGCGCGATACCGGTTATCAGGTCTGGACGACACCCTTCGGTTACTTCTGCGAATGGGACCTCAGCGTTTACGGTGAAAGTCTAGCCAAAGTATGGAAAGAGATCCATTGAGCCGAAGCTTTAAACTTGCCCTTTGCGCGGCTTTTCATCGTACACAGCGGACAATGGACGGATTCGAAAGCATGTTATTATAATGCGTTCAATCAAGTTGACTCTGGGAGGCCGCCAATGACTCGATACGTCAATCTCATAATGGCATCGCTACTAGTAGTCTTAATTTCGCTCGCCGCATCGGCGTGTAAGAACAAGGAGAAACCGGTCGCGCTCAAGGAGCTTCCCGACCTCAACGAGCAAACGCGGGCCTACGTCACAGTAGAGCGTACCAAGGTCCGCGCCGGCCCCGGGACGCAGTTTCGTGCCATCGCCGACATAGGCCCCGATGCCAAAGTCAACGTCGTCGGAAAAGATGGCGATTGGGTACTGATTGTTTCGAAAAAGGGCAACGCGCCCGGCTACATCGAAATGGCTTCGGTAAAAGCTTCGGAGGGTGAGGTTAAAGAAGGCTTGAACCCGCAGGCCGAGGGCAAATACGAAACGGTTGCGGATACCCAGGTAAGGAGCGGACCGGGTCTTCACTACCCTGTGGTGGCAAATATTCCCAAAGGAACCAAGCTCAACGTGGTCGAAGAAGAAAAAGGCTGGCTCAAGGTGGAATCCAAGCGCGGCAACAAACCGGGTTACGTCGACGCAAGTTTGGCAAAACCCGCTGTGGAACGGTAGAGCAAAAGCGCATCTCGCTTACGGGTCGAATTCGTAATTCCGGTCGTTGCTCTCACGCCGCCGACGAACGAGAACCTAGGCTGACCCAATTCTTTCGACAAACCGCGAGCAGAGGCTAACAAAGCTTTAATAGCTCCGCCGCCGTGTCACCCAAAATTTTCTTTATACTTTTATCGTCCAGCGGTAAATTGCGAATGGTCTCGATGTAGTTTTTCAATTCCTTCATCCCTTTCCCGGTGTCTGTATTCACTCCGGTGAAATCCTGCGGATAGTCGCTGGCAAAAACCATGCGTTCTGGACGAATCCCTTGCAGCGCACAATTAAGCGCGGCGATACCTCCTTCGAATCCGGCCATGTCGAAATAAACCTTATCGTAGTACTCGCCGAAGGGCCTCTTGAGCGTACCGAAGCGGTAGCCCTTTCCAATCAGACGATCTTTGACCGCGGCGATACCGCCGCCGAAGTGGGCCATGACGATCTTTAGATTGGGAACCCGATCGAAAATACCGCCGGCGATGAGTCGTGTTATCGCGACCGTAAGATCGACCTCGCGCCCTAACACGCGCGGCAGATCATAATCCTTTAAGTGCTCGTAACCTGTCGGCACCAACGCCGGATGGACAAAAACTGGAACATCGAGGGCACAGACCGTTTCGTAAAAGTCGTAAAGTTTCGGCGAGTCGAGAGAGAACCCACCAACCTGCGACGTAATTGTCACTCCGTGCAGTCCGAGATCGCCAATTGCCCGGCGCAACTCGTCGAGCGCCGTTTTCCCTTCGAGGATCGGCGCCTGGGCCAAACCGACGAAGCGGTGCGGATATTTTTTTTGAATGGCAGCGAGATCGTCGTTGATGAAACGGCAGTCCTCCAGCGGCGCGGACCAGCCAAGCAAGCACGAAAGCACAGACAGATCGATGCCCGCTTGAGCCATATCATCGAGCTGCAAATCCAAATCGTATAAACGCCGATGCATCGTCGTCGCGGGTAGACCGCCTTCCTCGAGCATGGTCCTGCCGGTCTCCGAATAGAGTCCTCGCTTCTTGGCTAATTGCACGGGAATGTAGTGATGCTGGAAATCGATGACCATCTGTTCTTCGCTCCCCTCTCGCCTTCATTGACCTTGTCATTACGGCACGCTCGCACCCGCGGCTGCTGAATGACTGCGGCACATCCGCAACTGCTGTGTAAGCTTTCCTAACATGAGACGATAGCTCTCAGCCAGCCACCTGTGGTGTTGTCATATCGAGCTCGACATGTCAGCAGAATAGACGAGTAGCGGCCAACTATTTCTTAAAGGTTCATGTGCCGAGTCACACTTTCACGACAATCACACCCGATTTCGTGCCTATGATCTAGACTTTGTCAGATTTCTGCCCGCTCGAAAACCGAGGTTGCGCAGGGACAATTTTGTCTGTGGAAGAACCGGCGTAACCTTCGTCAATCGCTGCCAAGATCGTCACGCTTTGCCGTCCATGAGCGTCGCCTACTTCGGGCGTCAGGTGGATTTTGACGAGATCAACGGCGGTCTCGATTGTCCGTTTCACGATGAGAATCATTCCCCAACAAAATATATATTACTTGTCCGGTCCAACAACCCATCCGTAAGACCACGATAATTTAATAAATTGTCATTCGCTCAACAGCGTGACTGACTCGCTGACCCAGTAGTTGACGATCACGATTGGGTGGCACATTGGTTGCGTTATCTCGATCCTCGACGACAATTTTGATTTGACACGATGAGGTTTATTATGTCGAAGAGAATTTCGTGGACAGTGTTATGTTTCTTAACAGTTTTGATTTACGATCGACCGGCTTTTGCGGACGGCATGGTTCTTTTTGATTTCAATCAGATTCACAGTCAATCAAAAAAAGGCGTGAACGCTTCCGACGTCGAGGCGTACATGGAGGGGCTGTTTGGATCTGACATTGCCGTCAGTCAGAACACGACCGCGGGCAACTCGTTTTTGAAGGTCGGCAAGGGAAACGGCGCGTCGGGAATCACAATCGATTTCGGCGCCAATCCGATCGACTCGTTCAGCGTCGATTTTCAGCTCTTTAAGAACGCAAAAAGCTTCACCATCTTGGCCGATGGAGTCGTCATCAATCAGCAGATTTTATCGAAAGCTCAAAGAAAGGCAGGTTTGACGGGGCATCAGAGCAGCTATTTCTTCGATACTCCGGTTCACACGTTACAGTTCGTGGGGTTGCAAAAGAAATCATTTGCCATTGACAACCTGGTAATCAACATTCCATTGCCCACCGATGAAGAATTGGACAACCCGGATGATCTGAACGAGGAATCCGAGAGCGATTCGAATGAGAATGGGAATAATTCCGAAAACAGCTTGCCTGGCGGAGCAGGCGCCGGCGGCGATAGCATCATCACTAACCAAGTCACCGCGGCCGTGCCCGAACCGTCCTCACTGTTGATGCTCGCAATCGGCCTGTGCGGCCCCATGGTTCTCGCGCAGAGTTCTCGCGCTGTAAACCAGCTGAGCGCGCGCATGTATTCATCCAACAAAGTCACGGCAAGTGCGCCGTTGTAGGCGGCTTGATTCTTGGACCCGCAGCGACTCCGACTAATCCGACAAGCGCAAGACATGTAAACGCGAACTGCTGCGCGCCGGCGAACGCTGCAGCATGCGTCCAAAGGTTCTCCGCTTGCATTGATCTCCATCAGTGCCACAGCGGTTGTTGTACCAACGGTTCCGGAACCACAAGTGGCGAGCGCCGCCGCAAGAGCCCTTTGCTTGAATATATCAACGTCGATGAAGGGCTTTGTCACAAATAGTTCGATCCACACGAAACTCGCAAGACCGATCGCCGCCAGAGTAAAACAGCCGATCACCAACGGCGACATCCAGCCATTCCTCGCGCCGAATGTCAGGCCAATCAGAAACGCCGGATAGCCAATTAGCAAGGTTAGAGCGACCCCGGGGGGGACCCTGCGCCACCGGTCGGTCACTGTCGACCAGCCCGGCGCATCGATCCAAATGCGGAAAAGTCCTTATTCATTAGGGGGTTACAATTTTCGCAGCGCTTCACTATTTTGTTCAGAATTGCTCCTTTGCCAGCGCCCAATCGCATTTGCCGCGACTAGAAAAATGTTCAAGAAATTGGCTACTTAGACGCGCTGCCCGACAACTTTTTACTTGGCATATATTTGGCGATGTTAGATAATCGTCCTGCCCCAATTTCGAATAGGAGACCACAAATGGACAATCTGTTTGTTTGGATCGTAATGTTTGCCGGAGCGGTTATCGTTCTGCTGGGTATTTTCTTGGTTGCATCCGAGAAAGAACTCAAAGTCAAACGCCGCGAGATCGATGAATTGCTCACAAGACTGGAGAATGGCCCACAACAAAATTCTACAGGCCAGCTGGTAACGCCGCAGCCGAACAACTCCGCGGAATTGGCTGAGCTTCGCGCGAGAAATCAAGATCTCCAGAATCGACTAAACACACTGGCCGGCAAGTTGGAATTGAGCGCTAGAACGATCGAGGAACTGCAAGCAACGCACGACAGCACTGACGCCGCGCGCGCGACGATGCAAGAACTACATGCGGCGAACGACCGGCTCAAAACAGAAGTGAACGAACTTAGAAACCGCTTGCAGGCAAGCGCAGCTCACATCACCGGCTCGGCGGCCGGCACCCAAGACGCGGACCGTCATGCTCTGCTGCAACGCGAAATGATGGCATTGAAGCACGAGCTCGAAGAAAGCCACGCCAAGCTAAGGGAACTTGCAAGTCTACAGCAGAAACTTGCCAGCGTCGACGCGCTTGAAGAAAGGCATCGGGAGGAACGGCTGCGAATGGAAAGCCGAATTACTGAACTTGAGAAAGAGATTTCAATGGGTCAAGAAAACGTCCGTGAGTGGGAATCCCTGCGAGATCGATTGGCCGAGTCGGAACGCATTCAAGAGACTCTGCGCCTTGAAAGCCGCCAGCATGATGAGGAGATTGCTCGTTGGCGACAACGCATCGCGGACGGCGAAGAAAACCGCAGACGGCTGGCATCGCTTCAGGCACCCTACGAGCAATTGATCGCCAGGCAAGCCGCGCTCGCCGAACAGCAGCGCGAGTTTCAAGACGAGCTCGCGGGCTTTGCCCGGATGATTGCCCTGCCAGCTCAAGAAAAGCCGCCAATGAGCTCGGCGTCGCATCCTCCTTCGCACGCCGGCGGACATTCGACTGGCGCAGATGATGAAACTCGATCGAGCGCCATGTCCCCCGCGGTTTTTGCAAATCCTCGGGAAAACGACACGCCGAGTCCATCGAGCATCGCTCCGCAGGGCGATGCCGCCGCTGCGCCAGAGCACAAAACGGCGCGACGCTTCGGCATCTTTTCTGCCATAATTGTGCTGGCGGCAGCGACGGTGTTAGGCGTCCAGTACTTGAATCCAAACGCCGGCGAATCGACGACTCCCAGCGTCGTAGCCAGTGCGCCGCGGGTAACAGATCATTCCGTACCGTCGGTCACGGCCTTGTCGAGCGCGAACCCGCAGCCGACTGTAATCGAACCGGCAACGGTCCCCACGGCGCCGCTGACAAAGGATGCCAGCAAGCCGGCTGTTAACGAAAATAGAGAAGCCCCAAAACCGACGCCACTGGCTAAACAGGAGCCACGCGCGATCGGTACCTACGAAATTACTCGGCCCAGCCGGGTTTACGCCGCGCCAACTGAATCATCGGAGCTGATCGGTGAAATTGAGCCTGGAGTAAAAGTCAACGTTGTCGATACCCGCGACGGCTGGTTCGAAATCCACTCAAAACATGGACGCCCGCCCGGATTCATTCGCCGCGAGGTTACCGCGCGGGTTGCCGGGCGCAATTAGAATCTCCCCATCGCTCGCTTTAAGCCGCAGTACACGTCAAGGACTCGCCGGTTCCAACGCAGATCAAATCACGACACGCAGTAATAGCCGCTCAAACAAGCTTTCTCAGCAGTGAGTGGATCGTCTTGTTCTTGCGAATCTC
>VBKY01000183.1:0-93325 GCA_005879255.1 Deltaproteobacteria bacterium
ATGCAAAGTGCGCAAAAATAGTTCTGGTAGACGTCGGGCCAGCCTTGACTTTGCAATCTTTGCGCTCTTTGCGGTTAATGAAATTTCTTACGCCGCGGCGCGCAGGCGATTTCGATCGTGCGGCGATTCCAGATGGTCCAGATTTGGTCCGATGGGAAAAATCCCGGTCGGATTGACGTTAAGCTGGCCGTAATAACTCGCCTTGATTTTCTGCAGATCCAACGTGTCTTTGATTCCCGGCCACTGATAGAGCTCGCGCAGGTAATTCGCCAGATTTGGATAATCCTGGATGCGGCGCAGATTACACTTGAAGTGGCTGTAGTAGACCAAGTCAAAGCGCAGGAGCGTCGGGAAAGCTCGCCAGTCGGCTTCGGTGATGCGATCGCCGGCTAGATAGCGACGTTCAGACAGTTGTTTCTCCAACGCATCGAGGCAAACGAAAACTTTCCGCGCGGCTTCCTCATAAGCCTCCTGGCTGCGCGCAAAGCCCGCCCGATAAACGCCGTTGTTGAAATGGCCGTATACGAATTCGTTGATTTGATCGATCTCGCCGCGCAGTTCTTCCGGATAAAAATCGTAGCTCACATCGGTATGCGCGCGGAAGGCGGAATTGAACATTCGGATGATTTCCGGCGATTCATTATTGACGATCGTGCGCCGTTCGCGGTCCCACAGCGTGGGCACCGTCACCTTGCCCGTATAAGCAAGATCCGCCGCGCCGTACACTTGATACAAACGAAAAATCCCGTCAGCGCACGGCTGCAAATCATCGATGCCCTCCGAATAGGCCCAGCCTTCGGTCTTCGGCCTGTCGGCGAGCGACATAGAAATGACGTTTTCGAGTTTTTTGAGCTTGCGAAAAATAATCGTTCGGTGCGCCCACGGACAGGAGTAGGAAACAAATAAATGGTAGCGGCCAGGCTCCGCCTTGAATCCGGCGCTTCCAGAAGGTCCCGCACTGCCGTCCGCGGTGATCCAATGGCGGAACTGAGAATCGGCGCGAACGAAACTGCCGCGCGCGTCTGTGGGAATCCGGTCGTCGTTACTCCATTTGCCGTTCATCATATGGCCCATAGGATTTGCTCCTTTTCCTTCGCTAGATGCCTTCTATCAGAATCGCGACAAACGAAAAAGGCACTCTCTCCGCGCCCTCGGCGCCTCCGCGGTGAAGCATCCAAAGCCTCCGTGTTCATGCGCATTGACACTGGAATAGCGGTTCTGCGATAAGCTGGTAAATCATATGCGACAAGCAGGAGAAACAATGGAGACAGTCGGCTTCATCGGTCTCGGCAACATGGGCGGCCCTGTCGCCGGCCATATCCAGCGCGCGGGCTTCCCGATGGTTGTGTTTGATCTTCGGGAAGAAGCGGCACGCCCATTTAGAGAGCGCGGCGCCAGGGTCGTCGATTCCGCCCACGATCTAGCGCAGCAGAGTGACGTGATCATCACGGCACTACCGATGCCCAAAGATGTCGAGCAGGTTGCGTGCGGCGCAAGAGGAATTTTGGCGGGAATAAAACCTGCATCGATCTACATTGATATCTCGACAAGTCCGCCATCACTGATCCGCCAGCTTGAACCGCTCTTTCGCGTAAAGGGCGCTTTCTTACTCGACGCTCCCGTCGCCTCCGGCCAGCCGGGCGCCGCGCGCGGTATCCACGAAGTCATGGTTGGCGGCGAGAAAGAAATCTTCGATCGGGTCACACCGATCCTGCGCGCTTTCGGCGATCAGGTGTTGCACGCCGGTCCATTGGGCAGCGGCAGTATCTGCAAGCTCGTCCACCAGATGATGAACTGCACGATTTCTCAAGCGATCGCCGAAGGACTTACGCTCGGCGTCAAGGCCGGCGTAGAAACCAAAGCGCTTTGGGAATGCGTTCGCCGCGGCATGGTCGGGCGCATGCATGTGCTGCACGTACAAGTGCCGCAGACGGTCTTTCGCAACGATTTCGAAACCGAAACATTTCCGCTCAATCTGCTGTGTAAAGACGTCGGTCTCGCGACGTCGCTTGGGCGCGAGCTCGATGTCCCTTTGCCGCTGGCGAACATCGCTGAACAAAGTCTTATCGAGGCCGTCAAGCGCGGCTGGGGCGACAAATCGGCGTACACCGTAACCTTTCTGCTTCAGGAAGAAGCGGCCAAAGTCGAAATCAGAAGTGCGGATGTAGACCCCGCGCAAGCAGCGAAATATATTTCGACGCACCCTGACTCGACGTGACCCCACGCCGCGGCGTTTGCGAGCGCGGACGGCTTGAACCGTTTGAACGATTGGAACGACTTGAATCTTTCTTAAGCGTGGACCCGGAGGTGACCGATGGCCAATAACGGTTTCAAAGTTCTCGATAGCGACATGCACATCCTCGAGCCGGCCGATCTCTGGCAGCGCTACATCGACAAGAAGTTTAAACACCTCGCGCCGATCGGCACCACCGATCACGTGCGCGATTTGCGCTTGGTCGGCCCCGATGGCCGCGCATGGGGCCGACCTGCCGATCCTCCGGCGGGAACGCTTCCGCCGCCAGGCCATATTTTTCACAAGAATCAAAAGCTCTTCAGGACTCACTACGAGCGCGGCTGGACTGCGCAAGTGCAGCTCGACGCGATGGAAGAAGAAGGAATCGATCTGGCGATTCTCTATCCGAGCCGTGGGCTGAACGTACTCAGCATTCCTGACTTGGATCGCGAATTCGCTGCCGCCCTTGCGCGCGCCTACAACGACTGGCTCTACGAATTCTGCCGGGCCGATCCGAGCAAGCTCGTCGGCGCCGGCATGATTTCACCTTTCAACATCGACGACGCGATCGCCGAGACGCGTCGCTGCGTCGAGACGTTGGGCTTCCGCGCGATTTTTCTGCGCGCCAACATTGTCAACGGCAATAACTGGCACGAGCCATACTACGAGCCGCTTTGGTCCGCGCTCGAGGATCTTGGCGTACCGCTCGGCTTTCACGAGGCGAACAACTCGGCGGCGCGGCAGGTCGGCGAACAATTCGGTTACGATTTTATGTTGCGCCATACCTTTTCCCATCCCGTCGAACAGATGCTCGCCGTCGGTAGTCTCTGCGGCGGCGGGGTCTTGGATCGCCATCCTAAACTGCGCGTCGCCTTTCTTGAAGGCAACTGCGGCTGGCTGCCGTTTCTTTTATGGCGTCTCGATGAACATTGGGAATTGTACGGCGACCAATGGGCGCCGGAGCTTAAGAACCCGCCCAGCACCTACTTCAAGAGGCAGTGCTATGCATCGGTCGAATGCGACGAGGAGCCAGCGAAATATGCCATCGATTTCCTCGGCAACGAAAGATTGGTCTTCTCCACGGACTTTCCCCATGTGGATACCAAATACCCGAAAGCCGTCGAGCGTTTTCTAGAACTGCCGATCACTGACGAGGACAAACGAAGGATTCTCTGGGACAATTGCGCGACCTATTACGGCATGGTCGGAATCTGAATCGCGCGCAGGGGCGGCCGAATGCACAATAATTTGATGTTGCGATGTTGGATTCTTTCGTACATTTTATTCGGGAATGCGCATAGCGCAGAGCCGCCGCAGAAAGTCCGTATCGGCTATCCATCGTCGGCCGTTTCTACATTGCCGTTCGATATCGCCAAGGAAAAAGGTTTTTATGTCAGAGCCGGCCTCGATGTTGAATACATCCAAATGCGCACTTCGATTGCGCCCCAGGCCGTCTTGAACGGCAATATCAACTTCTTTACCTCCCCGCAGTCCGCCATTTCGGCCGCGGTGTCCGGCCTTCCGCTGATCGTCGTTCTGTCCCTTTACAGAGACACACCTTGGGTTTTGGTCACCAGCAAGGAGATCAATCGCGGGCAGGACTTGATCGGCAAAAAAGTTGCCATCTCTGACATCCGCTCTTCGCCCTACTATTTCGCGCGGGCGGGATTCAAGAAGCTCGGTTTGGACGAAAAACAAATTGGCTTGACCACTACCGGCGGGACCTCCAACAGCTTTGCCGCCCTGACGAGCAACCAGGTCGCTGGCGCGGTTTTGAGCCCGCCGTTCGACGACAAGGCGATGTCATTGGGCTATAAGAAGTTTCTTTTCCTCGGTGACTTGGCGGATATTCCCTACGTCGGACTGTTCACCTCCCAATCGGAAATCCGCGCCAATCGCGAGCGGGTACGAAAAACCATCGCCGCGATCCTGGATGCGGTAGCTTGGCAACGGGCTAACCGCGCCGAAGCCGTCAAGATGATTGCGACGCGCTACAAAATCAGCCAAAACGAAGCGGAACGGTCTTACGATACCCTCATCGGCATTCTTTCCCCCGACGGCAGCATCGATCTCAAAAAAGTGCGCGGCTACTTAAACCTCCTGCATGAAGAACGACCTATACCGGAGAATCTCGACGCGGAAAAACTGGTCGATTTCTCCATGTTGCCATCGGCGCGGTAGTTTGCTTTGATGAATATGGGGGAACTTGTTATGAAACCGGCCGCCGTATTGATTCGCTATTTGGTCATCGTCCTGCTTCTCGCGCCGACGCATGCTTGGGCCGCGACCGATCAGCTCGAAGAAATCTTGCAACAACAAACCAAAGCCCGCCAGGAACAAAAAGCGAAGGAGTTACAACGGCAAGAGCAACTTGAAACTCTCAAGCGCGACCAAGAACTCAATCGGTCTCAGCGACAGTTGGATCAGATCAAGCAGCAAAAGACCGAGCCTTCACAGCCGCACCAGCCCCAAGCCGCGCAGACCCAACAACAGCTGGACCAGCTGAAAAACGATCAGCAGCTGGAGCGCCTGCAAAACGACCAGCAGATCAACCGAATCCAACGGGAGCCGGACGCGTCGCGCCAGCAGCAGCAACTCAACGACTTGCAGCGCCAACAACAGATCGATTCATTGCGGGACCAGATTCGCCGAAATCAAACCCAGCAGGACTTGGACCGCCTCCGCCAGCAGCAGAATCTGCGATAGTCTCAGGTTATTTTACTAGCACCGACCCCAACCCTTGGGAGAGTGAAAGGGTGACGGCCGTTAGCTCACCCACGGACTGACAAAGGGCGCCGCCGGATTATCTGCCTCGGATCTCAAACAATAAACCTCCTTTAGCCATGCAATGATGCGACCGTGACGATTGACATGAATCATGATTCTATAGCACTAATGCGTTGAATGGCTCTCGAACGAAATAATCAAGTGACGATGACCGGACAGCCTACGGCCGTGGCTGGCGCCGAAACAGTTCCGCCCTTCGGCAAATCATTCGGCCGAGAGCTTGCCGGCCGCTCTTTGCCGCCACTGCTTGCCGTCACTAGTGTGATTGCGATCTGGTGGCTGCTCTTTCTTCTCTATCCGCGCCTACTGCCGAGTCCCATGAGTACCGTGCAGGAAGCTATCCGCTTGGTTTCCGACGGCACCTTTTTCTTTCACATGTACCAAAGTCTCCGCCGGGTATTTGTCGGATCGATCGTTGCGATGGTTTTCAGTGTCGTTGTGGGAATTTACATGGGCACGGTGGTGATGGGCGAACGTTTTTTTCAGCCGTTGGTGGTGCTCGGTCTGACCATTCCCGGCTTGATGTGGGCGCTGATCGCCGTGATGCTGTTTGGCATCAATGAATTCTCCCCTTATTTCGCCGTAACCGTAACAATTTTTCCGATGCTGGTCATCAACATCTGGGCGGGCGTGAAATCTCTGGACAAAGAGCTGATCGACATGAGCCATGTGTTTCACTTTACGAAATGGATGAAGATATCCCAGGTCATCCTGCCCCAGCTTGTGCCCAATATTTTTGCCGCCACCCGCTACGGCTTGGGCCTTGCCTGGAAAGTCGTCGTCGTCGTCGAAATGTTCGGCACCAGTAACGGCGTCGGCTATCAGGTCATGAAGTCCTATCAAGTCTTCAACATGGAGGGGGTGATCGCATGGACGGTCACCTTCGTCATCGCCATGATTGTCATCGAATACGGGATCATCAATCTCGCCGAGCGCCGCCTCACCGCATGGCGCCCGAAGCTCGACGTTTGGAGACGCTGAATGGCGGAGCTCCTCGTGCGAGACGCGGAAAAATGGTTTCGCCGTGAGGACGGCAAGCCGTTCAAAGTCATTGATCGGTTATCGTTTGAAGCGCGCGAAGGTTGCGTGACGGTTTTGATCGGACCGTCTGGCTGTGGCAAATCAACGTTATTAAATTCAATCGTCGGGCTGGAACGCTTGGACCGCGGTGAGCTGCGCCTCGTCAATAATGGCCAAACCCAGCAGCGCCCTCTCATCGGCTACGTGTTTCAAACCCCGCGTTTATTGCCGTGGAAAACCGTGGGCGAGAACATCAGCCTCGCTCTTAAAGGCGCCGGTGTCGTTCGCGGAAAGTGGGAGTCCCGGGTGCAACATTATTTGGAACTTGTCGGTCTGGAAGAATACGTCAATCAGTTTCCTCTCTATCTCTCTGGCGGCCAGCGCCAACGCGTCGGTCTAGCGCGGGCGTTGGCGGTGGAGTCAGATTGCGTTTTGATGGACGAGCCCTTCGCCAGCGTCGATGAGCTTACGGCCCGGCAATTGCGCCAGACCACGCGGCGTTTATGCGAGCGGCTCCGCCGGACGGTACTTTTCGTTACCCACAATCTACCCGAGGCTGCTTACATGAGTGACTACGTGGTCACTCTCACGGCTCGACCGGCCAGTTTGGATGCTTATGTGACCAATCCACTGCCTACGCCACGGCGCTGGGGACCCGAAATTTATAATTTCGCAGCCGAGCTGGAGACTAAAGTTGCGTTGAAGGAGGAAGGAGAATCATGAGACTAAAACAGTCGCTCTTAGTCACTGGACTTGCTTTGTCCGTCGCGTCCAAGCTGATGGCAGGGCAAGCGTTGCAGACGATCAATGTCGCCACCAGTGCGGCAGGGCAGTCGGGTTACATTGCTGCCTTGATTGAAAATAAAGGGCTCGATGTCAAGTACGGTATCAAGATCAACAACATGATGATGGACTTTACCGAAGCCGCGAACGCGGTGAAGCTCGGACGGACCACAGCGAGCGCGATGCAACCGAGCACGGCTGTAAATTTGGTGAAGAGTGGCACCGATATTCGCCTGATTACGCCGCAGATCTGGTCCGGCAATTCCTGGGTGGTGAAGAAGGATTCGCCCTACAAATCCTTCGGCGATCTGAAAGGCAAGAAGATCGGGAATTTCGCGCGGGTGACGGGCGCATTCTTTTTTTCCGCGGTCATCGCGAAGGAGAAAAAGCTCGACATTGAAAAAGACTTTCAAAACATTCCGGCAGAAACCGGTGCGCTTATCGCTCTTTTGGAACGAGGGGAAGTAGAAGCGATCAACATGTTCGAGCCCCACACCACGCGGCTGGTGATGTCCGGAAAGTATCGGGTGCTTGTCGACTTCGATATTGAGCTTGGACAGATCTTCGGCGCGCCGCCGCTCAAGTCAACCGTCGGCATGCTCAAAGAAACTGTGGAAAAACAACCCCAGTTGGTCAAAGCGCTTCGTAGCGCCTACACGGACGCCGTTCAGACGATCAAAGCCGGCCAAGACGAAGACTTCTTCAAGGCGAAAGCCAAGGAGTTGTTCAATCTCAGTACTCCCGAAGAAGTAACCGCAGGAATGAAGCAGAACAAAGCGAACTTCGCCGACAAATGGGGCGATGCATTCTTTCAATCACAGAACAAAATCCTGCAGTCCGGCATCAGCCTGGGACTGTTGCCGAACATCGGCGATCTGAACCATCTCTGGATCAAGTAGCAATAGTCTATTTGTTTGCCAATATCTGCTTGCGCGCCCAGGCGGCGACGTCGCCGCGGCGCGCAAGCCATACATCTTTGTGACTTGTTGCATAGGCGATGATCTGCTCAAAGGTATCAATCAACGGGATGCGCGAGCTCAGATAGGCGTGAGTAATCACGTTCATCATGGTGGGGTTTTCAGCACCGATCTTGTAGCGGTAATCGAACTCGTCTTTGAATTTCTCAAAGAATTCGTGGCGCGTTCCCTCTTCCTGCGTTCGATGATCGTTGATCGTGTATTGGTGCGGAAACTCGATCAGCAGCTTATCTCCCAGCCAAATCGGATATGGCATTTCATCGTCGTGAAAATCGCAATGATATTCCAAACCGGTTTCGATCAGCAGCTCGACGGTGTTGTCCGTCGGCCGCACTCCAGGCGATGACCAACCCGTGGGACGCTCCCCGGTAACTTTCACGATGGCATCGATGGTCTTGAGAATATTATCGCGCTCCTGTTCCCGCGTCAGCATATATAAACGCTCACCCATCTCCCAACCATGAGCGACCAATTCGTGTCCGCGCTCGTAGCAGTCTTTGACCAGCTCGGGGTAGTAAACGCAAGTCAGACCGTTCAACGGAATACTGACTTTCAGATTGTATTTGTCGCAGATCTCGAGAAGGCGTTTCATTCCTATTTTGGGCCCGAAGTCGCGAAACGTTTCTGTCGACCAATCCCACTTATAAAGCGCATCTTTGGGCAGCGGGGATTGCAAGGCGGCTCCCTGCGTCGGCTTGGTCCTATCCCATGCTTCAAGGGCGATGCCGAGCACGAACGCAACGCGGGCGTTGTTCGGCCATTTCAAACGAGCTTCAATCATGACGAGAGGATCCTTTCGGCATGCGGCGTCTGTGCGCGCCAAGCGGTTTAGCGCCCAGATGTGGCGTGAGCCATATCAAGATCGCGCTCGTGGCACTGCTAAGAAGGTCACAGGACGGCGTGATGATCGTAATACCCGCAAGCTTTGCGGAACATAGCAACCGATCTTTTCGCTTGTCAACTGATGCAAGAGTTTCTCACGTGCCAATTAAATGGCTCAGGTTTTCAATTGAAGATGTGATGATGATGTGCGGGCACAAACCGGTCAAGGTAGAACGGAAAGAGTAAGGACAAGGAAGAAGCGGGTTCAGTGGCGTGGAGGAATCGGCGGCAAATTATTCGCGCTGAAGCTGGAAAAAATTAGCTAAGACTAGAACATTTTATGGATCTTGGTTGGACGCAATTCTATCCGGGGACGTTGGAGAGGCGATGAGCCTTTTGGATTCCTTCCCACGACACGAACAACGTCGGATCACTCGGAGGAGGCAGTTTCGTGCGATTGCTGCGCCGCATGTACATCTTAACCCAATAATTATAGAAGTACTCCAGATCCTGTTTCGCTTGCTCCAACCGGCCTTCGGCTGTTTGATAGCTCACGGTCACCCACCTTTCTTTCAGGGTGATCCCTACCAGATTCGTTACGTCGCGGTTGTCGAGATAAGAACCCGCACCCCGTAAGATCTGGGAGATGCTGTACGGGTCGGGCATTTTGTCTGCGTCCAGTCGCTTCACCCTCCCGCGTACATCGAACTTCTCAATCTCTTCCGGCGAAAAGCGCAGGTCGATTTGGCCAACCGTGGTCGTCAGAGTGGGGGTCGGATCGGCGCCCCGTAATAGTTCGCGAACAAATCGAGAAAAAGAAAATTTTACGTTTTCTAGCGGGCTGGTGGCTCTGCCGGTGACGACATAAATTCCACTATCAATCTGCAGATTGAAGGTGGAGAAACTAAATTTCTCGATTGCTTGTCCGAGAGCACGAAGCTCTTTCGCAAACTCTCGGTGATCGAGTGCTGGCGTCGTGGATTTTGTGTCGCGTTCCGCTACAAGGACTGTGTTATTTTCGGCGGTATTCTGTTTCATCGTCCAACTCCATCGCGCCTTATTAACTTTTATAACGTTTCGCTTTCGGCAGCTCGGCAGTCAGACGCGGCATTCGGGTTTGCGCCGAAGCCCATTGTGACCCATGGCTTTCCGCCCTCCCCTCACGGAGAGTTCGGCTTTTTCAGGCGAGCGTAATGAGGTCCGAGTTCTTTCGGCTCTCTCCTCTGCCACACAGCAAAAGCAACCTCAGTGCCATGCTCATAAACTACAAGATCTTCCATGAAATTAGCGAAATACCGCACGGAATTTGTCTTGATTCTGACAACGGTGACAAGTGGCGAGTCAAAAGAGGCGTGAACCAGGCACTCAGATTTAGGCTCAATCGATGGGCAAACTGTCAGGTTCGACAACAAGTTTTTCGAACCAATGGCATCTTTGGCCATCAAAAACTGCCCGGTGGTAGATCGCATCAGCTGCCGACTAGCTAGCAGTCACGATCGAAAACAAACTATCAGAGATTTTTACATTCTCCGACTAGCAGTGATAGAGGGGAAAGTTATGGCAGGTTTGTTGCGCCCATGAGATAGCGGTCACATTCCCGCGCAGCGCCGCGGCCTTCGTTGATCGCCCAAACCACGAGACTCTGGCCGCGCCGGCAATCGCCAGCGGCAAACACTCCGGCCACGCTGGTCGCAAACTCGTCAAATTCCGCTTTGGCGTTAGAGCGCGCATCCCGTTCGACTCCAAGTTGCGCCAATACGGCGTCCTCAGGTCCGAGGAATCCCATTGCCAGCAGCACGAGGTCGGCCCGCAAAACTTTCTCGGATCCTGGAACCCTTTTCGGGATGAATGCTCCCTGCTCGTTCTTGGACCATTCCACGTCATAGATGTGAAGCTCTTTGGCATTGCCGTTCTCATCGCCGACAAACTTCTCTCCAGTCGTGAGATAAACGCGTGGGTCGGCGCCGAAGCGGGCAGCCACCTCCTCCTGGCCGTAGTCGAGCTTGTAAATCTTGGGCCATTCCGGCCAAGGATTATCAGGCTGCCGTGTGTCCGCCGGGCGCGGCAAGATTTCCAGCTGCGTCAGACTCTTGCAGCCGTGTCTCATTGCGGTGCCAACACAGTCTGTTCCGGTATCGCCGCCGCCGATCACGATGACGTGTTTGTCCTTCGCCGAGATATAGTTGCCATCCTTGTGTCCTGAGTCGAGCAAACTTTTTGTATTGGCGCGGAGAAATTCCATAGCTTGATAGATTCCCTTCAGTTCGCGTCCGGGAATCGGCAGGTCACGCGCCTTCGTAGCGCCCGTGCAAATCGCCACCGCATCGAAATCCTCTTTGAGCTTTGTCGCCGCGATGTCCGTACCGATATCGGCATTGTTGATAAATTTCACTCCCTCCGCCGCCATCAGATCGATGCGCCGCTGCACAATCGTTTTATCGAGCTTCATGTTTGGGATGCCATACATGAGCAAACCGCCGATACGGTCGGCGCGCTCGTAGACTGTGACAAGATGGCCCGCACGATTGAGTTGCGCCGCGCACGCTAGCCCGGCGGGTCCTGAGCCAATGACGGCAACCTTTTTCCCCGTCCGTTTTTCGGGCGGCTCGGCAATCACCCAGCCTTGGAAAAAACCATTGTCGATGATCGAACATTCAATATTTTTGATGGTGACCGGCGAATCGTTGATTCCCAACACACACGAACCCTCACAAGGGGCGGGACAAACGCGGCCGGTAAATTCAGGGAAATTGTTGGTTTTGTGCAATCGCTCCAACGCTTCTTTCCAAAGCCCGCGATAGACGAGATCGTTCCACTCTGGGATCAGATTGTTGACCGGGCAACCCGAGGCCATGCCGCTGATTAATTGACCCGTATGACAAAACGGAATACCGCAGTCCATGCAACGTGCGCCCTGTTGCTTGAGCCTATCTTCCGAGAAATGATCGTGGAACTCGTTCCAGTCATTGATCCGCTCCAAAGGCGAACGGTCCTCTGGCAGTTCGCGCTCGTATTCCATGAAACCTGTTGGTTTGCCCATGTCCGACTTTTCTCCTAGAAATGCACAGCAACCCACCGTCCTGCGGCGAGAAGCCTTAGATCTCCTTTGCTTTTGAATTCTTGATTTCGAGTCGGCTGGGCCCAACTCAAAAACTGACTCACTCCCAGCGTCAAGCTGGAAGGTTCGCCGCTGGTCCGCCGGAAGTCGACTTGCTCCCCTACTCCCCGGCTCAGTGAGTCACCCCTGAGCACAAGCGAACGGTCTTCTGCGCCAACGATCAGTTGCCGCTGACCCGCGCCGCGTCGTTTTTGTTGGCCTCGAATGCCGCCATCAACGCTTCGTCGCCGACCAGGCCTTTGGCCTCGGCGCGTTGCAACTCTTCCAACACACGGCGGTAGTCTCTCGGCATCACTTTAACGAAATTTGCCGCGGTCTCTTGCCACAACGCTAACAGCTGCCACGCCCGGGCACTGCGCGTGTAGACGGCGTGCCGCTTGAGCATTTCTTCGACCTCTTGCAAATCTCTTTCGTCCAACCGCTCGAGAGCGACCGTTTCAAAGTTACAGCGATTCTTCATCGTGCCGTCCTCATCCAACACGTAAGCGATGCCGCCGGACATTCCCGCGGCGAAGTTGCGCCCCGTCTTGCCGATGACGACGACCCGCCCGCCAGTCATATATTCGCAGGCGTGATCACCCACGCCCTCGATGACCGCGCGCACGCCGCTATTGCGCACACAAAAACGTTCCCCCGCCATGCCGCGAATGTAAGCTTCTCCGTTGGTCGCGCCGTAAAACGCCACATTGCCGACGATGATATTTTCTTCCGGTGTGAAAGTTGACCCTTCGGGGGGGTACAATATAATTTTGCCGCCCGAAAGCCCCTTGCCGAAGTAATCGTTGGCATCGCCCTCTAGCTCCAATGTCATCCCCGCTGGCACAAACGCGCCGAAGCTCTGGCCCGCGGAGCCCTGGAAGTGAAAATGAATCGTATCTTCGGGGAGCCCCTGCGGCCCGAAGCGCCGCGTCACCTCGCTGCCGAGAATAGTGCCAACCACACGATTAGTGTTACGGATGTCGAGCTTGGCTTTGACCTTTTCTCTCCGTTCCAAGGCCGGCGCCGCGAGATCGAGCAGAACCTGATTGTCCAGGGCATTTTCCAGCCCGTGGTTCTGTTCAATCTGGCAATAGCGTCCGACCTCCGGTCCGATCCGCGGCTGATAGAGAATCGCTGAACAGTCCAGTCCCTTCGCCTTCCAGTGTTCCACGGCGCGCCGCGCTTCAAGCCGGTCCGACCGACCGACCATTTCATTGACCGTGCGAAAGCCGAGTTCGGCCATGTACTCGCGCATCTCTTGCGCGATGAAGCGCATGAAGTTGACAACTTGCGCCGGATCGCCGGTAAATTTTTTGCGAAGGTCCGGATTCTGGGTTGCAACGCCCACCGGGCAGGTGTCCAGGTGGCAGACGCGCATCATGATGCAACCGAGCGTTACTAGGGCCGTGGTCGCAAAGCCGAACTCTTCGGCGCCCAGCAGGGCGGCAATTACCACGTCACGACCGGTTTTTAACTGACCGTCGGTTTCGACGGCGATGCGACTGCGTAGATTGTTGAGCACTAATGTTTGGTGCGTTTCAGCCAGCCCCAACTCCCATGGCAAGCCGGCATGTTTAATGCTGGTCTGCGGCGACGCACCGGTACCGCCGTCGTGGCCGCTGATCAGCACGACGTCAGCGTGACCTTTCGCCACGCCCGCGGCAATGGTCCCGACGCCGATCTCGGAAACCAACTTGACGCTGATGCGCGCGTAGTGATTGGCATTTTTAAGATCATGGATGAGTTGCGCCAGATCTTCGATGGAATAGATGTCATGGTGCGGCGGCGGTGAAATCAAACCGACCCCCGGCGTTGAATGGCGCACTTTTGCGATCCAGGGATAAACCTTGCGTCCCGGCAGTTCTCCACCCTCGCCGGGCTTGGCACCTTGCGCCATCTTAATCTGTAATTCTCTTGCCTGGGTAAGATAATAACTCGTCACGCCGAAGCGACCCGAGGCAACCTGCTTGATCGCGCTATTTTTCGAATCGCCATTGGACTCGGGAACGTAACGCGCCGGGTCTTCGCCGCCCTCGCCGGTATTGCTCTTGCCGCCGATGCGGTTCATCGCGATAGCCAGCGCTTCATGCGCTTCTTTGCTAATCGAGCCATACGACATCGCACCGGTCTTAAAGCGCTTGACGATCTCGTCGACGGGCTCCACTTCATCGATGGGAACCGACCGCGGTGCATATTTGATCTGCATCAAACCCCGTAATGTCGCCAACCGCTCCGCCTGATCATCGATCAGCCGTGTATATTCCTTGAAGGTTTTGTATTCGTTGTTGCGACAAGCCTTCTGCAACAGATGAATCGTTCGCGGGTTGAACAGATGAAGCTCGCCGTCCTTCCGGTACTGGTACTGGCCGTAAACATCCAGCGTATGGCCGTTGAGCGCATAAGTCGGAAACGCTCTGGCATGCTGCTGCTCGACCTCTCGGGCGATTTGATCCAGACCAATGCCGCCGACGCGCGATGGTGTCCAGGTAAAGTACTTGTCCACCAGCTCTTGTCCCAGCCCCACGGCCTCGAAAATCTGCGCGCCGCAGTAGGACTTGATGGTCGAGATGCCCATCTTCGCCATCACTTTTACGACTCCCTTATAGACGGCTTTGTCGTATCCCTTAACCGCGTCCTTGTAGCTGAGGTTTGGCAGCATCCCTTCGTGAATCATGTCGTTTAGACATTCGTAAATGAGATAAGGGTTGATCGCCTGCGCGCCGTAACCAATCAGCAAGCAGAAGTGGTGCACCTCGCGCGGTTCACCCGTCTCGAGCACCAGTCCGACGCGGGTGCGCGTGCCGGCGCGAATGAGGTGATGATGCAAGCCGGAAGTGGCCAGCAGCGCAGGAACCGGTGCGTGCGTTCGGTCGACGCCTTTGTCGGAAAGAATCAGAATCGTAGTGCCTTTGGCAATCGCTTGGTCAGCCGCTGCAAATAGCTCGTCCAGAGCATGCTCCAATCCGGCCTTCCCTTCGTGCGCGTTAAACAGGATCGGCAATGTCGTCGACTTAATTCCCGGCTCGTCAATCCGGCGCAGCTTTTCGATGGCTGAATTCTTGAGAATCGGCTCCGGCAACCTGAGCTGCCGGCAGCTTTCCGGTGTCGGAGCGACGAGATTACCTTCGCTACCGATGGTGAGCGTAGTCGAAGTAATTAATTCCTCGCGAATCGGATCGATCGGTGGATTGGTCACCTGAGCAAAGAGCTGCTTGAAATAGTTGTAAAGCAGCTGCGGTTTGTCTGACAGAACGGCCAGCGGAGTGTCCGTGCCCATCGAACCAACCGGCTGAATGCTGTTTTGCGCCATCGGACCGATATTCACGCGCAGATCTTCGAAATTGTAACCGAAGGCCTGCATCCGCTGCAGTGTTGCCTGATGGTTTACTGCCGGTTCCGTCTCCGGCAAATCGGGAAGATCGGCGAAGCGAACCTGATTGTCTTTCAACCATTGCCCGTAAGAATGTGCCGACGCCATTTCCTGTTTAATCTCTTCGTCGCTGATGATGCGTCCCTCGCTGGTATCGACCAGAAACATTCTTCCCGGTTGGAGTCGACGTTTTTCCAAAATCCGTTCCGGAGGTATATCGAGCACGCCCACTTCAGACGCCATAATCACCAGATCATCCTTGGTCACGTAATAGCGCGACGGGCGAAGCCCATTTCTGTCGAGCACCGCCCCGACCACGAGTCCGTCAGTAAAGGCGATCGAAGCAGGACCATCCCAGGGCTCCATCAAGCTGCTGTGGTATTCGTAGAAGGCCCGCTTCTTCTCATCCATGCTTTCATGGTTCTCCCAAGGTTCAGGAATCATCATCATGACGGCATGCGGCAGCGATCGCCCGCTTAGCGCGATGAACTCGAGGCAGTTGTCGAATTTCGCCGAATCGCTGCCGTCTTCCTGAATGATCGGAAAGAGTTTTTTAAGATCGTCGCCGAACAATTCCGACGCCAGCATGCCTTGGCGCGCGTGCATCCAGTTTTCGTTGCCGCGCAGGGTGTTGATCTCGCCGTTGTGGATCAGGTAGCGGTAGGGATGGGCGCGTCCCCAACTTGGAAATGTGTTTGTGCTAAAACGCGAGTGGACCACTGCGATCGCGGTTTCCACCAGTGGATCGGAGAGGTCGGGATAGAAAGTCACCACCTGCCGAGCTGTCAGCATGCCTTTATAAATCAGCGTCCGTCCCGACAGGCTCGGTATATAGAAGAAGTCTCCGCCCGGCAGTCCCGCGTATCGAATCGCATTCTCCGCACGGCGCCGAATCACGTAAAGTTTGCGCTCGAAGGCCAGGTCATCCGTGACGGCGGCGCCACGACCGATGAACACCTGGCGCACGAATGGCTCGCATTCCTTCGCCGTATCGCCCAGGTACATATTGTCAGTCGGCACCTTGCGCCAGCCGAGACACTTCTGCCCTTCTTCGGTAATGATCTTCTCGATCGTCTTCTCGAATTGACGGCGCTGATTGCGGTGATCCGGCAAGAAGATCATGCCGACGCCATATTCACCCGGGTCGGGTAACTGAAACCCGAGCCCCGCGCACGCATCTTTAAGAAACGCGTGCGGAATCTGCATCAAGATGCCGGCGCCATCACCGGTATTTTCCTCGCAGCCACAGGCGCCACGATGATCAAGATTTTGCAGCACCGTCAGCGCCTGCTCGATGATCTCATGTGACTTCTCACCTTTGATATTGACGACGAACCCGACGCCACAGGCGTCATGTTCGAAGCGTGGATCGTAAAGGCCTTGCTTCGGTGGCAATCCTGATTGAGTCATATCTCACCCTTTGGCTTTTTTCGTATCTCGGAAGGCTGGCGGAAACCATTGCCGCGCGACTGAAGCTCTCGAGCATAACGAGTAACCCGCGGCGCCGCAATTATTTCTAACTATTTGCTTTCTTCTTCGCATGCGCAAACTCCGCCAAACCGATGTCCAGTTCCAGCGCCTGATTTTCCTTCGCCGTCGACAGAACCACTTTCGTAATGGTCCTCGTTACGCCTTCAACGGAACGGATCTGTCCCAGTAGTTTCTCAAGCGAGCCGGTATCAGCCGACTTCACTTTGAGGACAAAACTTTCGTCGCCGGTTACGTGATGGCACTCCAAAACATCTTGATAACGCATCATCTGCGACGCAAACCGATCCATATCGCGCTGATTGCCGATCGAAACGCCGATGAAAGCCGTAATATCCTTGCCAACCTTCTTGCCATCCACGAGGGCTTGGTAGCCCTTGATGACACCACTAGCTTCAAGCTTTTTCACCCGCTCCATGACGGCCGGAGCAGACAATTCTACCTCGTCGGCAATGTCGGCGAGTCGCCGACGACCGTCGTTTTGCAGAATATAAAGGATTTTTAAATCAACTCGGTCTAGCAAGTTAAGAAAATTAGGTTCTTAATGGGATTTGTTTAATGAACTTATGTCATCGCCCCGCTGGATTGTCAACAGCGATTGCCGGAAAAGCGCACTTATTCGGCTCCAGACGATAACCTGGGTTGGCGAATTGGCTAGTGGGATATTTGGCAGGTTACTAGCTAGCTTAATCGCGCCATCTAGCGTGGCTAAAGGACTACACCAGATCAATAATGACCGGGTGCAGAACGGAGATAGATCATGGAGAGGCGGAAAACCGAATAGGTGCAAACGCTGCAGCACCTACTAGTGAAGCATTAATAAAACCCGTCGAACGTAATACGCAGATATAGTTGATGCTTTCGCAGGCTTGTCAAACCGTTTCGTCATCCGCCATAACGGAATGCGACCCGGTACCAATGCGTTTCGATGTAAAGGTCCAGTCGTAGCGGCTCTTGCCACACTGTCAGCCGTTCTTTTTCTAGGGCAACGATCGAACCCGTTGGCTCAGGTGAGAGGAACTTCAGGCGTGCTTTTTGGGTCTGTGTTCAATGCCTGCAGGATCCAAGGACACTGAACACCGATTGATGGATTGTGAGCGATTAACTGTTCTAACAAAAGCCGGGCGCGATTATCGGCGGCGTCGGTCTTGACGGCCTCTGCCAATGCCCAGGCGGCTCCGATGATATTCCCTTGGCCGTGCAGGCTCACACCGAGGTTTCGGTACCCACTCGCGCGCGTCCAATCGATGTCAATCGCGCTGCGACAATGTTTCTCGCCTTCGACGAAGTCTCCGAGCTTGTTGTGACAGTATCCGATATTGTTGTGAAGCACATAGAGAACTTTGCGCTTCTTTGGCGCGAGTTCCACGGCCGAAGTGAAGTGTTTTAGCGCCGTTTCGAACCGCTGCTCATCCGTGGCGATCTGTCCGAGAGCCAAGTGACAATGAGCGGACTGCTCGAGGTTCTTGTTGGCTACAATGAAACCTTGGAGCAGTTCCATCGCCGCCTCGATCTTGTTGATGCCCCGGTAGAAACCGACCACAAACAACATCCAGCGGAAATACTCATCATCCGTTGAGCTGTTCTTGAGCCGTTCGAGTAGCAGTTGTTCAGTATCATGAGACGGTTCCTGTAACGCCAGCGCAGAAGTCTTCTTTTCGGTAACACTCATGGCAACCCCATAGAGCAACGGCAAGACCACGTGGCGAATGGGCTCAGAAATCCCAAGATCTGAACGCAAGTCCGCCTGCCCCCAGTCCTCGAGTGGAAAATTCAATCTTCCACGATAAAAATGGGGCGGCGTGGCCCGATGGTTTTTAGTAGGAAATTCGAATCACGGGTTGTTTCCAATGGTTTCAGCAACAAGTAATGAAGATTATAGGCTGAAAACTCGGCCACGTGCGGTGCAGAATGTAAGGAGCATTTACAGAATCAAATTCCTGGCTTGCCGCGTAAGAACTGAATCGGGTCTTTGCGCCAGGCCGATTTCGAAGAAAACCGCTGCGGAAGAGATCGAGTCTGCGACAAAGCGGTGACACTCATAAGTGTAAGATAGTAACGATCCCGGCTAGCTTACTCCATCCGACTGCGCCGGAGGGGCAAACAGCCGCGGCGAGAGAGTTTCACAAGTCGTTCATGGTCTTGCCGTTCTCAACCTGGTAACGACGCTCTCGAGCGCACGCGCTGGCGACCAGCGCTGGGCGGTCGAAAAGGATAAGGGTTGGTGGCCCGAACTGTGTACGATTCGCGAACCATTCGTTTTGTATTGCCCAGAACCTTTGCGAAAGTTAGCGGCTCGCTCGCCGACATCCTAAGGCATGAGCTCTGTGCACCATACAGGGCTGTCGACATTTAAAGCGGTCGACTGGTTCGAACCAGCTCAGGAAGAAAACGCCACAGAATAAAAAAGCTAATGATCACGAGAAAGACAAACAAAATCTACCTGTTTCTCTCAGAACGAGATTTTGTTGATGGAGAATTCAATTCAATCCTGGCATCGCCGCGTGGTCACTTGACCACCTTGTCCGCTTTCGCCAACACCCTCTGCGGAATCGTAACGCCGATCTGCTTCGCCGCTTTGAGATTGATGATGAACTCGAATTTGATCGGCTGCAGGGAATATTAGCTGGTTTGATGCCGTTGAGATATTGTCTACTTTGGTAAAGGGCTTGTGCTGCGCAGTACCGGCAGCCCCATCTGCTGCCACAAAAGCATGCCGCCATGCAGGTTGGCTACCCGGGGAAAACCGGCATCGCATAGGATCACCGTGGCTTGGCCGGAACGCATGCCCGCGTGGCACACCGGAATCACAGGCTTGTCCTTGGGGACCTCCGCCAAGCGGTCCTTCAGTTCGTTTAACGGAACACATTGAGCCGTGCCGATGTGGCCCAGCTTGTCCTCCAGTTCTTCGGGTTGGCGCACGTCGAGCACGTGGACTTCAGCTAGATGCTCGGCGACCCACTCCGGGTCGATTTCAAGCAGCCCGGCGTAGCTACGCCGCACCGGTCCCCAATCCGCGGGTCGCGGTATCTTTTCATCTTGCGGCTTGCCGCAACGCAGATTAGCCGGCACGGCAATAGCAATCTGCTTGGGGTGCGGAAGGTTCAGGTTTTCCATGAAGCCGACAAAGTCGCGCTCATCGGCATGGCCGCCGATGCGCGGATTGTGCGCACGCTCCTCGCCGACCGAAGACATGGTGCGACCACTGTAGTCGTGGCCGGGAAAAATTAGGGAGTCGTCCGGCAGACTGAAGATCTGTTCGGTGATAGAGCGGTAGAGCGTGCTGGGGTTGCCCTGCTGAAAATCGCAGCGGCCAGCGCCGCGGATCAGCAGACAGTCGCCAGTGAACGCCATGCGGTGGTCGTCGGTCACGTAGGTGATGCATCCATCGGTGTGGCCGGGCGTAGCGCGCACTTCCAGATACCGTTCCCCGAAGGCCACCCGGTCGCCATGATCGAACCGCAAGTCCGCCCCCTGTACCGCAGCGCCGCAGCGCTTCGAAATACCGATCCGGCAGCCGGTCGCCTGTTCCATCAACCACGCGCCGGTCACGTGGTCGGCGTGGCAGTGCGTGTCGAGCACGGCGAGCAGCTTCAACCCGAGTTCCTCCACGAGCGCGCGATCGCGGAAGTGCTGCTCGAAGACTGTGTCGATAATCACGGCCTCAAGGCTTCGCGGGTCGCCTATCACGTAGGTATAGGTCGACGAAGCAGCGTCGAACAGTTGCCGGAAAATAATGTTGCCGAACATGGGTAGCTTCAAACGCGGTGGCGAGCTGCCTTTTCATCACGCCTAACGCATAGCCTCTTATCCCTAACCGTGGAAGCAATCAAGCATCGGATAGGTCGCCAAGGAAGCAACAGGAGGATAAAACGTGTCGGATTAAACCGCCGAGGTGCAGCGAGTTGCGGCTTAAGCTGATGGAGAACTCAGTTCAATCCTATGCGTGTATCTCTCGGTGCTTCCAAATCCCCATAATGTCAGCATTCGCAAGTGCAACGTTGCACTTTTACCGCTATTTTTCCCCGGTTTTGTTGGTACTTTGTGGGCTTTCACAATCTGTCAGATCAGAGATATTTTCTCTGATTTTCTTAGAATTTAGGCTACTTGTGCTCTCATCACCCTGCCTCGCGGGGTTCTGGTTCGATTCCCGTTGGGATGGTAACCTTCTGCTTTCCCGGATTGTGACTACTCAATCGATCCGATGGCTCTCTCGTATCTGAACCGGCACTGAAACCGGCACCAGCTCGGCGCTTGCTCCCGACAGATTCACATAAGTAGTTGAAAAAGTTGGTGGGCCCACCTGGATTCGAACCAGGGACCAACCGGTTATGAGCCGGTGGCTCTAACCAACTGAGCTATGGGCCCATTCAGAAGTATTTCTTGTGTTGCGTTGCGAGTTTCGTTAAGAAACGCAAAGGCGGAACTAATTTTCCATGAAACTCTTGAGTCGTTTGCTGCGGCTCGGGTGACGCAATTTGCGTAAAGCTTTGGCTTCGATCTGGCGGATGCGCTCGCGAGTGACCGTAAATTTTTGCCCCACTTCTTCTAGCGTGTGATCGGATTTTTCTCCGATACCGAAGCGCATGCGCAGTACTTGCTCTTCGCGCGGCGTCAGGGTCGCCAACACCTTGCGAGTTTGTTCCTGCAGATTAATGTTTACCACTGCGTCTGATGGCGTGATGATGCGTTTGTCTTCGATGAAGTCGCCAAGGTGACTATCCTCCTCCTCGCCGACGGGTGTCTCCAGTGAAATCGGCTCCTTGGCAATTTTCAATACTTTGCGCACCTTGTCGAGCGGAATTTCCATTTTGGTCGCGATCTCTTCAGGGGTTGGCTCGCGGCCGATCTCTTGAACTAAATATCGGGAAGTACGGATCAACTTGTTAATGGTTTCGATCATGTGCACTGGAATCCGAATCGTCCGCGCCTGGTCCGCGATCGCTCTGGTGATCGCCTGGCGAATCCACCAGGTTGCATAGGTGGAAAACTTATAGCCGCGTTGATATTCGAACTTGTCCACGGCCTTCATCAATCCGATATTGCCCTCTTGTATGAGATCGAGAAATTGGAGCCCGCGGTTGGTGTATTTTTTTGCGATGCTCACGACTAAGCGAAGATTTGCCTCGATCAGTTCCTTCTTCGCCAAATTCGCTTTGGTCTCGCCTTCGATGATAGACCAGACACGCCGCTTGATCTCCTCGACCGGCATTTCAAGATCTTTTTCGATGTGACGGATGTCGCGCCGGGCGCTACGTATCTCTTCGGCCATCTGCAGGATCGCCTCGTGCCCCATCCGAAACGCGCCGATCACTTTCGGCCAATTCTTTTTGCGCCCGTCGGCATTGGACACGATCTTGACAATCTCTGCGGACGGTTTACCGACCCTGTGCTCGTAGTCTTTGACCCTTCTTTCGAGCGCTTGCATGCGTTCCATGGTCCGCTTGAGCCCGTCAGCGATCGCTTCCGTTTGCTTTCGATTGAGCTGCAGACCTTTAAGGCCGTTGATGATCCGGTCGTTGTATTTAACGACGCTGTCTAGGAGCAACTGGCGGCGCTGCACGGAGAGACGTTTGCCCTCCAGCTGCCGCCTAATCTTCTCACGATCGTTGGTGGTCCGGCGGATTTTGCCGATTTGATCGAGCAATCTCTTCTCATGAACCTCTTCGTCTTCGAAATCTTCGCTGTCCTCCTCGCCCTCTTCCTTGATGATCTCGCGCACGCGAATTTCGTGCTGGGCGAGCTTTTCGCCGAGATCCAAGATGTAGGTCAATGCCAGAGGACTGGACAAAACTTCGTTGATCACCCGGTTCTCGCCTTCCTCGATTTTTTTTGCGATCTCGACTTCGCCCTCACGACTGAGGAGCGAAACGGTGCCCATCTCACGCAGATACATGCGCACCGGGTCGCCGGTTTTACCGACGACATCGCCGTCGACATCATTGTCAAGCTCTTTCTCTTCTTCCTCTTCCTCCGCAAGCTCCTCACCGGCCCCGCCAAGGGTGACGCGCTGGTTCGAATCAACGACTTCGATATCCATTTCGCCGAAGATGGACATGACGTCGTCGATCTGGTCCGGCGAAACCACCTCTGCAGGAAGCATGTCGTTAACATCGTCGTAGGTCAGATAGCCCTTCTCTTTGCCCAGGTCGATGAGCTTCTTGACCTCCTTCATATTCTTCTTCTCCACGGGCTGAGGAGTGGAGTCGGAGGCTGATTTGGTTTTCGCTACCGGACGATTAACTTCGGCTCGCGCTTTCGGCGTTCTAGTTGGCGTTCTTTTCGTACGAGGTCTTGCCATTCTAGCATCCTTTCTCTCTTCGCTTTCTCATCTTTTTGCTCTTCCGCGGCCCGTATCGCTATGCGTAGATCACGCTTGTGGGTCTCCAGATATTTGCGGCCCAAATGCGCGAGACAATCATCCGCCATTTTGGCGCATTCGGCATCCGAGAGATTCTCCCCTTCCAACGCCAACGCGGCGATCTCGCTCCCGAGCTCCGTCGGCAGGACTTGTGTCAAACGGAAAAGGTCGATGTTTCCCCGTTCTTGCCATTGGGTGATAATCGCGTCAACCACTCCCCGCCACGTCGGGCCGAACCACTGGCGAGCCTCGATCTCTTGGGTCAGCCGCTCCGTCAGCGCAGGTAAGCGGAGCATCAATCCCGCCAAGGATCGCTGCGCAACCTCGTCGCGATTTTTTGGAGTCGCCACGGAGAGGGCTTGCCGCACATTGACTGCCACTGGTCGACCCGGCGGCCGGCGCAGCAACTCCTCACGTTTTTCCAGCATATCGACCGCCCGACGGATCAGCAAGTCGACCTCGAAAGCGTTATTCACCTTGGCCAACACCCGACTCACTTCACTGGCAATTTGACTCTTTCCTTCCAGGGTTTTCCCGTGGCGCTGTTCCAACCAGGTGAAGTAATAATCCGCCAATGGCACCGCTTGATCGAGAGTTGCCTCCAACGCCGCTTTGCCCCGGCTGCGAATAAACGTATCAGGATCCTCGTCTGGCGGCAAAAAAGCCGCGCGGCCGAGAAGCCCGGCTTCGACAAAAATCTCGAAACTTCGCGCCGCAGCTTTTTGCCCCGCATCGTCGCCATCGAACAAAGCGATGATGTTTTTGGTAAAACGGGACAATGCTCGCACATGATCCACCGTCAGCGCCGTGCCAAGGGTCGCCACCGAATAGGAAATTTCGTGCTGTGATAAAGCGATCACATCGAGGTAACCCTCGACCACGACGACGCGATCGGCTTTGCGTATTCCTTCTTTGGCGTGATAGAGCCCATAGAGGGTCGCTCCCTTATGAAACAGCGGTGTTTCGCTTGAATTGAGATACTTGGGCAAAGCTTCGTTCAATACCCGGCCGCCGAAGGCGATCACCTTACCGGCGGGACTGATAATCGGAAACATCACCCGGGCGAAAAACTTCTCGTGAAACTGGTGCGGGCCACGTTGGCCGAGCAGTCCCAGGCGAAGCGCATCGTTCACCAACCACTTTTCCGTTTTGAGCAAGCCCAACAGACCCGAGCCATTTTGCGGCGCATAGCCCAGCATGAATTTGCGGGCTGTGGCGTCATCGACGCCGCGCGATTTGAGATACTCCAGCGCCCTCTTCCCCTCCGGATGTGCAAAGAGAAGTTTTTGGTAATTACCGGCGACACGATCGTTGATGCGATAGAGGTTTTCTCTGTCACCCGATTCGCGGGCCGCTCCTGTCCCCTGGCTTCGCTCGACGGTAATGCCATAGCGCTTGGCGACACGCTCCACGGATTCCGGAAACGTCAGCTGGTCGTACTGCATGAGGAACTGAAAAACACTGCCACCGGTCTGGCAGCCGAAACAGTGGTAGATTCCCTTTTCTTCGCTTACCGTGAATGATGGTGTTTTTTCCGTGTGGAATGGACACAGGCCCATGTGATTGCGGCCGGCCTTCTTGAGCGTGACATAATCCGAGATAACCTCCACAATCGAAGCTCGGTTACGAATCTCAGCGATTTTTTCCTGAGTAATCATCTCTGGCGGTTATAAACGACTCTCATCCGGCGACGAGGCGTGTTGCGAGGACTCACCGAACAAAATCCTCGCTTTGCCCATGCGAATCAGGCTCTCCGCAAGGTAAGACAGTGGCGTGACAAGATAAGATCCATCAAGGTTATCTCGGGTCCGTCGCGGCAACCAGGACGCTTGGCTTAGAAAGAAAATGACCAGCGCTGTCAGCGCGGCGCCTTTGCCGACCCCGATGGCAATTCCACCGGTACGATTGAGAGTTTTGAGAAACAGCAACCTCTCCGAGCGATGCAGCAACCATCCAGCCGTGCTCATTAAAAAATACACAACAAAAAAAATCGCGACAAACGCCGAGCCCTTAAGAACCAACGGGGAGATTTGCCAAATAGTCGCCGCGTATGATGCCACCGATCGCGAGTAAGTTACGGCCAACAGGAAGCCGGTAACCAGACCTGCGATGGAAAAAATTTCGCGGAACAGACCTCTAAAGAATCCTCGCAAACCGAAGAGGGCCAGCACGACGATGAGAATCGGATCGACCCAGTTCACCGGCGGGAACCATCGGGGCATCGCACTCTGATCACTCCCTGACCCAGTGTGCGCACCCGGTAGAAGAGTTTCACGGATGTCAGTCCGTTTTGCAGACGATTTAACAAGCGAACAATCCGTTATCGGCTCCAATCAATCAGCAAATGGAGACACGACCCATGCTGCCCGCCCAACTGCTCTAGCATTACCCACCGAGAAGCGCCCTCACCAATTCGTTTACTCGCTTGCCGTCGCTTCTGCCGGAAACCTTTGGCATCACCAGCTTCATGACCTTGCCAAGATCTTGGACGCCCGTTGCACCGGCTTCGGTGATGCTCGCGCGGATCAGCCTCTTCACCTCTTCTTCGGAAAGAGGCTGCGGCAAGAAGCGCTGGAGAATCGCGAGTTCGGCCTCTTCTTTTTGGGCTAGTTCCTCTCGACCTCCTCTGCGAAATAGCTCAATGGCTTCGCCCCGTTGTTTGCAGAGGGTCCCGATAATCTTTTGAATTTCTTCCGCTGTGAGCTCTTTTCGGACGCGAATTTCTTCATTTTGAACAGCCGCCAACAGCAGCCGAAGCGTCGACAGGGTCAGCGCGTCCGCGCTCTTCATTGCACTCTTTACAGCTTCTTGTATCTCGGCCTTAAGTGGCATCTTCAATTAAGCAACCTTGGCTTGCCTATCGGCTAAAAAGAATGCCGAACGCGCCGCATCGCCCGTTTTTTTGCCGCGATTGCCTTTTTTTTCTTCTTAACGCTGGGCTTTTCGTAGTGTTCACGTTTACGCAGCTCAGCAAGGATACCGGCTTTTTCACAGAGTTTTTTAAAGCGTCGGATTGCGCTCTCGATAGATTCGTTTTCTCGGACTCGAACTCCGGTCATAAAATTAGATCACCCCCGATCCATCCGGACCACACTTTTCCGCGGAATGATTTTAACGGATTTCCCTTCCAAGTCAAGTAATTGACCTTAAAAATGAACAATTTGGAGGCATTTGACGAGTCGCTGAGCAGAGTTTGTCCCGGGCTACGATTTGAACCCAATGATTTTGCGGTCAGTAGAACAGATTGCTTGAGATCGGCAGATCGTCCAAGAGACTCATTCACAAGAAACACTGAACCGTCGCACATTCACCGCCACATGAGTTTCCGCAGCCGGTCGGGAAAATCCGAAATCAATCCCTGCACTCCCATTGCTGCAAACGCTTCGAGATCCCGAAGCTCATTGACGGTCCAAATATAGACGTCGACTCCCTCCGCCCACGCGTGCTCCAGAAAACTCCGCGACGCCAGCTCCTTTTGAACGAGGATCGAGGTCGCCCCCAGCCGTTTAACAGCCTCCAACGGATTTTCCTTCACATGCGAACCAAAGACGATGCCCAGGGAGGCTTCCGGCGCCAGATCCCGTATCCGAGCAAGACAACGGTAATCGAAGGAACAGCATAACGTCCGATCCAAATAGTCGTAGTGACTCAATGTGAACAAGATTTTGAGTTCAATACCGGGTACCGAGTGCGGATACGATTTGATCTCCAAACACAGATCGGCGTTGCCGTCAATGGTCTCTAACGCTTCCTCGAGAGTGAGGATGCGTTCTCCTATGTACGATTTCCCTTTCCACCGGCCGATATCGAGCACCTTCAGTTGCTCGAGCGTCTTACCCTTCACCGTACCTCTGACGCCCGCCGTGCGCATCAAACTCTCGTCATGGAAGACGACAACGTGACCGTCCCGAGTCATTTGGCAGTCGAGCTCGATCATATCGGCGCGTGCCTCGATCGCTCTTACGAAAGCAAGCTGCGTGTTTTCCGGATATTCACCCGACGCGCCGCGATGCGCTATCTTCTTCAAGGCCGCCATCTATTGAGATCGAGTTTTGGAATGCAGTCAAACTTCGCTCAGAAGAGTGAGGCCACTAATCGGGAAACAGCTTCAAGTGCCGCTTCGCAGATGAATCAAAAATTCTCTGTTGCCCTTCGGCCCGATAAGCGGCGATTCGATCACGCCGCCGAGGACCGAGTAACCGAATCCGACTGAAGCCTCACTAATGTCTTCGATCACTTGGAGATGCTCTTCATGGGAACGCACCACTCCGCCTTTTCCTACCTTGCCCTTGCCGACTTCGAACTGCGGTTTGATCAGTGCAACTACATCGCCGTTGCCAGTGAGAAGTGTTCTTACCTGAGGCAACACTAACTTGAGTGAAATGAAAGATACATCGATAGTCGCGAGTTCGGCGCGCCACGGTAACCGGCTCACGTCGAAATAACGAATATTGGTCTTTTCGAAAACTACGACGCGGGGATCGTTTCTGAGCTTCCAAGCCAGCTGGCCATAACCGACGTCGACGGCAAAAACATGCGCTGCGCCGTGGGCTAGCAAACAATCGGTGAACCCGCCGGTGGATGCTCCGATATCGAGCGCGGTTTTGTCTTTGATGAGGATGGCGAACTCGCGGAGCGCCTTTTCGAGCTTGAGCCCGCCGCGGCTGACGTAAGCGGAAGTCGATCTGAGACGAATCTCAGCACTGATATCTATGGAAACGCCGGCCTTGGTGACGGGCAGATCGTTGACAAGAACTTCGCCGGCGAGAATCCTTCGACGACCATCCTCTCGGCTACTAACGAGTTGGCGGTCGACCAGCAGCAGATCTAAGCGCTCCCTCTTTCCCATCCCTCCCTGCTTTTTTTCTTCGCACGACGGACCATCTGGAGCGCTGCTTGTGCGATTGCGTCTTTGTCGAAGCCGCAGATTTTTCTAAGCTCGTCTTGCGTACCATGTGGAATAAATCGGTCCGGCACGCCGAGCCGCTTAACCGAAACACCGCTGATTCCTTCATCAGCTAAGAATTCCACCAGCGCGCTGCCGAAGCCGCCGTCAATCACGTGATCCTCGACGGTAATCACTCTGGGAACGCGGCTCAATAAGTCACGAAACAGGTCTTTATCGAGCGGCTTGACGAAGCGGGCATTGACTACCGCAGCATTGATTCCGAGCGGTACCAAATCCTGAGCCGCCCTAAGCGCTGGGATAGCCGGCTGACCGATGGCGGCAATCACCACGTCAGTACCGTCGCGCAACAACTCACCCTTGCCAATCTCCAGGTTTTTCGCTTCGGCGTCCAATTTCACACCCCAACCCTCGCCGCGTGGATAGCGCAACGAAATAGGACCAGAATGGGCAACAGCGGTATTAAGCATGTGCTGGAGCTCGTTTTCATCCTTGGGCGCCATGATGACGATATTGGGAATCGAACGCATATAAGCGAAGTCAAACACGCCGTGATGCGTTGGCCCGTCCGCGCCAACGAGCCCTCCCCGATCTAAGGCGAAGACAACGTGCAGGTTTTGCAGACACACGTCGTGTAGGATTTCGTCGTAACCTCTCTGCAAAAACGTCGAATAGATCGCCACGACCGGAATATAGCCTTCTGTTGCCATGCCCGCAGCGAACGTCACCGCGTGTTGCTCGGCGATGCCGACGTCGTAAGTCCGTTCGGGAATTTCGCGGGCGAGCTTGTCGATACCGGTGCCGCTGCCCATGGCAGCGGTTATTCCGACGATTTTCGGGTTCTGTTTGGCCAAGCGCAACAGGGATTGGCCAAACACTTCGGTGTAGGTCGGAATCGGCCCTTTTTCTTTCTTAGCTTTACCGGTCAAGACGTGAAACGGTGTCACGGCGTGAAATTTAATCGGATCCTTCTCCGCCGGAGGATAACCTTTGCCCTTGGTCGTCATTACGTGCACGAGCGTGGGGCCTTCGATCTTTCTGACGTTTTCGAGAGTGGTGATCATCTCGCCGATGTTGTGACCGTCAATGGGGCCGACGTACTGAAACCCCAAGCTCTCGAACAGAAATCCTGGCGTCACCAATCCCAAGAAGCAATCGCGAATCTTCCGCGCCACGTGCTTGAGATTCTCGCCGCTCGGCAGGCTGCGCAGCAAGTTCGATAAGTTTCTCTGCAGCCGCACGCCCAGATCCGTGGTGAATTGCTTGCTGAGAAAGGACGACACGGCACCGACTCTGGGATCGATAAAATGCTCGTTGTCATTTAGCACGACGATCAGATCGCGATCGAGGTGGCCGGCCGAGTTGAGTCCCTCGTAGATCAAACCCGCGCTTAAGCCGCCGTCGCTCATCACCGCGACGACTTTGCGTTTGGATCCTTCGAGATATTTCGCTTCCACCATACCAAGCGCCGCAGATATCGACGTGCCGGCATGACCCGCACCAAAGACGTCGTATTCACTTTCGTCGCGGCTCAGGAACCCGCTCACGCCACCCAATTGGCGGATCGTCCCCAGCCGATCGCGCCGTCCACTGATCAACTTGTGCGCATAAGCTTGGTGGCCGGTGTCCCAGACGATCCTGTCTTCCGGGGTATTGAAGACGTAATGAAGCGCCAATGTGAGCTCCACCGCTCCCAGTGTCGAAGCGAAATGACCACCCACCTCGGATACCACCGAGATTACTTCTTCGCGCATTTCGACGGCGAGCTGATTCAACTCGTCAATCGTGAAACCGCGAAGGTCTTTTGGAAACTGAATTCCGTCGAGTAATCGCGCCATCTCAGCCGTTGATCTCCTCGCCTAGTGTTTTCCCATCGCCGTGAATCGCTCGCGCGACGATATGCCGGGCAATCGCTTTGACAGCAATTGCTTGAGCACCGTAAGTCGCCAGCTCATCGAGACAGAGTTGAAGTAACTCCTTTAGGGTTTCTTTGGCCTGCGGTATGCCAACGATCGACGGATAGGTCGCCTTTTTACGCTCATTGCGAGCGGACTCCGCTCCCTCGCCGCCCGCCGTTTGGCCCAACGCGTCCAAAATATCGTCTGCGATCTGGAAAGCCAAGCCCAAACGTTCACCGTAACGGGTGATCCGGCCAAGGTCGGCGGGCTCCACCCCCGCTACCTGCGCGCCGGCTCGAATCGATGCGAGAATCAATGCGCCAGTCTTGCGAACGTGAATCCACTCAACCGTGGCGAGATCGACGTCTGGATCATTTTCCGCTTCGAGATCCAACGCCTGCCCACCGACCAAACCGACGACGCCCACGGCATGAGACAATTCGTGAATGAGGCGCAAGACTAATTCCGGCGGCACCCTCCGCGTGACATCGGGGCCCGAGATCAAATGAAACGCTTCGGTCAATAAGCCATCCCCGGCCAGCAAGGCCACGCCTTCGCCAAATACCTTGTGTGCGGTAGGCTTGCCCCGACGTAGATCGTCGTCATCCAATGCTGGAAGATCGTCATGAATCAGTGAATAGGCGTGAATCAACTCCACAGCACAAGCAAACGGCAGCAAAGAACTTTGTGTCGCGCCAAATAGTTCTCCTGTGGCAAGCACGAGAATAGGCCGAATGCGCTTACCGCCGGGAAAGACCGCATAACGCATTGCCCGAAAAATCGTCTGCGATTCTCCGGAGTACTGTTGTAGATACTGCTCCAAAGCGCTATCGATGGCGGCCGATTGCCTCTGCAGATACGCGTTTAAATCGAACTTATTTAGCCGGTCTGAATTCATCGAATTCGAAAAATGGCCAACGGAAAGTGAAACGGATCGCTCAATTTACCATTGAGGTGGCGGGCTCTTCAAATTGAATTTGCGAAACGCTTAATCTGGCGATCTGGACAATTTCTCCCAGCCATTTTTACGCGACGAAGGTTCGCTGCTCTGTTCGCAGAACCGGCGGTTGCTGGATTTCCTCAGGATGTTGCCTCTGGTTGAGTTAGCGAGCGTCAATCATCGTCGTTGTCTTCCGCGGGAAGATTTTCCAACACTTTCAATTGCAATTTGCCTTCTTTGTCTTTGACCAGGAATTCGATTCTTTTCTCGACTTCATTGAGTTTCTGGTAACAGAATTTGACCAACCCCACGCCTTTTTCGTACGCCGCCAGCGATTCCTCAAGCGAAAGCTCGCCAGATTCGATTTGCTCGACGACTTGTTCGATTTCTTCCATCGCCGATTCGAAGTTTTTGTTTGAAACGTCCTTACGGGCCATGCACCTTCTCCATTTTTGACAGTGTGTCTGTGTACCGTGTCGGCTCCCAAACACGGGAAATCTTCTTGAGCAACTCAAGGGGATCGATCCTCGCGTTGAGGAGCCGTGCGCCCCAATGAAGGTGCGGCCCCGTGACTCGGCCGGTGGCCCCCGACAAAGCGACGACATCGTCTTTTTTCACCATCGCGCCTTCCTCAACCTTGAACTCAGACAAATGAAAATACATCGTAAATAACCCGCCGCCGTGATCCAAAACGACGCTGCCACCGGCAAAGAAAAAATTTCCAACCAGTACGGCGCGGCCGTGATTGCTCGCCACCACTTCCGTTCCTATCGGCGCCGAGAGGTCAGTTCCGGTATGAGGAGCGCGCCGTGTGCCGTTGACGATTCGGCGAAATCCGAAAGAAGATGCCGAAGCCTCGTGAGGCACCGGTCGAACGAACGGCCCGTCCCACATCCTATCAGAGTTAGGCGCGGCAAAAACGCGCGTAAATGCCGCCTGCTCGCGGCGAATCTCCTCGATTGTTTCCGGACTCATACGATCGAAGTTCGGCGGCACAGTGAAAGATTCTCTGCCAAAAGCTTTAGCTTTGATTTTGAAAGGTATTTCGCGGTAGTGCTCATTGCCACTGGAGTCGGTCGCCTTGAGGAAAATTTTTGACGAGCCAGGCTTTGCCTCGACATCCGCGCCGACAATGGTAGTAAGCATCCCCGGGCCGCTGGGATAGAACCCGATCTTCTCGTTGCCGATTTGTCCTTCCACCGCGGCGAGATCGTTACCCTTTAGTTTGACCTCAACCAGTTCGCCCTGGTGAACTTCCACCGCCTTAGGCCAAACTATCCTGCCTAAGTCCGCGGCGCGCGCAACCTCGCCGCACAGATGTAGCGCTGCGAAGATCGCCAGCGCGTGTAACCACCTCATCTCACTCCTTCTGTTCGACACGACAAACCGATTTCCCGACCGCGAAGGTAATACGCACCCGATCGCCGATTGCCAGCGCTTCGGCATCTTTCACAATGCATTCATCGGGTAGCTTGTGCGTGATGCTGTAACCCCTATCGAGTACGGCGAGTGGACTGAGAGCACCGAGCTTTTCAGCTCGTTGAGCCAACTGATCTTTGAATTGGCGCAACCTATTCTGGAACCGGCGCAGAAGATCTACGGACAAATCGTCCAAGCGCTGCTGATTGTCTCTGAGCCTTCGTCCCGGATCGGCCAGTCTTTTCGCCAAGCTACTGCAAGACTCCCGTGAAACGTCCAACTTGAGCGCCATGTTTCTCAGCAACTGATCGTCCAGCACGCGCACCTGCTCGAGCAAGTCGACTTTGCGCGGCACGACCATCTCCGCCGCCGCAGTCGGCGTCGGCGCGCGATGATCCGCGACAAAATCGGCGATCGTAAAATCGATCTCGTGCCCGACGGCGGAAATCACGGGAACATTGGAAGCGAAGATGGCTCGGGCAACCACTTCTTCATTGAAAGACCAGAGATCCTCGATTGATCCGCCGCCGCGTCCGATGATCATAACATCAACGGCACCGAAACGGTTCAAGTCTGCGATGGCGCCGGCAATTTCCCGTGCGGCGCCGTCTCCTTGGACCTTGATGGGACGAATGACGATTCTCCGGTCAGGATAACGGTCGCCAAGAATGCGCAACATATCGTGTAGGGCGGCGCCTCCGTCGGAGGTTGCTATACCGATTGCGTTTGGCAGAAGAGGTAAAGGTTTTTTTCTTTCCGGCGCGAATAGGCCTTCGGCTGCGAGCTTGGCTTTGAGCTGTTCGAAGCCGAGATAAAGCGCCCCCTTGCCTTGCGGTTCCATATCTTCGACATAAAGCTGCAAGTCTCCCCGCACCGAATACAGACTCACGCGGCCGAAGCACAAGATCGCCATGCCGTTTTCGGGCGTGAAGCGAATTCCTGCACCTTGGCGGCGAAACATCACCGCCGCGATCTGGCTCTTGTCGTCTTTGAGAGTGAAATAAAAATGACCCGATGGCGGCACGCGAAAATTAGAGATCTCGCCTTGAACCCACAAAGCACCCAGCTGGGAGTCCAACGTTCCCCTGATTTGCTCGTTGAGTTCGCTAACGGTGAGAAATTTGCGCGTCGCAGCAGTGAACAAAGGCAGATCGCACTCTTGCTTAGCGGGTCTTATCATTCCGCGGTCCAATCTAGCACAAAAAAATTAGCCCTCCGAGGGGAGGGCTAATCGACCTTGAACCAGGCGCACTTGGAATCTGGTCAGTAAAACGTTATGCCGCCTTCTTCTGCACGATCTGTTTGAAGACATCCCAGCTCTTGAGCAGATCAAGCGCCCGCTTGAGTTGTACGTCATTATCGATGGTCTCATCACCTGTCGGTGCAGACGGTGGGATAATCTCCTTTTCTTTATCCTTATCTTTATCCCCGGACTCCGACTGAGGATTGGGGGTTTTCTGTGGATTGACCAAATGACCCGGCAGATTTTCCTCGCGCAGCCCCGGCCGTCGACGCTCCTCGACCTTGCCGTCCTGCGCCGGGGCGATTTCAACGAGGATATCCGGAACAATGCCGGTCGCCTGAATCGAGCGTCCCTTCGGCGTGAAATAACGCGCCGTGGTCAAGCGCAAAGCCGAGTTATCGTCCAGCGGCAAAATGGTTTGCACTGAGCCTTTACCGAAAGTTTTTGTGCCCAACACCACTGCTCGCTTATGGTCCTGCAAGGCACCGGCGACGATCTCCGAGGCGCTCGCACTTCCGCCGTTTACTAAAACGACCATTGGAAAATCGGTCCAGGTACCGTCTTTCTGCGCGAAGTATCTTTGTTTCTGCGACTCGATCCGTCCTTCGGTGTAAACGATCAGTCCCGAGTCTAAAAACATATCCGAGATGCGCACCGCTTGGGTTAACAGTCCACCCGGGTTGTTGCGTAGGTCGAGTACGAGGCCTTTGATGCCGCCTTTTTCCGCTGCCATTTTTTCCAGCATTTTTTGCAGGTCACGATCGCTACGCTCCTGAAACTGCGCCAGACGGACGTAGCCATAACCCGGCTCCAGGCTGCGGCTGCGCACGCTTTGTACGCGTATAACGTCTCGCACCAACGTGAATTCCAAAAGGTCGGCGACAGCTTCGCGTTTGATGGTGAGATTGATCTTAGTCCCCTTGGCGCCGCGCATCTTCTTGACGGCGTCCACCAGTGACATATCTTTGGTGAACTCTTCTTCGATTTTGAAGATTTGATCCCCAGGCTTAATGCCGGCCTTGGCTGCGGGCGTGTCTTCGATTGGTGAGACCACTGTCAAAATTCCGCTTTTGACCGTGATTTCTATTCCCAACCCGCCGAAACGGCCCTGCGTGTCACTTTGCAATTCCTTATACAGCTCGGGCGTCAGATAGGCGCTGTGCGGATCCAAGGAGTTGAGCATGCCGTTGATCGCGCCGTTGACCAGATTTTTCGTCTCGACGTCTTCGACGTAGTTCTTTCTGACTATGGAGAGGATATTGCTGAATGCTTCCAGACTCTCGTAATCTTGCCGCCCGACGGCGGCAACATTGGGGACCCAATGGGCTGATAGAATAAATCCCAAGAACATGCCGATGATCAAGAGCAACAAAGGTGTTCCGTGTTTATGAACGATTCGCATCGCGTGTCTCCTAAAAAAATTTCTTAACAACCAGGCGGTAATTTTATCCCAACATAATTAAAATAGCTATCACTTCCTAAACCAGGGAACCGGGTCCAATGAACGACCATCTTTGCGCAGTTCAAAATATAGCTTTGACCCTGCCAAGGTAACACCGTCACCCACCCTGCCAAGGACTTCTCCACGCCTTATTTCCTCGCCATTTTTCTTAAATATTTCAGAAAGATACCCGTAGATTGTAAAGTATCGCTCGCCGTGATCGATAATCACCATGCGGCCGTAGCCGGAAAATCGATCCGCGTAAACGATTCGGCCGTTTCCGACCGCCTTAATTTCTTCACCCATCGGCGCGTCAATGTCAATGCCATTGCGAATAATTTCGGCGGCAAATTCCGGATGCTTGAACTTGCCAAACGGGGCGATCACTGCTCCTTTTACCGGCCACTCCAATCGGCCACGCATCGTCTCGAGTCCAAATCCGCTCAAAGGAGCCGCAGGTGTTTCTCTCGGCTTGACCACGGCACGCCGCGAAATCTCCTCGAGCATTTTTTCCAGCCGTTGCGCCGCCGCCTCCATCTCCTTTAGGGCACGCAACCGAGTTTCTTTATCGCGGCGCAAGCTCACCAAGAGAAGCCGCTTTTTTTCTGCTTCGCGGCGGATCGCTTCCTTGACGACGCCGAGGGCCTGTTTTTGGTCATCCAATTCTGCCTTTTTATGACGCAACTCCTGGCGCAAAACTTCTTGGCGGCGCCTTTCCTCATCGAGCTTCGTCAGCAGCTCTCGATCAAATGCCATCGCAGCTTCAAGGTAACGGCGGCGTTGCAAAAAACTCCCCAAGGAAACATCGCCATTAAGAATCACTAGCGGGCTGCCGCCCTTTTGCCAGCGATAAAGCGCCCCCGCGCGCATTTGAAAAATTTCCAGCCGGGACGCGATGGAGGTATTGAGCCGCTCCGCTTCGTCTCGTTTTAATGCCAATTCGCTCGGAATGGATGACAACTTGACGTTGGCAAGTTTCAGTTCCTTGGTTCTTTTGTCGAGCTCGCTCTCGATTTGGCCCAAAGACTGCCGCACCGAACCTTCTTTTGTTTGAAGCTGCGACAGGCCTTTTTTCTCGTCGGCAATCTTCTTTTTGATTCCCTCGAGATCGCGGTCCACCGCCGCCGCGCCCATAAGCGAGAGCGCCGCCAAAAAAATTGTCCAGGGCAAAGCTAACGCTCGCCGCGCGAAGAATTCCACGTCTTCAGAAACCTCCGGAGCGAAACCACACTGGCCATCGCGCCCAACAGCCAGCCAATGACGAGCAGCAGCACGATATTTTGCAAATCCAAAAACTGGATTTGGCCGAGCGGCGCCAAGAAACCAGCCAATGACATCGTCTCATTTTTCAACGACAGATAGCCTACCCAAAGCAAGGTTAAGGCAATCGTTCCGCCCACCACGCCCTGAATCATTCCTTCGAGCACAAAGGGCGCTTGGATCAATTCCTCCGAGGCACCCACGAGCTGCATGATCTCGACTTCGGCCTGTCGCGCAAGCATCGCGAGTTTGACCGTGCTGCCGACGATGAAGAAAGTTGCCAGAAACAGTACGCCTCCAAAAATCCACTTGGCCCATTCAACAGCCAGCACGATTAGCTCCAAGCGTTCAACCCATTCTTGCGGGTAGTCGACGATGGTAATCGCCTTTTCCTGTTTTAACCGTTGGGCAAGTTGCTCTACGACGGTGCCATCGGAGCGGGCCGGTTTGAGGGAAATTTCGAGCGATGCCGGCAATACGTCGCGCGGCAATCCTTCCAGCAAGCCGGACTGCGCGCCCAACGCGCTCTGAAAATCACGCCACGCCTGCTCTTGGCTAATATGCCGAACGTGCTCGACCTCGGGCAGGGTTTGGACGCGCTTGAGGAGAGCCTGTAGAGCAGCCGGTTCGAGATTCTTAGCCAAATAAGCTGTGAGCTGAATTTGTTGGCCCCAGTCCCTGAGCAGATGTGTCAAATTGATTTCGACAAGCATAAAAGCGCCAAATACGAAAAGCGTCATGGCGACGGTACCGCAAGTGAGCACGTGCGTCCAAAATTGTTGCCACAGATTGTGACGCACCCGGCGGAGCACAAAACCGGCCAGCGCTATCCTCACTTGCCGTTCTCCTGCCAAGACGCCAGCATCAAGTCGTCCGCCAGGGCGCCGCGTTGCAACAATATAACTCGCGTGCCGTAACGATTGATCAAGTTGAGATCGTGGGTCGCGACGACAATCGTGGCGCCCTTATCGCGAATTTTGAATAACAATCGCATGGTCTCTTCGGCGACCTCGGCATCGAGGTTGCCCGTGGGCTCGTCGGCTAACACGAGCATCGGCTCGTTAACCAGAGCTCGGGCGATCGCGACCCGTTGTTGTTCACCGCCGGACAGACTCAAGGGTTTGCTGTCGTAGCGCTCCTGTAAACCAAGTTCTCGCAGTAGCTGGTAAGCTTTAGCCCGGCTCACTTTTTTTGAAATGCCGATGACCTCGGCGGCTAGCGCCACGTTGTCCAATACAGTCAAATCCGGCAGAAGTTTGAACTCTTGGAAGATCAAGCCGATCTTACGTCTGAGCTGAGCTACCTGACGGTTGGGCAAACGGGTCACATTCTTGCCATCGATTAAGATCTGCCCCTCGCTGGGTTCCTCTTGACGAAACAAAAGCTTGAGCAAAGTTGATTTGCCAGCGCCGCTCGGACCTCCAAGAAAGACAAACTCGCCCCTTTTAACTTCTAAGTTAATGTCTGTGAGCGCCCGATAGTTTGGCAGATAGGTTTTCGAAACGTGAAAAAGCTGGATCATGAAAACTGGGCAAATCCGCAGCTAGAATCCGATCTTTTGTGAGAAATTAGATTGACATGCACGGGAGCGGTTGTTAGAGTTGCCAAAACCCCGAATTTGCTCATTTATCTATAAAAGATGCGGTGGCGACTTACAAGCACTCGGGAGGGACGGGACCGATGCTAGAGCGCATGAAGAAATTCCATATTGTTTTGATCAAACCTTCTAAGTACGATGACGACGGCTACGTGATTCGTTTTTGGAAGGGCGTGCTGCCGAGCAACACGCTCAACGTGCTTCACGGCCTTACCGAAGATGTGAAGACGCGGCGGGTCTTCGACAACTTGCCCATCGAGGCGACCACTTTTGATGAAACCGCCGAGATGGTGCCGCTGAAAAAGATTATTCGCTGGAGCAAGGCGCCCGGCACCAAGCTGCTCGTCTGTTTGGTCGGCGTCCAAACCAATCAATTTCCTCGCGCCCTAGACATGGCAAGAATCTTCAAAGCCGCAGGCATCACGGTGATCATCGGCGGCTTTCATACGAGCGGGACCATCAATATGCTGGGCGAGCAGGAGCCCGATATTCAGGAACTGTTCCGCGAAGGGATCTGCGTTGTCTCCGGCGAAGTTGAAGGGAAATGGGATGGCATTCTCTCGGACTTTCTCCACGGGCAACTGAAACCGCTCTATAGCTATGCCCAAGACCTGCAAAATCTCGTCGACATCGAAGACGCGCCCCTACCAAAGACGAGCGCCAAAACCATGCGCCACTTCGCCTATTCGAGCTTTGCCACCGCCGATACATCCCGCGGCTGCCCCTTCGCCTGCACCTTCTGCACCATCATCAATGTGCAGGGACGAAAGATGCGCGAGCGCAGCCCCGAGAGCATCGCCGCCATGATGCGCCGGAACTATCGCGATCACGGGCTGTCCTTCTACTTTTTCACCGACGACAATTTCGCCCGCAAAAAACTGTGGCGCGAGACTTTCGAGGCAATCATCAAACTGCGCGAGGAAGGCCTCGACGTATCGTTCATGATGCAGGTGGACTTGGCCAAGAAACCGAAGGAATTCGTCACGTTGGCGGCCAAGGCCGGCTGCACGCAGGTGTTCATCGGCATGGAGAGCGTAAACCCGCAGAATTTGGCAGCCGAAGGCAAGAAACAAAACAAAGTCGAGGAGTATCGCAGCATTATCAAGGAATGGCATGACGCTGGCGTTCTGGTGCATACGGGCTACATCATCGGCTTGCCTTGGGACTCGAAGGAACAGGTTGCCGAGGACATTCGCTTCCTCAAGGACGAAGTTAGCCCCGATCAAGCATCCTTTTTCATGCTGACGCCGCTGCCCGGCTCGCACGACCACCGCGAGATGAAAAAACGCGGCGAGTGGATGGATCCCGACTTCAACAAGCGCGATTCGTTCCACGCTACTATCGAGCACCCGCGCATGACCGCGGAGGAATGGACCGAGGCCTATGAGAGCGCCTGGAAAACATTCTATAGCAAGGAAAACATGATCAGGAACCTGTCCCGTTGGGCGGATAAACCCAAGAACTATTGGAACCTGATGTCGATCTTCTTCTGGTACAAGAACGCCGCGCTCATCGAGAAAGAGCACCCGATGATTGCGGGCTTTTTCCGGCTCAAGGACCGCAAAACCCGTCGCCCGGGTCATGCGATCGATTCGCTTCCCATGCATCTATGGAAGCGGGCCAAACAAATCACCGTGCTGCTGGTCACCTGGGCAAAGTTCCTCAAGGAAATGGAAGAAGTCTGGCTGCAAACCCGCAAGAGGAGCGAAACCGAAGAGCGTTGGTTGGAACAAATTCAGAAGCTGCAAGCCGATATCTGGCAAGCTTTGCGGATCGGCGAGATTCAAGAAATCTACAACAATGCCAAAGAAACCTTACCGGAACGCGCCAGAGCTTTACTCGAGCCTTTGGAAGATCTTCCGTCACGGGTTCTATTCAATCGCGGCGATCTCAATCGCTTCTTGAAGCAATGGGACAACTTGCGGGATCGGATCCAAGAACTGCGACTCGGCCAGAGCGAGGCCGCGCGGGGCTGGCTGGATGAGATACACAACATTCAGGCGAGCATACGGGTGGGCAATCGCATCCAGGAGTGGCAGGACGGGTATTCACATCTGCGCGGTTACCTGCCGTCGCTGCCGTCGCAGGCGCGCTTAAAAAGCCTAATCAAGTTCGACGCCATCAATCACCGCGTCTTTTACTCTCGCCAAGAGCTGCAACGCTTCTGGTCACAGACGTTGAGCAACCTGCGCCAGATGAGACTATGGCAAATTCAGCCTTGGAAACTGACCAAAGCAATGTTGAAAGATTTTTCGCTGACCACAGCCTTCGCAGCTAATTTCCGGGAATTTTCCAAGCAGTAAATCTCAATACCTACGCGTGCGCGGCGCCATTCGTGTCAGTGAATGCGCGTCCCTTCTTTTGCCAGGCGCACGAGTTGCTCGCGCACGAGCATGGCGTCCTCAGCGTTAGGCCGAAGGCGAAGATAGGTCTCAAAGTCTTCCCGGGCCTGCGCGTAGCACTCAAGTCTTAGATAGACCACGCCGCGGTCACGAGCATCTTCTGCTGAAGCCGGATCGAGTATCAAGAGACGGTCCAGCACGGACAAGCTTTTTACTAAGTCATTCCCGTTGATGTAGATCGCTTTGAGGTTGGCAAGCATCCGCTTGAGGATATCCTTCTTGGTCGAGGACGCGAGGAAGTCGCTGTGAAACTTTACTTTTCCGCCGTGCAGCTTGAAAAGCATTGTGTCGATGTCCTCGCGCGACTTGATTTCGCCGCCATTGAACGGGTCGATGGCGATTTCTTCGCCGTTACCGACGCTTTTGACCAGGAAGTGACCCGGGAAGCCGACGCCGTCGAGCCTAAGCCCGGCGCGCCGGCCGACTTCCATGTAGAGAACTGAAAGAGTGATGGGAATTCCGGTTTTTCGCTCGATGACTTCGTTCAGGAAGCTATTCTTGGGGTCGAAATAATCGTCGCGATTGCCGTGAAAAGCATGTTGCTTGAACAAGACATAGTTTAGCGCAGCCATGGAGCGGTAAATATCCGCATCGGAATCCAAATGGCTGGTCACCTCCACCGCGAGCCGATCGATGCGCGCGAGGTAATCTAAGACATCGAGATTCGGATAATCAGTGAGCGCGATCGTCAGGGCCGCGCGACCGAGATCGATCTTTTCTTCCGGTTGGTCGACGGCCTGACGAAAATCGCGATATGGATCCGTAGACAATTTTTCCTGGACCCTAGCGAGGCTCGGCGATCACATCCACTAGATAAGGCAACTGTTTCTCTTTGACGTATTTGAGTCCCCGCTCAATCGCCGGCCTAAGGTCGGCCGGGTTGCGTACTGCCCCTTCCCCGCTGACACCAAACGACCGCGCCATCGTCGCGAAGTCGATGGCTGGGTCGTCTACGTGCGTGCCGATACCGGCATTCTCCACCGGCCGATTGCGGAACTTGGCGACTTCGATCCCGTGTTCCTCGGAGTTGTAGTACGATTGGTTGTTGTGCATGACCATGAGCAAGGGAATACGGTGTTTGGCCGCGGTCCACAACGCGCTGGAAGTCATCAGCATGTCGCCGTCCGACTGGATGGCCACCGGGAGCTTGCCGGAACCTTTGAGCGCCAAGGCGGCGCCGATGGCCGCGCCAGGTCCATAGCCCAGACCTGCGCCGCCACTGCCGCCGAGATATTGATTAGGTTTGGTGAAGTCCCATAGCCGGCGCGCCCATCCGTTGGAGTTGCCGTTCACCAACACCCAGTCTTCCTGCTTGATGGCCTCGCCCAATTCCAGCGCCAACCATGCCGTGGAAATGTCTTTTTGCAACCCCTTGGCTTGGGCATCGGCGCGCCATTTGGCGCGGCGGTTCTGGTGTTTTTCCGCCAGCTCTTTTTGGCGCGCGTCGACAGCCGCTTTTTTCTTCGCATCATTGCCGAGGAGTTCGCGACAAAGTCGGGTCAGTTCCGGCACGGCGACCGCCGTATCTGCGGTCATGGGCACGTCTATGGCTTGTAGGGCTTGATAGTCGTTGGCCCAAGAATGCACCAGCATGTCGTTCATCGAAATGCTGATGATCCTTACGGAAGGGGAGCTGACGTACTCGCAGTTACGCGTTTGTTTGCTCACGGTGGTCAACGAGCCGAAGAGGTCCGCGACATCGAGAGCCAAAATGACATCGGCTCTCTGTAGTAATTCCCTCGCGCCATCGGTCACATCCAAGGAATGAACGCTCGGGAAGTTAAATCGCGCACCCTTATCGACTACGGGAATCGCCAGTAACTCGGCCAACTCAATCAGCGCAGGTACGTTCTTGGGATTGCGGCCGAGGGTGTCCGCAATAATCAACGGCGCTTGCGCGCTCACCAGCAATTGAGCTGCTCGCTTGAGCGCATCCGGATTGGCCTGAGTCGGCGCCGGCGCGGCGTAACGGCTGACGTCCGGCACTTCCATCGCGCTCGCGAGGGCGTCTTCCTGAATATCCGCATCGTAATTGATATAGATCGGTGCCTTTGGATCCGTCGTCGCGATCCGATAGCCACGAATGAAGGAGTCCGGCACGTCTGCCAATGAATACGGCTGATCGTCCCATTTGACGTAGTCGCGCACCTGGTTGCCCTGGACGAGCGCCGTATGAATCCAGTCGATGCGCGGCCGGCGCCGCTTGGAGTTCATCGGCCCGGTGCCACCGAGCACCATGATTGGCACGCGGTCGATATAGGCGTTGAAGATCGCCATGCTGGCATGTTGCAAACCGACCATGTTGTGGGCGATGGCGATCATCGGTTTGTTCTTCGCCTTGGCGTAACCGTGAGCCACAGCAACGGAGATTTCTTCATGATGGCAGAAGATCACTTCCGGCATGTAATTGCCGCCGTAGTTAACGATGGAATCGTGAATGCCGCGAAAAGTCGCGCCCGGATTAAAAGCTGCATACTCGATATCGAATGCTTTCATCAAATCGACGACGACGTCGGAGCCGTATTGCGCTTGTTTTTTCTCTATTTTGCTTTGCGGTTTCGCCACTGTGTCCGTCCTCCCCCAGAAATAGTGTTCCGACTCAATATCAGGAATTCTCCGCGTTGACTAGAGCTTCGGGCGATGACACCGCGCCCGTTGACGCCGATCGCAAGAGGCCCTTTTTATAAAATAATTCCAAAGTTTCGATCAGGTCCCCGGTTCGCGCGCCGTTATCAGATGCCTGATCTACGTTTAAAGTCGCGATGGCTTCGAGCACTTTTTGCACCGCCGGGGCCATGTACGACTTCATATTGTGGTGATTGAAGGTTCTTTTGAGCTCGTCCATTTCTTCAGCTCTTCTGCCGGCGTGGATACGCAAGCCGACAATGCTGGATGACACCTTGTCGAGTAAACCGGGGAAACTATTCTCGTACTGGGCGCGAATCTCGTTGAGCAAACCGAACTGCCGCGCGCCCATCAAGAGCTCGCAAAACAATCCTTGCAGCCCTTTGGTCAATCCTGCGTAAACCACCTTGAAAGCGGAAGCCTGGTTAGTGCTCGGTCCCAAAATCTTTAGCGGAATATTGAACGATTCCAAATGGCGCAGACGCGCGGCGTCAGGTCCGGAAACATACACGATGGTTCCCTTGCCCATCTTCGATGCCCCACCAATGATACAACCATCGACGAAATTCACGCCGGCCGGAATCAGAGTCTTTGCGATATTATCCGCGGTCATCGGCGAGATCGCGTTAGCGTCGAGATACAGAAGATCTTTTCGCCCCGCCTTCATCGCCGCCTTGGCAACCTTCGTCGCCACTCGCTTGGCCGCGAACGGCACGACGATGGATACGATCAACTCGGCTTCGCGAACAAGCGCGGCCATAGACGGAAGTGATTTAACCCCGGCGTTTTCGCCACGCTTTCGGCTGACTTCACCGCGATCCTTGTCGTAGGTCAAGACTTCGACGCCGTGACTTTTCAGCAGCTTTGCCCAATGAAACCCCATTTCACCGATACTCATGATGCCAATTTTTTGAAAAGCCACTTTTATCTCCTTATAATGATTGCGCACATCCACGCGATCAATACACCGGATAGAAAGGTGATCTAAAGCATTTTAAACCGCCCTGATTTTTGCATCCCAATGCCGATCTGTGGTGCCCGGAGCCGGACTCGAACCGGCACGGACCCTTCCGGGTCCTCGGGATTTTAAGTCCCGTGTGTCTACCAATTCCACCACCCGGGCACGGATGACGGGAGCTGCAATCGATCGATGTTCACTCGTGTAAATGCGACGCCTCCCCTATAATGAACTAAGTTTTTAGCAAGCCATAGAGATGGGTGAGATACAAGAGTGCGGACCCGGGGTCAAGAAGCTAGGCGCGCATGAGAAGCACCCATGGGAGATTGAGCTTTTCGCAAAAACAAATAGGAGACCAGGTACAGCCCCAGCGCGAGAAGATTCAGCCAGCGCAGGCCGGTCAACATGTCTATGTATTCCAGAACCCCTCCGACTAGCGAGCCAAACAAATTGCTCGCCAGCGCCAGACTGGGCGAAGAAACCGTGTTAAATGCTTTGGCGAATATCAGCGCTGCGATAAACAGAGGCGATGCGATGATCACGCCGGCAAGCGCCAGACGGAGTTCCCACACCAGAGCGTTCAGCCGATCAAAAGGAAAAAGAAAATTGATGACGAGCAGGCCGCCGAGCACGAAATACAGCACGCCATACGATCCCTTGTACCCCAAGGCGATACAGAAGTTCGCCAGCAAGATCATCACTAGGATCGATCCGATGACAACCGAGTTGACCAGCCATGTGGAACCAAACAACAGACCGAGAGTGGTGACCGCCTTGGACTCGATCAGGAGAAAACTCGCGCCCATGAAAAACAGATGCCAGTTCATGTTAGCCACTCTCAATTGACAGTAGCGAAGCGGGATGACTGAGAGGACGCAAATGATCAACAGCGGCGAAAGATAGTGGAACGGAATCCCCCGCTGTTCCAGGAAAAGAAACGGCCAGTCGTCGCTGGTTCCCTCCACTTTAGCGTTGGTAAAGGGCAATTGGGCGGGTAAGTAGTCCGTAATCCCCAGTTCACGCTTGCCATTGAACAATTCGCCGGCGAGAAGAATGACCTCCTGGTTTATCGGACTGGCGAAGGCCAGAGGCGGGTTTCCCATCACTTCCTCTAGGACATTAAAATGCCTTTGGGAGAGCCAGGGCTTGATGGCAAAAAAATTGATGGCGATGCCGCCGCCGACATTCAGTAAACTCTTGACCTTTTGGACGCTCTCCTTGGTAAAAACAAAATTATCGATACGAATCGATGACAGCGACGAGAATGCGGCGTGACTATCGAGCGTCGCAAATACCACGAGGTCATATTTTCTTTTCGTCTTTTGCAGATAGGACCGTGCATCATCGACATGCAACTGGACTTTTTCCGAACCGTAAGGGCTTTCGGGGTGGAGCTGGCGCCCTAGCCGAGCGATGACAGGATCGATTTCAACGACATCGACGTGGCTAACGTCGTGTCTAAGCGCTGCGGCCGCATCGTTGCCGCTGCCACCGCCCAATATCAACACCGATTCGATTTTCCTTTTGCTGAGCTGATAAGGAATGTTGTAGTGGCGGCTCTGGGAACGTTGAATCGCCTCTGGAATGTTTTTTAAATACCCGGGAGACAGATCCTGAATTTCCTGAAAACCATCATAATTGACTGTGATGCCAATCTGAGAATGATCCGCCGGGTCAACTAGAAGCACCGCGATCTGGTAGTACGGTGACCAGAACACCGGCGAAACGAAGCTTACGCGTGCAACGATCGCAGCGGAACCTACAAAATAGAATAGTGTCAGCTTCAACTCGGGACGACCCCAGTAAAAATAAAGGAGCAAAAAATAGACAAGCAGGAGCCAAAGAAGCGGCGCGGATTCGATATACGAAACAATAGAAAACCCTAGAATTCCGAGGAGACTGCCTAACACGTTGATAGAGTACCCGCGCAGCGGCATTTCTCGATTTAGAAGCTCGCCCATTTTGGTTGTCAAAGCGGTAAAGGTCGCGACGACTAGGATGAAAACAAAAACGATAACCAAATAGGCCTTCGTTGCCTGGAAGAAAGACGGCGTGGAAACTGCGGCGTGATCGCCGAAGCCCGCGCCGAGCAGGAAGTATTGCCGGGGATCGACAAAAATTACACGCGTCAGATCGAGCACGGGCGCCAGGGCAATAATTGCGACTAGGATGCCTACGAGTCTAGGAAACCATTTATAAAACAACACGTCGGCGGAACGGTAGAAATAGCAACCGATGCCGAACCCTAGAAATGCCGCCATGAGTGGCAGATTTTTAAAATACGCAAAGATCCGAATTTCCGTGGAGAGCCAGCGAATAATCACAAGCTCTAAAAAAAGCGCAATGAAGCTGATTAGCAGTAATTCGAAGTGGCTCTTTTCGTAGCGCATCAGGCTTCACTCCTATCTCTAGTGGGGAACTCTATGCTCAAGGCACAGATGTAGGCGATGCGCCACGAGCTTTCTCGCGCTTGGCTTTTGTTCTCACCAACTTGGCGTGGATAAAATGTGCTGAATCAGGTTGCTATTATAATGTCAGCTCTCGAAAATGCGAAGGCTTCCCGACTCCGGGAGGCCTTCGGAATCGATTCCATCGCTCGCGACGGCTTACACAAATAACGGTGCTAAGACCAAGGTAATCGTGCTTAGGAGCTTGATCAACACGTGAAGGCTTGGACCGGCGGTGTCTTTGAAAGGATCACCGACCGTGTCGCCAACGACTGCGGCTTTGTGGGTTTCTGAGCCTTTCCCCCCGTAAGCGCCGGTCTCGATGAATTTCTTGGCGTTATCCCAAGCACCGCCGGCGATGGTGCCAACCATGAGCAGAGCCGCTACGGCCTCCGCGCCGACCCCCAAAAGACGGAAGATCAGACCCACCGCAATCGGTGTCCCGACGGCGATCAAGCCAGGCAGAATCATCTCCTTGAGCGCGCCGACGGTAACGATATCGACGCAACGAGCGTAGTCAGGCTTGGCGGTTCCCTGAAGAATGCCCGGATTCTCTTTGAACTGCCGTCTAACTTCATTGATGACATAGTAAGCGGCCTTGCCCACTGCGCGGATCGCCAGAGCGGAAAACAGAAAGACCAGAGTCGCCCCTAAAAGCCCACCGACGAAAACTTCCGGCTTGGCGATGTTGACGGCCTCAAGCTTGACACCATAGTGATGCACCTCGTCGAGGTAGGCGGAAAAAAGCAAAAATGCAGCCAGCGCCGCCGACCCGATGGCGTAACCTTTGGTGAGTGCCTTGGTGGTGTTGCCGACCGCGTCGAGCCGGTCAGTTTTTTGCCGGACCTCTTCCGGTTGCCCGCTCATCTCGATGATCCCACCGGCATTGTCCGTAATCGGACCAAAGGTGTCCATTGCCAAGATATAAGCCGCGGTTCCCAACATGCCCATGGTTGCGACCGCCGTGCCGAACAGGCCGGCATGCGGCACGCCGCTCATGCCACCAAGATAATAGGAAGCGATGATGGCAATCGAAATTACGATGACTGGAATCGCCGTACATTCGAGGCCCACGGCAACACCCGCAATGATATTGGTCGCCGGACCGGTCTGTGACGCTTCGGCAATCGCTTTGACCGGACGGTATTTGGATTCGGTGTAGTATTGTGTGATGTACACGAAGGCTTGCGCCATTAGAATACCGATGACGCCACACAGGAAAAAGTAGAACCACGCCGAGGTCGCTTCAGGATGGGCTACGGGATCCACGGCGAGCAGCCATTTGGCGGAAAAGAAAAATCCGACCATGGCCAGCAAACTAGTGACGTAGTAGCCCCGGTTCAGCGCTGCCATCGGGTCTTCGTTTTCCTTACATTTGACCACCATGACACCGACGATGGAGGCAACCAGTCCGAACGCGCGTGCAACCAGCGGGAACAGGATTCCCTTGAGACCGAAGAACGGGTACAGACCGACGCCGAGAATCATCGCCCCGATATTCTCGGCGGCAGTCGACTCAAACAGATCCGCACCACGGCCCGCACAATCGCCGACATTGTCGCCGACGAGATCCGCGATCACCGCCGGGTTGCGCGGATCGTCTTCGGGAATTCCCGCTTCGACTTTGCCGACGAGATCCGCGCCAACGTCGGCAGCCTTCGTGTAAATACCGCCGCCGAGCTGCGCAAAAAGCGCGACGAAGGACGCGCCAAATCCGTAACCGACAATGGTGAAGGGAATCTTTTGCGGATCGTGCCCTAAAGCCTCCAATAGGGCGTACAGTCCGCCGACTCCTAAAAGACTCATGGCGACAACGAACAGTCCCGAGACGGCCCCACCGCGCATGGCGATTTGCAAGCCCTGATTGAGACTCGACCGAACCGCCGACGCGGTGCGAATATTGGCGCGAATGGAAACCCACATGCCGATATAACCGGCGATGACCGAGCAAGCTGCGCCGAGAACGAAAGAGAACGTCGTCCAAAAAGCCATCTCGAGCGGCGGAGCAGGATCAGCGGGACTGGGCGACCGAACGAATGCGTAAAGAAAAAAGATCAGCACTGCGAGAACGGCCGACAGACTGATAATTGTCCGGTTTTGTCGCGACAAAAAGGCCTCGGCGCCCTCTTTGATGGCGTTGGAAATTTCCTGCATCTTTTCCGTGCCAACATCGTGCTGAATCACATGGCGGGCCAAATAGACCGCAAAGGCCAATGACAAACAGCTAATTGCAATCACAAACGAGATCATTACCCCTCCTCATCCCGAATTCAGTTTGTTTTTGTCATTCTGATCGACGCCAAAGATAAGCCACACCGATACTGAGAATGTAAAGCAGCAGCATCGGAATCGCCAAGAGACTCTGATTAATCACGTCCGGAGTCGGCGTCAATATCGCCGCGATAATAAAGATAGCGACAATCGCATAGCGGAACGACCGCAGCATAAAACGGTAGTCCCAGACGCCGACCCGCACCAGAAAAAACGTAAAGACCGGTAGCTCGAATGTCACACCGAATGCCAGCACCATACGAAAGAAAAAAGTGAAATAGTCGCCGATTCTTATCGCCGGGCTCACGCCCATCGTTTCATACTGTTCGATAAAATATTTAAACGCCACCGGCAGCACGAAACGATAGCAGAACGACGCCCCGCCGATAAAAAAACCTGTCGCGCACAAGACAAAAGGGATCACCCATTTCCGTTCACCCCTAGACAACCCCGGCGCGACGAAACGCCAAATCTGGTAAAAGATAACCGGGCAAGAAAAAATCACGCCCGCAAAAAGTGCGACTTTGATCTCGACAAAAAAAGCTTCGGTAACACTGGTGCCGATCAGATTTTGACCCGGCTGCAAGTTTTGCCGGAGCGGCGCAACTATAAAGGCAAAAATCGCATCGGAAAAAAAATAGCAAAGGCCCGAGGCGAGAACGATAGCCAATACTGATTTTAGTATGCACCAACGGAGCTCCTCCAGATGCTCCGTGAGGGTCATATTCGAATCGCTCGCCACAATCCACTACCACAGACCGAAATTGCAAAAAAGGGGAAGGTCCTGATCCCTTCCCCTTTTTCGTTCGCTAAAACCCGTAGCAAGGTCGAGTGATCCTTACTTGGTCTTTGCCTCCTCTTTCTTTTCTGGTGCAGGAGCCACGTCCTTCATAGGCTCACCTGGCTTCTGGTCACCCGCAGGAGGAGCCGGTTCCGCTGGCGCTGCAGGTGCTGGCGCAGGCGGTGGTGGCGGCGGAGCTGGTTCTTCTTTCTTGCCGCATCCAAATGTTAGAGTAAATGCGAAGAGGGTAATTGCCGACAATAAAACTAGTTTCTTTCCCATCCTGATTCACCTCCTTTCCCGTCACACTTTTACAAAACTTTCTCTGTTAAGAATTTTGTATCGCACAAGTCGGAGGGAGTTTCAAGCGCAAATGCCAGCAAATTTGATCCCCGGCGCGCAGCGCTTTTGCTCGATATCGGTGGATAGTTCGGCGGCTTTTGTTCCGACGCCGGAAAATCGTCGATCCAATCGACCTTGCAATGAGCGACAGGATAATTTTCAAGCAATCTTTGCGAACAAACGAAAACATTTTCATCGAAATTTTTTGACGAAGTGTCGGTACAAAACAATGCCTGACAACTTTTCTGAGCCTGTTGTGACGCAAGCGACGACTCGCGAATAGCACCACGAATCAGCAAGTCTCCCCACCCCAGTGGGGGCCTTGATCGCAAACCAAACAGAAAACGCACAACAAATGTTAATAACTTGTTGATAACCGCGACGGAGTGCCGGCCGCGAGGCTAAAAGTAGCGCTGCCCAGCGAATTGCCCAATTTCACCGCTATAAATCAATCGCAATTTCCGTAAGTTGCAGTTGGTTTTGAAAAATGTGGCAAAGCTGTCAAGTACTCAAAAGGAGAATTGTCGGAGCTCTCGCTGATCGCGCAAAAGGGCGCGATTTTAAATATTCGCTTTGCGGCCCTACTGGGCGATGCGGGCTGCACGGCATATTGTTTCTCCCTATCAGAGTTCCAATCCATAAACGAGTTTATTCGAACTCTCTTCTTCGCCGCACGCAGGCGCCGTGTACGAACGCGTTGCCGACAACGTTGACTCCCTTCAAAGCTGATGTTAGAAATAACGAACTTATTCTTGGAGGCCTTCTTCGTGACAGTCCACACTTCGGCCATAAAGAGACATCGCCAAAGCCTGACAGCGCGAGAGCGCAACAGTGAGATCAAATCCAGAATTAGATCTTTGATAAAAAAGGCGCGCCAAGCGATCGAGTCTAAGAGTGGAGATAATACGACGCTGCAAATTCAGGCTGTCAACAAGGCACTCGGGAAGGCCGTGAGCAAGGGAATTATCAAGGATAATACCGCGTCACGCTGGCTATCTCGCCTTTCACGCTCGGCTGCAAGGAATTGAGCATCGGATAACCGTTCGCCGCCGGTGAGCCCAACTCGCCGTGGCAACAGGTCGCGTTAAAACATCTCCATCACGCGCTGGTGGAGTTCTTTGGCGACGCGTTCCATTAATTGATCACGAGTCCCTTTTTGCTCACCCTCCGTCAGTTGGATATCGGTCATCCGTCGAACATCTGATGCATTCAATGTCCCGGTTCGAAATTCCGACGAAGTCGTGACCACCGCGGCTCTCGATCCGCCGAACACTTCGGTGAGGCGCAAACCCTGTCCACGCCACAGAATTTCATTGGGCTCTCGGCGACGCAAAGTAACATCCAAAACGAGCACCGATTCATATTGCAACACCTCGTCTCTTCGGTTCACCGATGCGACATTGCGCTCGATCGAGCGGATAACTCCAGTGAGGATAAGATCCGCCTGCTCGGAACCTTCCACCACCGTCAGCTGGCCCCGGCGGTAGAATTCCCCTCGCAAGGCCGTGGTCAATTCTTTTTCCATGCCGACGTCTCGACTGCGATTAACGAAGGGTTCTACATATATTGTCCGCGCATCCTTGGGAATGAGCGAACTCTCGCCAACGAATTGGTAGCCGCAACCGCCAAATACTGAAAACGTCGCACCGCTGAGGATAAACGCGAGAAAAAACTTTCGAAATGAATGAAAATGTCGCACGATTTTAGCCCTCCACAACGATGTTGACTAAACGGCGTGGCACGTAAACCACCCGCTGCACCTTTTTGCCGTCGAGAAAGCCCTGGACTCTGGGATCAGCCAACGCGACGGTTTCGATATGCTCTTGAGTCGCATCGGCTGGAACTGTGATTTTACCCCGCACTTTACCGTTGACTTGAACGACGATCAGTAGTTTCTCTTCCTCGATCGCCTCTTCGGAATAGCGCGGCCAGGGAACCTCATCGAGGCGATCGTGGTGGCCTGTCTGTTCCCACAGCTCGCTCGCCACGTGGGGAACGAAGGGTGTGAGTAGGACAATCATGGTTTCCAAACCCTGCTTGATCACGGTCGCTCCCACACTTGATCGGGCGCCGCCCTGCAGCGCCGCGCTCAGGGCGTTTAAAAGCTCCATGATCGCCGCGACCGCCGTGTTGAAATGAAACCGGTTCTCGATATCGTCGGAAACCTTTTTGACGGTCCGATGGATCATGCGCCTCAAGTCGCGCAACTCCGCCGGTAGCTCTAACGCTTCGCCATTCGCTGCGGCATTGGCCCACAGTTCACGATTTTGAAATACGATCCGCCACAGCCGTGTAAGAAAGCGATAAGCGCCCTCAACGCCCTGATCGCTCCATTCGAGATCTTTCTCGGGCGGGGCGGCGAAGAGCGTAAACAAACGCGCGGTATCGGCGCCGTATAGATTGACCAAGTCCTCGGGATCGACGATATTCTTTTTCGACTTGGACATCTTTTCGACGCGGCCTTTGATCACCGGTCGACGGCATTGAGGACAATGCCAACCGTCTTTTTCCGACCCGAGAAGCTCGGTCGGAAAAAGCCAACCGTGCTCGCTACAGCGATAGGTTTCCTTTGATACCATCCCCTGGGTGAGCAAATTGGTGAAAGGCTCGTCTACTTTTGCCAGCCCTAGGTCGCGCAACGCTTTGGTGAAGAAGCGTGCATAGAGCAGGTGCAGCACGGCATGCTCGACGCCGCCGATATATTGATCGACAGCCATCCAATAGCGGCCCTTCTCGGGATCGAAGGGCGCTTTGTCAAATCTCGCCGAAACATAGCGGAGAAAGTACCACGATGAATCGACGAAGGTGTCCATGGTGTCGGTCTCGCGGCGTGCATGACCGCGGCACTTGGGACAGGCAACCTCGAAGAAGAGCTTGCTCTCTTGCAACGGCGAACCGCCTTTGCCGGTGAATGGCACATCCTTCGGAAGCACGACCGGCAGTTGTTCCTCGGGCACCGGTACGGTACCACACTTGTCGCAATAAATGATCGGAATCGGCGTGCCCCAATAGCGCTGCCGCGACACGCCCCAGTCGCGCAGCCGATAGCGAATGGCTTTTTTACCCCGACCTTTTTCTTCCGCGTGACTGGCAATCTTGTCTTTGCCGGCGCCATTGGGTGTCCCGCTGAAAGCTCCGCTGTCCACCATGACGCCATCGTCGACGTACGCCTCGGCCATCGTTTCGGCGGTGAGCTTACGGTCATTCGGTTGAATGACGACACGAATCGGCAGACCATATTTTTTGGCAAATTCAAAATCCCTCTGATCATGAGCGGGCACGGCCATGACGGCGCCGGTGCCATACTCCATGAGCACGAAGTTGGCCAAATAAATCGGTATGTTTTCGCCAGTGAAAAGATTTCGGCAGTAGGCTCCGGTAAAAACGCCCTCTTTCTCGCCTTCCTCCGCCCCGCGCTTCGCCTGGCTCACGTTTTTAAAGCGCTCGATGAAGGCCTCGACCGCTTTCTCTTGCGGCGTTCCTTGAGCAAGCTTGAGGGCCAGCGGATGCTCAACCGCGAGGGAAACGAACGTTGCGCCAAAAATCGTATCCGGCCGCGTCGTAAAAATTCTCAGCGCGTTTGCACTGCCCACCAGCGGAAAATCGATTTCGGCGCCGATGGATTTGCCGATCCAGTTACGCTGCATGGTCAGCACTTTGTCAGGCCAGCCGCTGAGTTTCTCTAAATCGCCGAGCAACTGTTCGGCGTAATCTGTGATACGAAAGAACCATTGCTCCAGTTCTTTTTGGATGACCGCGGAATCGCAGCGCCAGCAGGCGCCGTCGATCACCTGTTCATTGGCCAACACCGTTTCGCATGAAGGGCACCAGTTGACGAAGGAGCTCCTCTTATAGGCCAAACCTTTTTTGAAGAACTGGAGAAAAATCCATTGATTCCAGCGGTAATATTCGGGCTCGCAGGTGGCGATTTCGCGCTCCCAATCATACGAAAGCCCCATGCGCTGGAGCTGATTTTTCATGTAAAGAATATTTTCTTGCGTCCATATCTCGGGGTGAACCCCTCTTTCAATGGCGGCGTTTTCCGCGGGCAAACCGAAGGCGTCCCAGCCCATGGGATGAAGCACGTTGAAGCCGCGCATGCGCTTGTAACGCGCCACCACGTCACCGATGGAATAGTTCCGCACATGGCCCATGTGGATGCGTCCGGATGGATAGGGAAACATTTCGAGCACGTAATACTTGGGCTTCGCGGCGTCTTCATTCGCGCGGAAGGCTTGGTTTTGAGCCCAGATGCGCTGCCATTTCTCCTCAATGGCGTGGGGTTGATATCGTTCTTCCATGCGTTTTGCTACTCGGATTTTACGGCGCTCGATTGTGCCACTTGATCCAGCACTCCATTAAGAAAGGCCGCCGATTCTGCGCTGCTGAATCGCTTGCCGATTTCGATGGCCTCGTCCAAACTTACACTTGAGGGAATGTCCGGACAAAAGACCAGCTCATACGTCGCCATGCGCAGGATCACAAGGTCAACCTTCGCCAACCGCGCGAGCTTCCAATTGTCCGTGCATTGTGCGACCCGCTGGTCGATGGCCGGCCGCTGGCTCACCACGCCCGAGACCAACCGGCGCGCGAACTCCTTGGCTCTTGCATTGCCTTCGAAATGCTCTAGAAACAGATCGACTGCGGCGGCCGAGGCATCTCCGGTGATCTCGATCTGATACAAGGCCTGGAGCGCAAGCTCACGCCCCTTGCGTCGCGTTCCTTTGACCGAGCTGCCGGAAGGAAAGGCTTGTTGATTCTCTGGCAACGGTTGCTCTGAAATTCTTGGGGTGAATAACACAGGGGCTAATTCAATTGCCGGATCACGTTAACCATCTCGACCGCCGTCAGCAGGGCCTCGTAGCCTTTATTGGCATCCTTCGATCCCGCTCGTTCCATAGCCTGCTGAACGTTGTTGGTCGTTAACACTCCGAAACCGATCGGTATCTTATAAGTTCGCACCGCATCGCCGATTCCACGCGTAACCGCATCACAGACATAATCGAAATGGGGCGTATCGCCCCTGATGACGGCTCCCAAACAAACCAAGGCATCGTACTTGCCGCTGGCCGCCATTTTCTCCACGATCAGCGGAATTTCAAACGCGCCGGGCACGTGGATAATCGTGACGTTTTCATCTTCTCCACCATGACTCTTAAACCCGTCCAAAGCGCCATCGAGAAGCTTCTCCGTGATGAATTGGTTGTAGCGGCTCACCACGACGCCGATCTTGAGCCCTTGTGCATTATTTCTACCTTCGATGGATCTTGCCATGGGAAAATTGCACGAATGGGACGACTCTAGCGCTTCGCCGGCTTGGCTTCCAAGTTCGACAACAAATGGCCCAGCTTGGTCCGCTTTGTGCGCAAATAGTGAATATTGGTTTCCCGCGGCGGCACCTCGAGCGGCACGCGCTCGACGACGTTGACCCCGTAGACTTCCAAACCGGAAATCTTTCGTGGATTGTTCGTCAGCAGCGATATTTTTTGCACGCCGAGATCGCGCAGGATTTGCGCTCCGATGCCGTAGTCGCGCAGATCATCCTTGAATCCCAACTCGATATTCGCCTCGACCGTATCTCGACCCTGGTCTTGCAGCGCATAGGCTTTGATCTTGTTGGTGAGGCCGATGCCACGCCCTTCCTGATGCATATAGATAAGCACGCCTCTGCCTTGTTGATCGATCAACCGCAGCGACTGGCGGATCTGATCGCCACAATCGCAACGCTCCGAACCGAAAACATCGCCGGTTAGGCATTCCGAATGCAAACGCACCAAGACGCTGCCGGGTGTGCTGATGTCACCCTTCACCAATGCCATATGCTCGGAGCCATCGACTGCATTGCGGTAGACAATGGCTTTGTATTTGCCGCCGTGAAGGGTTGGGAACTCTTCCTCGGCTACCTGCTTAACCAAGCTCTCGTTGCGCAACCGGTATGCGATCAGGCCCGCAACGGTCAGCACTTTCAGCCCTTGCTCCTCAGCGAGACGCTCAAGCGATGGTAGTAACGCCACCGAACCATCATCTTGCAAGATTTGGCAAATAACACCGGCAGGATTGCAGCCCGCTAGGCGCGCCAGATCCACCGATGCGTCGGTCCGCCCCGATCGCGCCAAGACTCCTCCGCTGCGCGCCTGTAGAGGTTGCACGTGGCCGGGAATGACTAGGTCTTCGTGCTTGGTTTGAGCCGCGATGGCAGCCTGAATCGTGTGGGCTCGTCCTTGCGCCGATACGCCATGCACGCCTTCCAATTTCACAGAAAATGAGGCGCCGCAAAGAAGACCTGCCAAAGGACTGTTCTCCTCGGCGAGCATTGGGATGCCGAGTTCGCGGATTCGCTCATCGATCAGCGTAACATAAATAATGCCCCGACCGTGCTGCAGCATAAAATTGATGCTCTGAGCCGTGACCTTTTCGGCCGCGAGACAGAAAAAGCCATCGCTATCCGGAGCGTCCTCGTCAACGAGGATCACCATCCGACCCTTGCGAATCTCGTCAAGACCTTCTTCGATGTTTGAGATAGGCATGGTTGGAGAAATCAAACATCCGAACGCAAAACCTTCGGGCTATCTATCGGAATTTTTCCAAGAAACTATGGACGTATTTGCCGATCAGATCCGTCTCAAGGTTGACTTTATCACCAACCCTGCGAGCGCGCAAATTAGTGTGCCGTAAGGTAAATGGGATGATTGCTGTTGAAAAACCGTCTCTTCTACAATCATTAACCGTTAGACTGATGCCATCGACGGCGACCGATCCTTTCGATACGAGAAAGGATGCGAGACGAGCCGGAGCCCGGAAAGTGAAAATCGTAAACTCGCCCTGCTTTCTGATGGCCATGACGGTCCCGACCCCGTCGACGTGACCCGTGACCAAATGTCCGCCAAGACGATCTTGCAACCGCATCGGCTGCTCGAGATTGACTAAACTGCCGACAGCCAAAGTTTCCAAGCTGGTGCGATTGAGCGTTTCTGGCGACACGTCGACAGTAAAGGCCCTTTTGTCTTTCTTAACCACGGTCAAACACACCCCATTCACGGCCACGCTGGCTCCGAGCGCCAGCGAGCGCAGCGGTAAATTGGTTTTCACAGTCAACACTGCCGACCCGTTATGGAAGCGCAGCGCGTCAATCTTGCCGACGTCTTCGATCAGTCCCGTAAACATGCGTTGCGCTCAATTCTCAATTTTTCGAAGCTTCACACACTAAAGGTATCCGGAAACAATGAGATCACCGGCAGATTTCCTAACCTGTAAGTGCTTAATAGGGAGCGATTGTCTGACTCGTCGAATGCCCAGGCCATCGAGCATTACTCGTCCGTCCCCGCCGAGAATTTTCGGGGCGTAGTAGAAGATGACTTTATCGACGATCTTTTCTTTGAGCGCTGATGAAGCGATAGTGGCGCCTCCCTCGATCATGACGCTCACGATACCAAAGCTCGCAAGTTTTTTTAGCAGCGGCAGCCAGGACACCTTATCCTGGCGCAGGGGCAATCGCCACACTTTCGCGCCAAGCGCTTCGATTGCGCGCGCCTTGGTTGCCGATGCGGCGGCGCTCGTCGCAATGATGGTTTTTTGCGGATCGCGCTGGCGTAGCACCTGCGCTGAGATGGGAATCCGCAGGCGGCTGTCCAAAATAACCCGCCACGGGTTCCGCCCGCGTGGAATCCGGCAGGTTAGTCGCGGGTCGTCGGCGCGCACCGTTTCTACCCCGACAAGCACGGCGTCCACTTGGTTGCGCAGTCGATGAACCGAGCGGCGCGACTCGGCGTTGCTAATCCAACGTGCGTCGCCGCTGACCGCAGCAATCTTCCCATCCAATGTCGCGGCGAGCTTCAAAGTCACGAACGGTAATCGCCGGGTAATATATTTGGAGAAGGGCTCAATCAGCGCACGGCATTCGGCTTCGAGCAATCCCACGCGCACGATCATTCCCGCACGCCTGAGCTGCCGGAAACCTCGCCCCGCAACCAAAGGATTGGGATCGCGGGTGGCGGCGACCACTTCTTTGATTCCGGCTCCGATCAGAGCGCGGGTACACGGCGGGGTGCGACCCTGATGACTGCAGGGCTCTAAGGTAATGTAAAGAGTCGCGCCTCGTGCCTTTGGGCCGGCGCGTTTGAGCGCGGCGATTTCCGCGTGATCGCCGCCGGCAAACTGGTGGTAACCGCTGCCGACGATTTTGCCGTCGCGGACGATCACCGCACCGACGATCGGATTGGGACTGGTTCTGCCTTCGGCTTTTCGCGCCAGCCGGCGCGCCATGCGGAGATACGATTTGTCCCTGGCGCTCCACCGAGTAACCGACAATGATTCTATTCCCTTCTCTGTCGCGGCCCGGCCGCCTTGGCCAAAGGGATGCCCTTGCGCTCTTTGAGCAGCTCTTCTAGCTCAACCATGAACTCGCTGATGTCTTTGAACGAGCGATAGACGGATGCGAAGCGCACGTAGGCAACCGGATCGGTGTCATGCAGCTCGCGCATCAGCGCTTCGCCAATGACCGAACTCGCGATTTCTTTTTCGCCGCGTTCTTGAATGATGCGCTCAATGCGATCGGCGATCATCTCAATTGTGTCGATGCTTACCGGACGCTTTTCGCACGCCCGTTTCAAACCGTTGATGATCTTCAGCCGATCATAGCTTTCGCGTCGCCCGTCCTTTTTAACGACCAGCGGCATCATCTCCTCAACCCGCTCGTAAGTGGTAAAGCGCCGATTGCATCGTTCGCATTCCCGCCGGCGCCTGATCATGTTGCTGTCCTTGCTCAGTCGCGAGTCGATGACTCGATTCTCAGCCTCGTGGCAGAACGGACATTTCATGGCGTCAAGCGAAGACCGTCATTCGCCATCCTCTTGTACTCCATTTTCCATCCTCTCCCCCTTAAGTCTTTCCCAGCCGGTGCGGATACACCGGAAATTTTTTACACAGCTCGCCGACCTCTACGGCGATCCCTCGAAGCGCAGTGTCGTCATTCACGCAGCCAAGCGCACGGGCGATAAAGTCTGCGATGATTTTCATTTGGTCTTCCTTCATGCCCCGGGTTGTTACCGCTGGCGTGCCGATACGGACGCCACTGGTCACGAAAGGGGATCGAGTATCGAACGGAATGGCATTCCTATTGACCGTGATATGCGCTTTATCCAGCGTTTCTTGCGCGACCTTACCGGTCAATTCGGATTGGCGCAGGTCGACGAGCATTAAATGGTTATCGGTGCCTTCGGTCGTCAAGCGAAAGCTTTTACTGATTAATGTTTTTGCCAGCGCTTGAGCGTTTTTAACAATCTGCTGCTGATAGATTTTAAACTCCGGAGTCAATGCCTCCTTCAATGCCACCGCTTTGGCGGCGATCACATGCATTAGCGGCCCGCCTTGCATGCCGGGAAAGACTCGGCTGTCGACTGTTTTAGCATGCTCGGCCTTGCAGAGCACCAGACCGCCGCGCGGACCGCGTAGCGTCTTATGCGTTGTGGTGGTCACGAAGTCCGCATAGGGAACCGGGCTTGGATGAAGTCCTGCGGCCACTAAGCCGGCAATATGTGCCATGTCAACCATCAGTAGGGCGCCGACATCGTCTGCAATCTGGCGAAATCTGGGGTAATCGATAATGCGCGGATAGGCGCTCGCGCCAGCGACAATCAACTTGGGACGGTGCTCTTTCGCCAAACGTTCGACTTCATCGTAGTCGATGGTTTCGGTCTTTTCTGAGACCCCGTAAGGGATCACTTTGTAGATGAAGCCGGAGAAGTTGACCGGGCTGCCCATGGACAAATGACCGCCGTGGGCAAGGTTCATACCGAGATAAGTATCACCCGGCTTAAGCACCGACAGATAGACCGTCATGTTGGCCTGGGAACCCGAATGCGGTTGGACGTTAGCATGATCGGCGCTGAATAGTTGCTTTGCCCGCGCAATCGCCAAGGACTCGACTTCGTCAACGAACTCACAGCCGCCATAATAACGTTTGCCGGGATAACCTTCGGCGTACTTGTTAGTCATCACGCAACCTTGAGCTTCCAAGACCGCTTCACTGACGACGTTTTCCGACGCGATCAGTTCCAGATTGCCTTCCAATCTCTCGGTTTCTTTCTGAATCGCGGCAAAAACCTCCCCGTCCGCTTCCTCAAGAAATGACATAAACTTTCCTTTAACCGTTTAGTCCTTCGTTTCTATTTTTTCCCCAGATTTATTTTCGAGCTGCCGGCCGCCGTGATTGCAATCGAAGGCAGCATGGTTCCCTCAACCAAATTTTCCGTTGGGTGTTGGGTCTCTTTTGGAAATTTCTTTGAAATAAAGAAAATCGCAGAAGCGGGGACATTGAATCCCACTCCCCTGCAATCTCCGTTGCCTCTTCGGGGTAACTGACTGAGCGATCAACCCGCCGTAATGCTATGCGGGCCACTTGGGGTTTCTAACGATGGGCTTCGATGTACGTGATGACATCTTGGACAGTCTTGATCTTTTCCGCGTCCTCATCGGAAATTTCCATCTCATACTCTTCTTCAAGCGCCATCACCAACTCAACGATGTCTAATGAGTCGGCTCCCAAATCTTCGATAAAGGAGGCTTCCGGGGTCACCTCTTCCGCGCTCACCCCCAGTTGCTCGCACACGATTTCTTTCACTCTGCCCTGAACAGACGCCGCCATCTTCGCTTACCTCCTGCTACATTGTCATTACATGTACAGTCCGCCATTTACACTAAACACTTGCCCGGTAATATAGCCAGCCCCCGGTCCCGCGAGAAATACAACCATTTCGGCAACCTCATCGCAAGTGCCAAATCGGCCGAGCGGAATCGCACTGAGAAACTCTTGCCGTAGTTTATCCGGCAGCTTGCCGGTCATATCGGTTTCTATGATTCCGGGAGCAACAGCGTTCACCGTTACTCCTCTTGACGCCACTTCTCGCGCGATCGCTTTGCTAAAACCGACGATTCCCGCTTTCGACGCGGCATAGAGCGACTGCCCCGCATTGCCCATCTGTCCCACCACAGAGGAGAGATTGATGATCCTGCCGTAACGCTGGCGGATCATATAGTGAGATACACTTTTGGTACAAAGGATCGTGCCCTTAAGATTAGTCCCGATGACCTGGTCCCAATCCGCCGATTTGGTGCGCATCAAGAGATTATCAACGGCTATGCCGGCATTGTTGACGAGAATATCAATTTTCTTGTGCCGGTCAACGATTTTTTCTACCGCCTGTTCGACCTGGCTTTCGTCGCCGACATCGAAGGGGCACAGTTCCCCTTGGCCACCTGGCGCGGCGAGGACGCTCAGCGATTGCTCGGCAGCCGCGTGGTTACCGCGGTAATTCAGGATCACGTAGGCGCCGGCATGGCTAAGCGCGATGGCAATCGCACGACCGATTCCCCGGCTGGCACCGGTGACCAAGGCAATTTGACCGTTGAGACCCATCTAGTAGGAGGCCTATGCCGCTAGTCGTGATAAATCCTCTGGAACTTCGAAGTTACCGGCTTCGATTGTCGGCGCGATGCGCTTGATCAGTCCCTTCAGGATTTTACCGGGGCCGATCTCCAGAGCACGGGTGCAGCCCAACTCGGCTAGTTTCTTGACTGATTCTTCCCAACGAACCGGTCGTACGGCCTGTTCGGTGAGGAGTGATTTAACGCGGTGGGCGTTGAGATTAATGTCGGCGTCGACATTAGCAATCACTCCGACCGTAAATGGATGGATTTCAATGTCACCCAATATTTTACCGAGTCCCTCCGCCGCCGGCTTCATCAGTTGACAATGAAAAGGCGCGCTCACCGGCAAGTCCAAAACCCGTTTTGCCCCGCGCTCCTTCGCCAGTGCCATCGCACGGCTGACGGCACTCTTTGTGCCGGCGATCACAACTTGTCCGGCGCCGTTGAAATTGGCCGGAGAAACCACCTCCCCATGGCTTGCCTCGGCGCATAGGAAGCGTACCTCATCCATCTCTAAACCCATGAGCACTGCCATCGCTCCTTCACCGGAAGGCACGGCATGCTGCATTAGGCGCCCGCGCTCACGCACGATCTTTAGCGCGTCGTCAAACCGCAGCGCTCCAACGGCAACCAAGGCGCTGTATTCGCCAAGGCTATGACCCGCGACGAACGCGGGGCGTAACGGCGTTTCTGTTTCGAGTACTCGCAACGCGGCGATCGACACCGCCAGAATGGCGGGTTGGGTGTTTTCGGTAAGTTTGAGCTCCGTTTCAGGCCCGTAGAAACAGAGTTCGCTCAACGAGTAACCGAGGGCATTGTCAGCCTCCGCGAAAATTCCTTTCGCTACCGCAAACTGGGTGTAGAAATCCTTGCCCATACCAACGTATTGAGATCCTTGCCCAGGGAAAACAAATGCAAGCTTGCTATTCTCCACTTCCCCTGCGCTCCCTTCGTGGACCCTCCGCTTCGGTTTTCTCACCTAATGATTCGATTTTGGATTTGAAGCGGTGCCATAGCTTTCGCGGCAACCCTTCTTTGTCTCCGGCCAAGCCATCCGCCGCGTCCAGATCGTCGGCAATGTGGCGATTCATATCGTGATCGATGGCGTCGCGGGCCGCGCGTATGGCGTTTTTGATTGCCCAAGGATTGGAACCGCCGTGAGCGATAATCGCCACCCCGTCCAACCCGATGAGAGGAGCGCCGCCGTATTCGGCATAATCCAAGCGCCGGTACGCTTGAGCGAGCGCATTACGGCTAAACACATACCCCAAACGGCTGGAGAGATTTTTTTGAAACGCATCTTTTAAGACTTCACCAGCGAAGCTCGCCAACCCTTCCATGGTTTTGAGTGCAATGTTGCCAGTGAATCCGTCGCAGACAACGACGTCGACTTTTCCGTTAAAAATATCCCGGCCTTCGACGTAGCCAATGAAATTGAGTGATGTCTGCGCAAGTTGTTCGCTCGCCGCCCTGGTCAAATCGTTGCCCTTGCCTTCCTCCTCGCCGTTGCTCAAGACAGCGACACGCGGCCTGGTAACGCCTAAGACCTGCTCGGCGTAAATCGATCCCATGAATCCGAACTGAACTAAGTGACGCGGTTTACAGTCGACATTGGCGCCGGCATCGACGACGACTGTTCCTTTACCCGCGCTGGGTATCACCACGAGGATTGCTGGCCGATCTACCTGCGAAAGGGTGCCCATGACGAACATGCCAACGGCCATCATCGCACCCGAGTTGCCCGCGCTGACCACGGCCTCCACCTCACCACGCTTCATCATCTCAAAACCCACTTTGATGGATGAATCCTTTTTGCGCAGCGCGATACTCGGCGATTCGTGCATTGGCACGACTTGGGAAGCCGCGACAATTTTTAAACTTGGCGCGTTTCGATGCTTCGAGAGTTCTTGCTCGATGGCGTCGGCGTGGCCGACTAGGACGATTTCAACACCGAGGTCTTGAGCTGCAAGCAAAGCGCCCTCAACCACTGCTGCGGGGGCATAGTCTCCACCCATCGCGTCGACGGCGATCTTTGGCATATATTTGAAGCTGACTAACTCTCTTGGACTTGGATCACCGCACGGCCACGATAAAAGCCGCAATGAACGCAGGCGCGATGCGGTAAAACGGTTTCGCCGCAGTTTGCGCAAGTGCTCCATTGCGGCTTAGTCAATCCATCGTGAGCACGGCGCTGGTTTTTTACTCTTTTTGAAGTCCTTCTCTTTGGTACGGGCATGGATTAGTCCTGTCTTTCTCCGCTTCTTAGCACAACGGATTTTTAAGGAAAAGAAGTGAATTAACGGCCGACTTTGAGAGTTCGGAAAATTGCCATCCGAGGATCGCCTGTCGCCTTGGAACAGCTACAGGTTTCTCGGTTCCAGTTTACCCCGCAGCTGGCGCACAGCCCGCGGCAATCGTCCGAGCAGAGCGGCCTTGTCGGCAACGCCAACATTACCTGTTCTGCAATCAGCGGCGCCAAATCGATCTCATCGGTCGAGTAATAACTCAACCCTAGATCCTCGCGGCGTAACTCCTCGGCCCGGCGATCAGATTGAGACGAACGGGGAGTCAATACAAATTCGAATTCTTTGTCTAATGTAAAGTTGTACGCTTCCAAGCAGCGCCCACAACAACCCATAAACCACCCAAAAAACCTGCCGCTAAAAAAAATCTCTGGCCCAGAGCGGTAATAAAGTAAATCGACGTCTAAACGGGGTGGAAATCCAAAATCCCGGTTATTGCTCTGGCGGTAAGTCTCTTTGAGCTCCTCAATGCTTTCGGAGAACCGTATCTCTTTCGGGGATTGAGGAACCTCGTCGACGGAGATTTTCATCGGCGACAGCGTAGGCCGTTCAAGTTTTCAATGAATATAGACATTTCCGCCCTATGTCAAGCCGGAGATCGCCCCCAAATGGCGAATTTTTTCGATTTATTCGTTACTTCCGAAGCACGGGGACTGTCTGCGAAGATTTTTTTGAGAGCCATAATATGTTCCAAGACAGAGCGGCTTATGCCTTGAGTAATTGTAGGCTTTTTGTTAACCCTCTTTGTGTTCAGCTCATGAATTTCTCGGCTTCCCTGCAAAATCATTGGCGCGGCAAACGGTTCAATTCAATTAACCGCGTACTACGCGACGCTTTCCACGCGCGTGTCTACAAGATCGGTCTGCGCTTAGATTTCACCTGCCCCAACCGCGACGGCACGGTAGCCGTCGGCGGATGTATTTATTGCAACAACGCGAGCCACACACCGCAGGACTATCGTCCCCGGACCTCGGTCACAGCGCAACTCGAACAGGGCGCTATCGCGGTCCAGAAACGCCACAAAGCAGAAAAATTCATTGCCTACTTCCAGAGCTACACGAATACTTACGAGTCGGCGCTGAAACTGGAAAGACTATATCGCGAAGCCCTCGAATTTCCCGGCGTCGTCGGACTCGCCATCGCAACGCGGCCGGATTGTTTGCCCGACGATATCCTTGATTTGCTCAGCGACCTGTCCAGGCACACGTATCTTTGGCTCGAACTGGGTCTTGAGTCCATGCACGATCGGACGCTTGCGTGGGTGAATCGCGGCCATGGCCTGCGCGAATACATCGATGCCGTCGAGCGTGCCAAAGACCGGGATTTACAGGTTTGCACCCATCTCATTCTTGGCTTTCCCGGTGAAAGCCGTCGCGACATTTTGCAAACGCCGGCATTATTCAATCGACTGGCCATCGATGGGGTGAAACTGCACAATCTTCACGTCATCAAGAACACGTTCCTGGAAAAGCTTTACTATTCAGGGCAAGTACCGCTTTTTAGCCGGGACGAGTACATCACGTTGGTCGTCGACTTTCTCGAGCGTTTGAATCCCGATATCGTCGTGCATCGACTCACGGGTGAAACCTATCGAGCGATTACGGTTGCGCCGGATTGGTCAATTGATAAGCTCGGCGTTCACAACGCCATCTTCCAGGCCCTCGAGAGCCGCGACACTTGGCAAGGAAGACTTTATTCCACCGACACACGGATGAGCTCAGTAGAATTGAACTTTGCCCGTCTTCAAGGAGCACCACTTTGAACGGTCACATCGGTTTGATTCACTCGATACTACCCGCGACGGTGGATCTTCACGTCACCATACCTGAGAGCCATCCGTCAGCCGCGAATCTCGGTTCTGAGCGCGTCGGTTCCGGCACGATTGTTGATCCTGACGGTTATATATTAACCGTCCATTACGTTACCGTCGGCGCCTCCTCAATCACCGCAACCTTGCCGGACGGCGAGCAATACCCAGCACAAGTGGCCGGCCAGGACCAAGAAACCGGACTATCCCTGGTAAAAATCTCAGCGCGGGACTTGCCCCACCTAAAACTTGCTCCAGCCGATTCGGTCGCGCTCGGCCAACCGGTTCTCATGATAGCCAGCAGCGGCCAAGTAGGGCGCCGCGTCAGCGGCGGTTATGTGTCTTCCATGGAACCCTATGACGGCCAGTGGGAGTACATGATCGATAAAACCATCCGCGTCACGGCGTTTAACCCTGGATTCGGCGGCGGCACGCTCGCCAACTTTCACGGTGAACTAATCGGCGTTGTGTCGTTGAACTTGAACGAAGTAGCCAAGTTCTCGCTCGCCATTCCGATCGATTATTATCGAACCTACGCACAGGAATTGAAACAGCACGGCCAAGTACGCAGTCGCCCGCGGCGGCCGTGGCTGGGATTTTATCCGGAGGGAATGGCAGGGCACGTGGTTATCGGCGGCGTCGTACCGAACGGACCGGCGGCGAAATTCGGACTCAAGCAAGGTGACATTATCTTGACCGTTGAAAAAAGAGAGATCCGTTCGCGCCAGGAGCTTTACCAGGAAATGTGGAAGAAGCGTCCAGGGGAGCGGATCTCCTTTAAAATTCTACGAGACGATCAGTCTTTTGATTTGGACGTAGTCGGCGGTGACCGTGCGGACCGCTACCGATCTTAGTCGTCACCTCCAACCTTTTGGATCTCGCCTTTGCCGACGACTTTAATTCCGATCGCCGGGGTGTACGCCTCGGGCTCATAATTGATCATAGCCTTGTCGGTTTCCTGCAAGTCTCCGAGCTTGACGTTTGCCCCACCCTTCTCGATTTTTGTCTTGTCGTCGACGCCGACGACTTCTTCGCGAACCTTGCCTTTGCGCTCCATTTGGAACGTGATCGTCCGTTGTCCGACGGCGCTGATCACGCCCTCTACCTCGACGGCTTTGGTCTTAGTCGCTTTTGTCGACTCCGTTTTTGCCGGCGCGGGAGCCGGTGCCGGAGCAGGCGCAGGCTTCGCCGCTGGAGCCGCCGGCTTCTCTTCCACCGAGCTGCACGCAAATGCCAAGACCGCCGCCAATGAAATAGCGGTCGGCCAAGACACGTATTTGACTAAACTCTTCATTTCGCTTCCTCCTCGACTCTTGCTCGCGTCGATCGAGATCGATCTCGGCTTGCATCAATAATTGAATTTCCTCAGCTTAAAACACACTTCAATTTGCATTGTCAAGGCAACGGTAGCACTCCTCGCATTGAGAATGAGACGAAAACCCCTTAGAAATATCTATCGATGAAAGGCGCTGCGCTCAAATTGACCAACATCACTTCTTACCGTGTCATCTATGGCGACACCGATCAGATGGGCATTGTCTACTACGCCAATTATTTGCGTTGGTTTGAAAGGGGCCGCTCGGAATGGCTGCGCCAGATCGGGTTGCCTTATTCAACGATCGAACAGCAAGGATTTCACTTTCCGGTGGCGGAAGTGAACTGCCGGTATGCCCAATCCGCCCGTTACGACGACGTCGTGCGTATCGAAACCACACTTGTGGAACTGAGTCGGGCGTCACTCTCGTTTGATTATCAAGTATCGCGCGAAGCGGATCTTGCGATTTTAGCAACCGGATCGACCAAGCATGCTTGCATCGACCGTTCCGGCCGAGTCGCTCGGATACCGAAAATTCTGACGGATGCCATCAATGCCGCGTCCCGCTAGCTAGTCCCGTGCCGCGCTCACCTCTGTCTCCGTCACTATTCGAATCGCGTCGGTAATTTCGCTCCGAACTTCGGCGTCGTCTTCGACTTGTAGTCGACGCCGTAAACCTTCAAGGGTCTCGGGGAAGCCGATTTGACCGAGCGCCCAAGCGGCGTGCCCGCGCACCAACGGCTCCCCGTCGTCGAGCGCATTCATCAATGCCGGAATCGCCTCACGGCTCTTGATATTGCCAAGGGCGACCGCGACGTTGCGCAGAAATCCGCGGCGCTTGGCGCGCAGCACCGGACTGCCGCGAAAGCGCCGGCGAAACCCAGCTTCATCCAGCGACAACATCGGAATCAACTCCGGCGCATGTAAACCAGGCCTCGGCCGAAATGCCGGCTCCTCTGTCGACCGAGCTTTGACGTTGAACGGACAAACCTCCTGGCAGACGTCACAGCCGAAAACATGATTGCCCACAAGCGGGCGCAATTGACGAGGCATCCAACCTTTGAGCTCAATGGTCAAGTATGAAATGCAGCGCCGCGCGTCCAGCAAGTAAGGACCGACGAACGCTGCGGTCGGGCATGCCTTGAGGCACAAGTCGCACTTGCCGCAGCGATCACGCAACGGCCGATCGTACGCTAGCGGCAAGTCGAGAAATAATTCTCCTAAAAAAAACCACGAACCTTTCTTCGGAGAGATGAGATGGGTATTTTTGCCGATCCAACCAAGCCCGGCGATGCCGGCAAAATCTCGCTCCAACACCGGACCGGAATCGACGAAAGCCCGCCCCTCGACCGGTTCATCGTGCAACTCTCTCACCCGTCCGAGCAGCGCTTCGAGCTTGCGCTTCATCAGGTCGTGGTAGTCGTCCCCCCAGGCGTAGCGTGAGATCCAGCCCTTGGGTTCGCGTGATGGTTCGGGACGGCTGAAAGAGGTGTGATAGTTCATGCCGACGGAGATGATGGAAACCGCCCACGGAACCAGCGTGTGAGGATCGCGTCGAAGGTGCTCAGTCCGTTTCATGTAATCGAGCTTTCCGGCGAACCCCTCGCGCAGCCATTGCGCAAAGGACTGCTCATGCGGCGCGGGCGTTACCGCTGACATGCCGACAAGCTCGAAGCCTAACCGTCGGGCTTCTTCCTTGATTCGCAAAGATAATGCGGAGTCGTTATGCGTTGGTGAAGAGCTCATGGCCCCCTCAATGGGAAGAGCAAAGGAGAACCCTATTCCAAGTTCAAGGTTCCAGGTTCAAGGTATCCGCTCACCTTCCGGTTTGAACGTTGAACTTTGAACCTTGAACTCTCACAAGTGCACAGGCTATCTCCTCACTCTGGAGAGCTTAACTCTCGATCCTTGAATGGGTTGATTAATGATAGGAGATTTTGCTATCCGGATCGGATTCCTCGCCGTCAAGAAGCGGCTTGCGGCCGGCAAAACCGTCTTCGATACGGTGCCAAAAACCCACGCTGGGTTCGCCGATTTGCCAGCACAGAAAAACCACTTCGGCGCCCAGCATGCAAGGGAAATCGATCAATCCTTGCTCGACGCCTTTGCACATGCAGCCATAACCATTGATCTCTTCCATCCAACCCTTGACTTGGCCAATCAGTCTTGCGATCTCAGCGTCCTCGCGCAAACGTTCCATTAGATTAGGCGCCTCGGGATCGAGCCCATCTTTGCGAATGACCGTTGCACTGGCGCCTTTTAACCGTCGGATATTTTCGAGAATCTGTTCCACCAGCGGCCGAAGCGTCGGTAACAAGTCGTTGGCTTCGTTGATGGTAAAAAGGCGCGGATAATGGGTCGTCGCATCCATGAGCAAAATCTCGTTTCCAATTAAGTTTGCGTCATTGCTCATGCCATCTCAAGTCACGCACTTCCAGCTAGAGTTTCATTGCGTCGCGAATTTGCCGCAATAAAGCAATGTTGTCCGAATGTCCGGTCATCTGAGCGGTTACCGCGCCGCGAATCGGCCGGCCGAGCAGGTAAAAATCTCCGAGTATGTCGAGAATCTTATGGCGGGCAAATTCGTTGGCATACCGCAGATCGGTATTGATAATCTTGTCATCGCCGATGATGATGCAGTTATTGAGCTTGCCGCCGCCCGCTAAACCCATGGTCTGGAGTTTTTCGATATCGCGCAGGAAACCGAAGGTACGCGCGGGCGCGATTTCGGCTTTAAAATATTCCGGTCCTTGGTAGATGTAAAGATGTTCTTGCTCGCCAACCGGCTCGGGATAGCGCAGCACATAATGAACCGAGAACCCTGCGGCGGGTTCGACGTGGATCGACTCCCCGCCCTTGGCGCGGATATGATACGGCCGGTCGATAATGATTTCGCGCCATTCTTCTTCTTCTTCATGAATGCCTGCTTCTTCAATCGCTTGGCAGAACTCCAGGGCCGAGCCGTCCATGATCGGCACCTCTCCCTGCACTTTGACGAGCAAATTGGTGACGCCATAGCTGTGTAACACGGCGAGAAAATGCTCGACGGTTCCCACGGCAAATCCCTTGGAGCGCAGCGAGGTGGCGTAGCCTGTCGAACCGACATAATCCAAATGCGCGGGCAGGGTTACGTCCCCCGAGATGCCCGTGAATCGAACGCCGCTATGCGGCGCCAGTGGATGCAAAATCAGCCCGGTTTTGACACCAGAATGAAGCCCTTGCCCGGATAACACGACGCTCTTTTTCAAGGTCTTCTGCTTGAGCGTTTGAACGGCAGAGGCACCTTTGGACGCCGATTTCGGCGTCCGCAATTTCCTCGTTCCGCCGCCGTCCTTCTTTTGCGCGCCCACGGCCGGCAATTCCCCGAGGGCCCGTTGCACGGTCAATAACAGACCATCCAAGGACACCGGTTTTTCGATGAAGTCGAAGGCGCCAAACTTGGTCGCGGTGACCGCCGTGTGAATGTTGCCGTGCCCGGATACCATAACGACGTTTATTTCCGGCTCGTGGCGCTTAATCTCTTTTAGTAAGCCGATACCGTCGACCTGGGGCATCCAAATGTCCAGAAGCACCAGCTCGGGCCTTTCCTCCTTGATGATCTCAAGCACTCGCGCGCCGTCCGCGGTGTCCACGACTCGGTAGCCCTCGTCACTCAAGACTTCACGCACCGACTCGCGCACACCGTCTTCATCGTCAACGATCAAAATCGTCTTCTGCGTAGGCAGCTCTTCCACTAATCCTCCTGCTCCGTTTAGGAGTGCACCGCCCTTTTCGTGACTTCCTCCGCGCTAGCCTCCTCAACGACCGGAAACTCAATCGTAAATCGCGTTCCCCGTGGATCGTTCGGCAGTGCTCGTATATAACCGCGATGGTCCTCAATGATCTGACTTACGATCGTCAGTCCCAGCCCGGTGCCGTTGTCCTTGGTCGAAAAGTAGGGCTCGAAAATTTTTGTTCTGATCTCGGGCGCCAGACCGCAGCCGTCGTCCGCGACTTCCAACGTAACGACCTCGCGGTCGCGATCATAGCTCGTCGTGAGTTTGATCCGGCCGCGATCGTCCACCGCCGCCACCGCATTGTCCAAGAGATTGATCAACACGCGCTTGATTTGCTCGCGGTCGAGCTCCAGTCGCGGAATCACGCCGCCGCGAAACTCAAATTCGGTGTCCTGGTGACCTTCCTTAAAGAGAACGAGTGCGTCGCTTACGATCTCGTTCAAATCGTTAGACATCAGCTGAGCCGAGGGCAAGCGGGCAAATTGGGAAAATTCGTTGACGAGATTTTTTAATTCATCCACCTGATGGATGATCGTGGTGGTGCACTTGTCCAGAATTGCGCCATCTCCCCCCAACATCTTGGCGTAGCGCTTGCGCAACCGCTCGGCGGATAGTTGGATCGGTGTGAGCGGATTCTTGATTTCGTGGGCGATCCGTCGCGCAACCTCGCGCCAAGCTTCCATCCTTTGTACTTTTTGAATCTGAGTGATGTCCTCGAGAAACAACATCACGCCCAAAATCGAATTGTCATCATCGCGCAGCGTCGCCGCATTGACCATCAAAGTGAGCAATTGCTCCTGCAGGGAGAGCTTGAGCTCCAGCTCGACACTTTCGCGCCATTCCACGCTCTCCACGATTTCGCAAATGCCTCCCAGGGATTCGGCGCGAAAAACGTCGCGATAACTTTGCCCTAAGGCCTGGTCTGCCCTAACCCCTACCGGATCTATCGAAATAACTCCCGCGGCGATATTGGCGAGCAGCGTCTCGACCACTGTGCCGCGGCGTTCGAGTTCAAGCTTGATCTGTTTCAGATCGCCCGTCATCTGATTGAACGCATTCATCAGTACGCCGATCTCATCATCCGTGCTGGCCTCGATCTTATAGTCCCAGTTGCCCTGAGCGACCTGATGGGTTCCCTCGGCCAGTTTTTGAATCGGCACCGTGATGCTTTTTGACAGGTAAATGCCGCACCAGGTCGCGGCGAAAATAATCACCAGCGTAATTAACAGCATGGTCAGAAGATAACTGTTCTTGACCGGGGTCTTAAGAAACATCAAATATTTGTACTGTTCATAAGACTGCGAGATCTGGAGGGCTCGTTTCGAAATACTTTTCGGCACATAATAGTCGACCACGACCACGCCCAAGATACGTCGATCCCGCCCATAGATTGGCACGCCTCCGCGAATGACGTCGGCGTCGCCGAAGATTTGCGTGCGTGTCACTTCGAGACCGCGCAAAGCGCGGTTAAGGAACTCGGGTTCGGGTTTGACGGTGACACCCGTAGGCACCTGCTGATTGAAAGCGACGACGAAGGGCTGCCCGTCGGGCGCAAAGAGTTCGACCGTGCCGAGATTGTATTCCCGTTGTTTGTTCTGAACAAACTCTTTTAATTCCGCGGCGCGGCGGCCATCGAACAGGCCGTCTTTGGTGATTTGCTGGCTTAGCTGTCGAGCGTAAAAAATCGCGTTATTGGCGGAGTTTTGGTAGTACGTTTGGCCGATTTCCAAGGACCCTTGAAGCGCGCTTTCGACCTTGGAATCGAACCACCGGTCCACCGAGCGCGTCAAGAGCCCGCCAGCGATCGTAAACAACAACACGCTCGGCACTAACGAAAGCGCGACAAACGCCAAAACCAGGCGCGCTTGCAAGCGGGAACCGAGGATGCGCTGTCTCCGTTCAACAATCAACTTGACCAAGTTGCGAATCACCAGGAAAGCCAGCAGACCGAGTAAAATAATATTAACGTTGATCAGCAAGAAGAAAACGATGTTACTGCCCATCGAGTATTCCGGCGAAGCGTCGGGCAGCTGCACTTCAAAGAGGATCAGCGCCGCCACCATCAGCGCGGTGACGAGAATCACGATCCCTTCACGCTTGCGGCGCTTGATTTCCTCGAGTTTGAGAGTTTCCTCGACGGACCTGGTGGGTTTCGCTGCTTCCATCAGTTATGCCTAGTAAACTATTGGAAAATTAACGAAAAGTTTACCTTCTAAAGAAGTAAAGGACAAGCGAGATGATGACGCTAATGAGGATACACGTGGTCAGCGGAAAATAGAAAGTATAGCCCTCCCGTTCGATCGTAAGGTCGCCGGGCAGGTGTCCCAGCCAGGGGATCTTGCCGCCAAGTAAGAAGATTACTCCGACCACGACAAGTAGAATGCCTAGATAAATAAGCGCTTTGCCAAATCCCGCCATGACTCAATTCTATCGAAACACATTAAGATTCCGCGCACACAATCCTCGCTCAAAAAAGACTCGGTTGCTTCTTGGGCGTGTCCGCCGCCAACGGTTTTCGGCAGAAGTGCTCGTATGCCCGAGCCGTCGCCATGCGGCCCCGCGGTGTTCTTTGAATTAGTCCAGCCTGAATAAGAAACGGCTCGTAGACGTCTTCGATGGTGTCTCTTTCTTCTCCGATGGCCGCCGCCAACGTTTCCACGCCCACCGGGCCTCCGGCAAATTTGTCGATCAGCGTGAGAAGCAACATGGTGTCCATCTTATCTAATCCCAGGCGATCGACCTCCAGCATCTGCAAAGCTTCATCGGTTATTAGCTCCGTGATCGTGCCATCGCCCTTGACCTGCGCGTAATCGCGCACCCGACGCAGCAGTCGGTTGGCGATTCGCGGCGTGCCACGAGCTCGCGACGCGATCTCCGCGATCCCTCCGCTCTCTTCGCGCACGGCAAGTATCGCGGCGGAACGCTTCAAGATGCGGGTGAGCGCGGCCTTGTCGTAAAAGTCCAGACGATGGATATGGCCGAACCGGTCACGCAGCGGCGAGGTTAGCAGGCCTGATCGGGTCGTCGCGCCGATAAGAGTGAAGCGTTTCAATTCCAATTTAATGGAGCGCGCCGCCGGCCCTTGGCCGATCATGATGTCGATCTGATAATCCTCCATCGCTGGATAGAGCACTTCCTCGACGACATGATTCAAGCGATGAATCTCGTCGATGAAGAGAACGTCTCCCTCTTCTAGATTAGTCAGCAGCGCCGCTAGATCGCCAGGGCGTTCGACCACGGGTCCGGAAGTCGCCTTGATGTTCACGCCCATTTCGCGCGCGATTATGTAGGCCAGTGAAGTTTTTCCCAGCCCCGGCGGGCCGTGAAAGAGAATATGATCGAGCACGTCACGGCGAGCTTGGGCGGCGGCGATCGCGACCTTGAGATTCTCTTTGACTTGGTCCTGGCCGACGTATTCGTCGAAACCCCGCGGACGTAGGTTGACGTCTAAACTTAAATCTTCGTCGGTTTTGCTACCGGTCAGCATGGCAACAAAATCAATGATTCAATTAACCATCGCGTCAACGGCTCAATCGCCGCAGCGTGTCCTTCAAGACATTTTCCAATGAACGATCACCACTCCTAAGAACTTCGCGCACCATCTTCTCAGCCTCAGGCCCTTTATAGCCCAGATTGACGAGCGCCGAAACCGCGTCTTGCATCACATGCGAGCCAATCTCCGCTTTTGGGCTCTCCACGCCAGCTGTCGACAGCGTTGCAAGTTTGTCCTTGAGCTCGACAATCAAGCGCTCGGCGAGTTTCCTGCCCACGCCTGGTATGGCAACCAGACGGGCTTGGTCCCCTACCTTCAGTGCCCGCGCAAGCTCTTCTGCCGGTATCCCGGACAAAATATTGACTGCCAGCTTAGGGCCGATTCCGGACACGCTGATCAGCAGTAAAAATATCTGTTTTTCGGCGAGATCTTGAAAACCGAAAAGCTGCAACGCGTCGTCGCGCACATGGGTGTAGATCTGCAGGCTTACCGGTGCACCGATCTCGGGCAATCGGTAAAAGACGTTCAGCGGGATAAAAACCTGATAGCCGACGCCGACGACGTCGACGACAATTTCCCCCGGCACTTTCTGGGCCAATGTTCCGCTGATTTGCGCGATCACTTTGTGATTAGCATGCGGTTGAGACTTGATCTTCGGCAGCCGTTCAACGCTTGGAACCGATATCGACGTAATCTCGCCAACTAGTTCCTTTAACACGCCCGTTCAAAGGCCGCGGCACTCTAGTTTGAAAAGTCGCTCGGTGCACATGGCAAATGGCGGCGGCCAAGGCATCCGCGGCATCGGCGCGCATGGCGCCGCGCAGGCACAGCAACGCGGTCACCATCCTTTGTACTTGCTCCTTGGTTGCTCGCCCATAACCGACCACGGCAACTTTGATTTCCGCCGCCGAGTACTCGGAGACGTCGATTTGATTCTGCGCCGCCGCCAACAACGCCATGCCGCGCGCTTGGCCGAGCTTCAAGGCACTCTGCACGTTACGGGAGAAGAACACTTTTTCTAAGCTCACGGCGGCGGGCTGATACTGTTGTACGATGTCGTGAATACCGCGATAAATTTGACTCAGGCGGGCCGCTTGTCCGAGCGCGGCCGAAACGCCAATCGTTCCGTGAGCGACGTGACAAAGCCGATTGCCTTCGATTTCGATGAGCCCCCAACCGGTAACGATGGAGCCGGGATCGATGCCGAGAACAATTTCGCGGATGAGCCGCTTGGTCTTCGGCGGCGCCGCCACTGCTTCAGCTCGCCCTGTCCATTAGCTCGTTAGGAATATTGAAATTCGCCGAGACACTCTGGACATCGTCGTGGTCTTCCAACTCTTCGGTCAGCTTCAAGATCTGCTCGACGTGCTTGGCGTCGACGTCCACTGTGTTTTTGGGCACCAAAGTCACCTGCGCGCTGGCGACTACGATTTTTTCCTGGTCCAAGCGGTCTTTGACTGCGGTGAAATCCTCCGCCGGGGTAACCACCTCGAAGAGATCGTCTTCGTCCCGCACATCTTCGGCGCCAGCGTCGAGAACGATGCCCATGAGTCGCTCCTCATCGACTTGCGACTTCTCGATCGTGATCAGCCCTTTCTTATCGAACATCCACGATACACAACCGGTCTCTCCCAGGTTGCCGCCATGCTTCGCGAATAGGCGGCGAACTTCCGACACCGTGCGATTCTTGTTGTCGGTTAAAACCTGGGCGATGATCGCCGCGCCACCCGGCCCATAACCTTCGTACTGGATCTCTTCGTAAGTGACACCTTCAAGCTCGCCCGTGCCCTTTTTGATCGCCCGATCGATGTTTTCGCCGGGCATACTGGCGGCGCGCGCGGTCGTAACTGCGGTGCGTAGCCGCGGGTTTGAATTCAAATCGCCTCCGCCCATACGCGCGGCGACAGTGATTTCTTTGATAAACTTGGTGAAGAGCTTGCCTTTTTTCGCGTCCTTGGCAGCCTTCTTATGCTTGATCGTGCTCCACTTCGAATGACCGGACATAGTCAGAGCCTTCCCTTCTAAAATCGCTGGTAAATTAACACAAACGCTATGCCGCGTAAACCAGGGCGACGAGCGGCTTGAATGTAAATAATCTCCGCTCCAGGAACTGCCATCGTTTGTTGCGCCGGCAAAGTGCGACGACAAAACGTTAAATGTCGGTAATTACTTTTTTCCCGCCAAGCTTTTCGCTATAATCCGCCACAATGAATTTCTCCAGCGCACCGATTCCTAACCATACCGGCTTTTACATACTAACACGTATTGCCGGCGCGCTTTGCTTTTTTTCATTTGCGGTCAGTTGTTCGGTGCCGCCATCCAAGGCGAGGGTATCGCTACCGCCTGACAGTCGCCTGAGTCAAACCGGCATCGCGTCATGGTATGGTCCCGGCTTTCATGGCAGCGCCACCGCCAGCGGTGACATCTACAATCAAAGCGATCTCACCGCGGCGCACCAAACCCTCCCGCTCGGCACGCGCGTGTTGGTCACAAACTTGGAAAACGGCAGCTCGACTCAAGTAACGGTCAACGACCGCGGGCCCTTCGCCAAGGGACGCGTCATCGACCTCTCCTACGCGGCAGCACAGTCAATCAACATGGTCGGCCCGGGAACGGCATTGGTCCGCGTCGACGTCATCGATAGTCCGACGCGAATTCAAACGATCCGTGCGTCGCTCGATTATACTTTACAGGTGGGTTCCTTTTCTCAATTGGAAAACGCTGAGCAGCTGCGCGATCGCTTGGCGAAATCATTCACCGACGTGACCATAGCGCCGACACAGTCCAAAGACCTCACCTACTATCGTGTCCATCTCGGCACCTTCTCCACTCGCGCCGACGCAGAGGAGCAGGCGCGACAAGTGACCCAAGCAGGATATTCAGTGATCATCATGGAGAAATAGGTGGAGAGCCTTTGACAGAGCTCAATTTTCATTCACAAGCAAATAACGGCCATCCTCTCTTTTCACTCGGCCATCGCGCATCAGCTTTTCTAGATGCGCCTGTACGGAAAACTCGGCGACTCTCTGGAGCGCCGGTGACACATCGACATAGATCATCTGCGTAATATCACCGATGGTGTCGCGCCCCCGGCGTAGCGCCGCGAGCACTTGCTGCTCACGCTCGAGCCGATGCTTGATGTATTCGCGGATTTTCGCTTCGGGTTTGCCGATCAGCGGACCATGGCCGGGCAAAATCAAGCTGATGTCGAAACCGAGCAACCGCTCCAGCGATTTTAAATAGTCGGTCATGTTGCCGTCGGGCGGATGAATCACTGCCGTGCCGTAGCCGAGAATGTTGTCCCCGCTGAACAGCACCTTATCGCCGGATTCATAGAAGCAGCAATGGCCCGACTCGTGTCCCGGAGTGTGGAGAACATGCAATTCTCCGTCGCCGAATGAGATCCTCTCATTGTCATCGTACTGAAAATCTTCGCCGCCGAGATAGTCGCGGCGCGAGCGATGGATGCCGAGTTTGGCGCCGCAGCGCTTGCGTAGCGCGAGCGCGCCGCCGCAGTGATCACTATGAATATGCGTGAGTAGGATCTTGTCGATTTTCTTGGCGCCCATCGCTTCCACCTGCTCGATAATCCCGTCCAAATTCGAATCAGCGCTCAGCGCGACATCGATGACGATCACATTTTCCTTGCCAACGACGTACTGGTTCGTCCCCTGTAACGTCATGATGCCTGGATTATTTGCGGTGTAGCGACCGATAAAATCGGGTGTAGTCATTGAGGACCTTTCAGCGGCATTCGCGTCCCGGCGGAAGAATTGACGTGAGCCGAAGAGAAGCACGAGCGACGACTTGCTCAATGTCGCTAGCGCTTGTCTTCTGGTAAACACAAACTTGTCACACTTCGCCCAGGATCATCTAACCACGAAGCACGAGCGCGCCATAAGAAGGAGTCGGATGGTTCACCGCTGAGGCGCCGAGGACGCGGAGGGGGAGTTTAAAAATAAAGACTCTGCGAACTCTGTGCCTCTGCGGTGAATCCTGCTTTTCCCCTTTGGTTGCGACGCTGCCGCGCTGAGTTTTTTGTGGCTAAATCCTTCTCCTAATTCTGCAACAACTGCCGCAGGACAAATTCCAGAATGCCGCCGTGGCGGTAATAATCCAGCTCCGCCGGCGTATCGATTCGACAGATCACTTTGAACTCGGTCACCTTGCCATCGTCCGCGGTCGCTTTGACCGTCAATTCCTGGCGCAACTTCAGGCCCGGACCGATGCCGAGAATATCGAATTTCTCAAAACCGGTGAGATTATGACTCTTGAGATTTTCTCCCGGCTTGAAAACCAGGGGTACGATGCCCATACCGATCAAGTTACTTCGGTGGATGCGTTCAAAGCTCTCGGCGATTGCGGCTTTGATACCGAGCAAGCGCGGTCCTTTAGCTGCCCAGTCGCGCGACGAACCGGTGCCGTATTCTTTTCCGGCGATCACGATCAGCGGCGTGCCTTCCTTTTGATATTGCATCGCAGCGTCGTAGATCGACATTTGCTTTTTGTCCGGCAGATGGACGGTGACGCCACCTTCCGTGCCCGGCGCCAGCAGGTTTTTCAAGCGGATGTTAGCAAAGGTGCCGCGCATCATCACTTCGTGGTTGCCGCGCCGCGCGCCGTATTGGTTGTAATCTTTGGGCAATACGTCGTTGTTGGTGAGATAGCGCGCCGCCGGGCCGTTCTTCTCGATGGCGCCCGCCGGCGAAATATGGTCCGTGGTCACGGAATCGCCGAGTAGCGCGAGCACGCGCGCCCCGGTGATCGATTTCGGCTCGGCGGGAGTTTTCGTCATGCCGTCGAAGTACGGCGCCTCGCGCACATACGTCGATTGCGGGTCCCATTTGAAAAGCTCACCTTCGGGCACCGGCATGCTTTTCCATTGTTCATCGCCCTCGGTCGCCATGCTGTACTCTTTCTTGAACATCTCCGAGCGCACCGACTTACGCATCGTTTCATTCACTGCTTCCGGCGTCGGCCAAATGTCTTTCAGGTACACCGGTTTGCCCTGAGAATCGTTGCCCAGCGGATCGTTGTAAAGATCGACGTTCATGCTTCCCGCCAGCGCATAAGCCACCACCAACGGTGGCGAAGCCAAATAATTCGCGCGGACGCTGGCATGAATGCGTCCTTCGAAGTTTCGATTACCAGAGAGCACGGCTGCAGCCACAAGATCGCCTTCTTGAATTGCGTTCGACACCGGTTCCGGCAGCGGACCGCTGTTGCCAATACAAGTCGTACAACCGTAACCGACCAGATGAAAGCCGATTTTTTCCAAGTAGGGAAGCAAACCGCTGTCTTTCAAATATTCAGTGACGACACGGGAGCCGGGCGCCAGACTGGTCTTCACCCACGGCTTACTGGTGAGCCCTTTTTCGGCGGCGTTTTTGGCCAAAAGAGCCGCGCCGATCATCACCGACGGATTCGAAGTGTTGGTGCAGCTCGTGATCGCCGAAATCACCACGGAGCCATGACCGAGCTGGAATTTATCGCCGTTCATTTGCACGGCGACATTCTTGTCGGGGCTGCCGCTCTTGATGAGCGACGGCAAAGCTTCTTTGAAAGCCTTCTTGCTTTCAGTCAAGGCAATACGATCCTGCGGTCGTCGTGGTCCCGCAATGCTCGGCACGACGCTCGCAAGGTCGAGTTCCAATGTATCGCTGAACATCGGATCGGGCGACGCATCCGTGCGGAACATTCCCTGCTCTTTGGCGTAGGTCTCGACGAGCTTGATCAGATCAGAAGCGCGTCCAGTGAGCTCCAAGTAACGCAGCGTCTCGTCATCCACCGGGAAATAACCGATCGTCGCGCCATACTCCGGCCCCATGTTGCCGATCGTGGCGCGGTCAGCAAGGCTCAAGCTCGACAACCCCGGCCCGTAGAACTCAACGAATTTCTCCACGACGCCCTTTTTTCTAAGCATCTGGACGACCGTGAGAACCAAGTCCGTCGCCGTCGCTCCCGCGGGCAGTTTGCCGTGAAGCTTGAACCCGATTACTTCCGGAATGAGCATGATGATCGGCTGGCCGAGCAGCGCGGCCTCCGCTTCGATGCCGCCGACGCCCCAGCCAACGACACCCAAGCCATTGATCATCGTCGTATGCGAGTCGGTGCCGACGACGCTATCGGGATAGGCAATGTGCGCGCCGTCTTTCGTGCCGCGAAAGACCACTGGCGCAAGGTATTCAAGATTGACCTGATGGCAGATCCCGGTATCCGGCGGAATGAGGCGAAAATTATCGAAGGCTTTCTGTCCCCAGCGCAGGAACGCGTAACGCTCGACGTTGCGGCGAAATTCGATCTCTGAGTTCTTCTGCAAGGCGTCCGCCGATCCGAAGTAATCGACTTGGACCGAGTGATCGATGACCAAATCGACCGGCGCCAACGGATTGATCTTCTTGGGATCGCCGCCGAGCCGCTTCATGGCTTCCCGCATCACCGCAAGGTCGACAATGGCCGGTACGCCGGTCAAGTCCTGCATCAACACCCGCGCCGGCATGAACGCGATCTCCTTATCCGGCTTGGCTTTGGGATTCCAGTTGGCTAACGCTTCGATATCGGTTTTGTTAACGTGATGGTTGTCTTCGTGGCGGAGCAGGTTCTCCAAAAGAACCTTCAAAGAAACCGGCAGGCGAGAGACGTTTTTAAAGCCGGCTCGTTCCAGCTGATCGAGCCGAAAGATGTCGTAGCTGTCGTTGCCGACTTTCAACGTCTTTTGCGCGGCGAAACTATCCACAGACTTGTGTGCCATCTAAGACTCCTTGTATATAAGGTTACCGGTGGGTAGACCTATTGTGTAGCAAGGTGAAGGGATAAAGCAACAGGGAGGATCGGGTGGAATACCTGATTACTCTCAATCAGCCAAGCAAGACGGTGGACAGGAAAGGAAAGCTAGATGACAAGACGACGAACTCTAACAATGGCGGTCTTTGCATTGTTGACGCCGATCTTGTGGCACGCTTCGGGCCAAGCGCAACTGACGAAGTTAAACGTTGGCTATAGCGCCATAAGCGGAGATGCCCTACCCGCCTGGATCGCCAAAGACGCGGGGATTTTTGAAAAAAACGGTCTTGACGTTCAGCTAGTCTTTTTCACGGGCGGCACGACGGCGGTCATGGCGTTAGTCTCCGCGGATACGCCGATCGCGCAGTTAGCGGGCGCGGCCGTGGTCAACTCTGTCATGGCAGGATCCGACGCCGCGCTGGTCGTCGGCGGCGTTACGTCGCTCAATTACTATTTAATGGGCCGTCCGGAAATCAAAACCGCAGAGCAGCTCAAAGGCGGCACCGTAGCGATCAGCCGCTTCGGCTCGTCGTCAGATTTCATCGCTCGCTTCGCATTGCAAAAAGTCGGCTTGACACCGGGAAAAGACGTGACGATCGTCCAGATTGGCAGCACGACGGCGCGTGTGGATGCCGCCTTGACCGGGCGCGTGCAAGCCACCGTCGTCAACCCGCCGGCGAGCATCATCGCGCAAAAACGCGGCATGACCGTCTTGGCGGATCTCCCCAAACTCGGTTTGGTCTACCAGCACACCAGCGTGGCAACGACGAGAAAATACATTCGCGAGCACCCTGAAATTGTCCGGCGCTATGTCAAGTCGCAGGTCGACGCCGTGCATCGCATTTACACCGACAAAGAAGCGTCGTTGCGAGCTTTGGCGCGGTTCATCGGCCGCACCGTCGAGCGCGACGTACTCGAGAAGACCTGGGAAAATCTGCTCAGCGAAGCGGTTCTGCCTAGGAAACAATACCCATCGCTCGAGGGAATCAAGACGATCCTGGCGACTGAGCTGAAAGGCAAACCCGACAAACCTGAGGACTTTGTCGACTCGAGTTTCATCAGGGAGTTGGATCAGAGCGGCTACATCGACGGCCTCTATAAGAAACGCTGATTGAGCTTAGAACTGGGAGTCCTAGTGGTGACGCTCGGTTGTACGATTTGACCGGACGCTGGTCTTTACTACCAGATAGATAAAGTACACACTTCAATGGGCCTACTGCGATAGAAATCTAAGGAGGTAAGCTCATGCGTAAACGAATAATCCATCAAGGTACTCAAGACGTCTCGCCTTCGAATCAACAGTGGTTGAACTTGGAAACTCTCGCCGAAATCGAGGTCACATCCGAGGACGCGGCGCATCCGATCGAGTCCGCATTGATACCGAGTGCCGGATCGGGCTGGCGCGCGGTACAACCTGGACAGCAGACGGTCCGTTTGCTATTTGACGAGCCGCAGCGGGTCAGGCGAATACATTTAGTCTTTCAAGAGAATGAGCAGGAGCGCACCCAGCAGTTTGTGCTGCGCTGGTCCTCGGACTGCGGTCAGTCGTATCGGGAGATCGTGCGTCAGCAGTATAATTTCAGCCCTCCCGACACTACCCGAGAACTCGAAGATCTTACTGTTGAGCTCGACGGCTTGACCACACTGGAACTGAATATCATTCCCAATATAAGTGGGGGACTGGCCTGCGCCTCGCTAAATCAGTTGCGTCTTGTGTGATTGGTCATGAGCGGACCTTACGTGAACGCTCGTTCCAGCTGACGCAAGATCCCATCGGGTTCGCGCAACCCGAGTTCCACGATTTGATCGGCGCGCGCTTGAGAATCGCTGTTGGCATAAATGCGCAGTTGTGGCGCGTTGCCCGAGGGCCGGACGTGCACCACGTCGTCGTTCTGGAAATAGACGCGCACGCCGTCGAGCACATTGATTCTTACGATGTCGTCGAAGCCCAGCGCACGCGTGAAGAAACGGCTCAACGTCGCTTGACGTTCCAGCCACTCTTTGCGCGCCGGTTGTGCAAGTCGCGCGGCGGTGTCGCCCGCGCGACTGCGATCAAGTACGAGTCCCGCGCCAGCGAACTCCACGTCGATTGTGCTATCGGCTGGAATCAGTCGAGCGAGAATGGCCTGGCTCGCCGCAACCGGGAAGTTGTCGAGTAGACCGGCGCATCCGAAGCGCGCCGGCAGCCGGTCCCATAACGTGGACAAGCCGATCCCTTGCTCTGCTGCGGCGAACAGATTTGCCAAGATTGGCAAGATCGCATCGCGCGTTGGCAGCGCCGCCAGGGTGCCCGCGCTTAGCGCGATATTGCTGCCGGTCAAAAATCCGCCGTTGGCTTCCCAGCCGAGGATTCGTTCGTGGCTTCCGGCGCCGCGCAATTCGTCGAGGGCGGAGATGACGTAGGGCGAGCCGATTTTAGTCTTTTCGAGTAAAACCCCGCGTTCGCCCATACGTCGTTCGACAGCATCGTTGGCGCTAATGGGAACCGCAGCGGCATCCGCGTTCAGATACTCGGCGACGATGATGCCCAGAAGGTCGCCGGGCAGGAAGCGCACGCGGCGGCCGCCAGGCTTAACCTCGCTGGCAGGCAGAACGGCCGTTACTAATGGCCGATCGGAGTCGCCGTCAGTAGAGACGATGGCATGAGGCGGCCGGCCACTCGTTTCAGCGACGACGGCGAATTCCTCTAGACGATCCAGCTGTTCACCGGTGATGTTTTCCGTGTCGATGGGAATAAACATGTCACTGCGTCCCGCGGTGATCACTTCGGCACCGAGCTCGCGCAGGATGCGCGGTAGCACGTCGCGACCAACCGCCGAATGCTGATACACAAGAACGCGCAAACCGGAGAGGCCGCCGCCAGTGAAGCTGCTCAGATAACGACGGACATAGGCTTCTTCGGCGGCGCGATCCAAGGTTGGCAAGGCCGGCGGGCGCTTGAGCATTCCGGACGCGTCGATTGCCGATGCGGTTGCGGTCCGGCTGTACTCTTCCGCGCGCACGCGCTCGACCTCACGGGTGATGCCTGCTTCGTCCGCCTTCAAAATCTCGCCGACGGTTTTATTGATTTTAATCCCGTTGCGATCGAATGGGATGTGGCTGCCGGTCACCATCACGCCGGCGCATCTACTGGAGATAGAATGAGATATCAATGCCGGCGTCGGAATCTTGCCGGCGTTCTCCACCTGGAAGCCCGAGTCGATAATCGCTTGGGCGCCAGCGCGCATGATGCGGTCAGTGCTCGGCCGCAAGTCGCCGGCAACGACCACCCTGCTGCCCGGTCGAATATCGCCGATACTTAACAGATACCGCAGCGTTGCTTTGACGTTGATATAAGCTTCGATGTCGGTGATGTCTTTGACTAAACCACGCAGCCCGCTGGTGCCAAACGCCAACGGCACCGGCGCATAGTTGAGAAACGAAATCGTCGGGTCTATTCGTGCTTCGGCCATCGGAATTGTCTACGATAGTTGCAAGCTCTCGCCAGATGATGCGATCGCCCCCGTTAGTGGTATCAGTATAATCCTGAACGATTTTGAAACAATTATCGACTCGCCGGCGGAGATCTGCCGTCGCCCTGGCAATCTATGCAAGATAATTAGAGAAGGTTACGAGTCACGTCTGACTGCCTAACCGAAGTTTTATCGCATCAATTTATGCCGACTTGACAGGAGTTTCTGTCTAATATTGGACAGGTATTGAATAGAATTAACGCACCCAGCTTCCACTCGTTGGAGAATTTTCCGCGACGCGTTTCGTTGGGTAATATCAAAGAATTTTGGCAAACGCTGCAGAAACATCGGCCAATTTCTGCCATACTTACTTTTGTTAATTAGCGCGTGATATCAGCCGATTTTACCGAGTGGCGTGGAGGGCCATAAATATGGCATCGAACGATTGGGATTTTTTGATTTGGCACCGAGCTAGCGATCTGCTGCAGCAAGCAGGGCGGATCCATAGGAACTTTTTGCAAATAGCAGCCGGCGCTCGCTATCGGACATCTCCCGGTAGATCGCCAAGCTGGGAACCTCCCGTTAACGTCGTTGAGACTGATGGGAGCCTTTGGGTGATTTCGGCCATCGCGGGAGTGGCAGTCGAGCGAGTCGATGTACGGCTCGAGGGACACGAACTTATCATTGCAGGCGTACGCCCGCTGCCAAATTGCTGCGATGACGGAGAATTAAAGGTATGGGAGATTCCGCTCGGCCGCTTTGAGCGGCGACTCAGACTCGTGCCAAGCGAACAAGCTTTATCGGTGGGAGAAATTTCTTTTCGAGACGGCCTGCTGATCATCGAGCTAAGGAAACATGCATGAACACTGAAGCAGAAGAAAAGGAATCCGCTAAATCCAAGCAGCGTCTCAATATCCCCGAGGGAGCGTTGGTCATCATACCGATGCGCAACCGGGTGCTCTTCCCCGCCATGATGATGCCGCTTTCGGTTCGTAGCCCGGCCAGGCGCCACGCTGTCGAAGAGGCGGTTCGCCAACAAGTGCCGATTGGATTTGTTGTCCAACGCGATCCGAATATAGAAGTTCCAGAGCCCAAAGACCTTTGCGGAGTCGGCACCGCCGCGGATGTTGTAAGAATGTTTGCTCTGCCGGACGGTCAGCGTCAGGTCCTCGTGCAAGGCCGCCGCCGCTTTGAGATCGGCGAATTCCTCGAGACCGATCCGGTTCTCATCGCGCGCGTCACGATGGTGGAAGAAAAGATACCGCAGACCAAGGAATTCGAGGCGAGAATCTTACATCTGCGTCAAGAAGCAGCCAGAGCCTTGTCGTTATTCCCTGAGCCCATGAACGAGCTGAGAGCGATGATCGAAAGGATTGAAGATCCGTTATCCGTCATCGATATGATCGCTTCCACCTTGGACCTTCCGACCGCCGAGAAACAGGAAATCCTCGGAATACTTGACCCGGAGGCACGCGCCCAAAGGGTTTCAGAAAAGTTGGCGCGGCAGATTGAACTGCTGGAGCTGAGCAAGAAAATCGGCGCTGAAACCAAGGAATCCATGGACAAGTCCCAGCGCCAATATTTCCTGCACGAACAATTAAAGGCAATCCAAAAAGAGCTGGGTGAGACGGATGGGAAAGGTGTCGAAGTTGAAGAACTAAGAAAAAAACTTTACGGCGCCAAAATGCCTCCCGAGGTGGAGAAGGAAGCGCTTAAAGAGCTGGCTCGTTTAGAGCGCATTCCCGAGGCGGCGCCGGAACACTCGCTGTTAAGGACATATTTCGATTGGTTGGTGGAGTTGCCTTGGAGCATTTTTACCAAGGAAGAGATCGACCTGCCGAAGGCGCGCGAGATTCTTGACGCCGACCATTACGGTCTAGAAAAAGTGAAAAAGCGGATCATTGAATTTCTCGCTGTTCGTAAACTCATGCCACATGGAAAAAGCCCGATCCTGTGCTTGGTCGGACCGCCGGGCGTCGGAAAAACCTCCCTTGGACAAAGCATTGCTCGAGCGATGAATCGTAAATTCGTACGCCAAAGTCTAGGCGGCGTCCACGATGAAGCCGATATTCGGGGGCATCGGCGTACCTATGTCGGCGCGCTTCCGGGTAATATCATTCAAGGAATCCGAAAGGCGGGCAGCCGAAACCCCGTCTTCATGCTCGATGAAGTCGACAAGCTCAGCGCGAGCTTTCATGGCGACCCATCCGCTGCCTTGCTGGAGGTCCTGGATCCCTCGCAAAATTCGACCTTTCAGGACCATTATCTCGCAGTGCCCTTCGATCTAAGCCAGGTACTGTTCATCGCGACGGCGAACGTGCTCGATACCGTTCCGGGGCCGTTGCGCGATCGCATGGAAATCTTGGAATTGCCGGGATACATCGAGGAGGATAAATTGGCCATCGCCAAAGGCTACCTCGTTCCTCGGCAGACCGCCGAAAATGGACTGAAACCGGAAAACATTAGTTTCACCGACGAGGCGATTCGGGAAATTATCCGGTCCTACACGCGCGAGGCCGGGGTTCGGCAACTCGAGCGTGAGCTGGGAGCAGTTTGCCGGAGCGTAGCAACGCGCATCGCCGAGGGCTTTAGTGAAACGATCACAGTCACGCCGGAATCTATTCCTGCGTACTTGGGCCCGGAAAAGTTCTTCAACGAGATCGCGCTCCGTACCAGTTTGCCTGGCGTGGCTACGGGCTTGGCCTGGACGCCGTTCGGCGGGGACATTTTATTTGTCGAAGCGACGAAGATGGCGGGAGATGGAAAGTTACTATTGACCGGCCAGCTCGGCGATGTCATGAAAGAAAGCGCGCAGGCCGCTTTGAGTCTTGTCAAATCTCGCGCGGAAACATTGGGAATCGATCCCGATATCTTCAAGAAGAACGATTTGCACATTCATATCCCGGCGGGCGCGATCCCAAAGGATGGTCCGAGCGCTGGAGTCACACTGTTTGTCGCGCTCGTTTCACTGCTGACTGGACGGAGAATTAGTAAAGATGTCGCCATGACCGGCGAGATCAGTCTGCGTGGTTTGGTACTCCCGGTAGGAGGAATCAAAGAGAAGGTACTGGCAGCCAAAAGAGCCGGTATTTCTTGCGTCTTGTTGCCTGAGTTGAACCGAAGAGATATGGAAGAGATTCCAACCTCGGGCCGTGAGGGGATCCGCTTTGAGTTTTTGAAAACCGCGGACCAAGCCTTGCTGCTCGCCCTAGAGCCCGAAGCCCCAGGTGGTTTTTCCCCCGGTGAAAGACTCGCGGCTCGTTCTATTTCCTGACCTACGATCAGTGGGATGGCAGTCGAATCCCGTCCGGGGTGAATCCGCGATGCATGATTTCTCCAATTCGAGCACGCCTACCATCAGATTCGTCCCCGGGTCAGCTGTATTCCCAGCAAAATCGTAACAAGTGCTATTCCGACGAGCAAAAGTAAGTTCGCCACGTCAATTTCCACCTTTCATCTTATTAGAAATTGATCGTCGATGATTTTGGCCACGACATTGCCCGTGGCAGGTAACCCTCAGTGGCACTAAGACGATTTCTTGGCCCCAACCGCGACCAACGCGATCCCGCCCATAAGCATCAATCCGCCCAAGAGAGGAGAGATCGGGATGGTGTTTTGGGTGTCGGCGGTGGCTTGGATGGAGCCAATGTCGATAATTTTCTCGGCGCTTGTGCTGCTGCCTTGATAAGTAAAAGCCACGATACCGAGAAGGATAAAAGCGATCCCAAGAAGCGTTATCGATTTGCTATCCATAAATCCTCGAAAGGGCTAAAAGAATCCGCCTCTGTGAAGGAATTTGATCCCGAAGAGTGCCAGACCAATAATCAGAAAGATTTGTATGAACCCACCAATCATCGTGTAGGACGCGAATACTGCCACTAGGCTCATGATCAAAAGCATTGCAAAGATTGCCGCCAAAAGCATCTTTTAGCTCCTTTTCGGCTCTAGAACGTAAGGAACCGAGGAGTGGAAACCCGTAACTAGATTTAGTCTAAGGATATGCTGACTTGAGAGGGATTACTGTCCAATATTGGACGATGTTTTAAAGAAAGAATCACCCCCAACAAGCCTGCAGACCACTCTAGGCGATCTGAGCGAGGTAATCGGTGAGTTTCTTCTCTTTGATGATGAGAAAGCGATCTCTATTGGTCTCGATCAGCCCCAGGTTGTGGAAGCGCTGCATGAACAAGCTGATCCGCGGTCGCGTCGTGCCCACCATCCCGGACAATTCTTCATGGGAAATCCTTAGCTCGATGCGGATGCTGCGGGGATCCTTCTTGCCCATGGTGCGGGCCAACTGCAACAACGTCTGGCCCAATCGCTGCTCGCTATCCACCGTCACAAGATTAGCGATAACCTGCTGCTGGTCGGCAATGCGCACGGCCAGGTAGCGCACGAAGCCCTCAAACAGCGAGTCGTGGCTTAAACGCCCCAAGAATTGAGAGGAAGGAATCTGCTTCAGCATCGTTTGTTTCATCGCTATCGCTGTTTCAAGGCGCGTGCCTAAGCCGGACAGGCATAACTCGCCGAAAACGTCTCCCGCACTGTGAATGGCCAGCAGGCACTCTTTGCCTTCGGACGAGAGCATGAGCAGTTTGATCTGTCCGCTTTCAATAAAATAGATCATCTCGTCTTGATCGCCACAAGTATAAACGTTCGCGTGTCGCGCGATCTTGACGGCGCGAGAATTCATGGTCTCGCGCACTAATGAATCACGTAGTTGCTGTTTGAACTCGTCGGCTTGAGGAGTCTGTTGAATCGTCATCATGTCTCCTTTCGATGCCCACGATGATTACAACAATGGTCGACTTCCCCAGGCGGGCATGGCGGTCATTTATTGCTGGCGCGAAACCCTCGGCGGTTGACGCACGCCAATGACACTACCTCGCTGCCGGCGCTGTGTCCAGGGGGGATGGGATCCAATTCTTAAGCTTTGTTCGCATGTAGTGCGGCTCTAGCCCGAGCGCATCGCAGACAGACACGAAGGAGAAAAGACCGCGAAAATCATCGCTAAAAAACCACTTCTCAGCCTCCCGCGCGCACGGCATAAACCGCGGCTCCGCTTCAAACTGTTTATGAAAGCAGAGAAACGCATCTTCGAGCACGGCATACATCAATGCCGTCTCGGGGCACACGGCTGCGAGTTTGATTCGAGAGTCGAAGAACTGTTCAGGAAGCAGGACGAGCTGGCGTGACTGGCGTCGGTGGGTGTTGATCTGCGTGTTATGCATAGCGCTCTCCTAATTGCGAAGCTCTCGCTGGCGATGGCTGATTTGCACCGCACCGGGTGTTTCGAGAATACTCTTCGCTTTTTTGGCTATGTCGTCGGGTTTACCGTGAGCGATGATAATGAACTTGTCAGATATGAGGGCCTTCTCGTATTCCATTATGTTGTACTTCGGAATGCCAATGCTGTGCAGCCCGGCACCCAAAGCACTCAGCCCGCGGACCATCACGGCCCCTTGTAGCGCTCTGACAATCCAACTGACCAGCGGGCCAAAGACTATGACGGGACCGATGCCGGGAATAAAATAGAACGCCGACCCCAACAACAAGCCGGATAATCCGCCGCAAAAATCGCCGAACTGGCACCAGACCTTCATGCGGTCGTCGGCATTGTCGTAGCTAATGACACCCTCCGCGGTATGGTAGTCCTTGCCCACGATCGAGAGTCTGTTCATGTCGAACCCCGAACTCTGGAGTTCTTTGATGGTCGCTTCCACCTCGGCGTGGGAATCGTATACCCTCACGACGGCGTTATTCTCAGCCATGGCTTATCTCCGCTCGCGTTGGATTTATTTAGGCTAAAGCGGCAGAGGTTTCTGTCTAATATTGGACGATTTCGAAAAAATATTGCTCGTGGCCGTGAACAGGCGCAAGGTACTAAAGATTGGAATGTTGGATTGATGGAATAATGTTCAACACTCCATACTGCTCACGCTGTTCCGAAGAGAGCTCCGACTCCTGCAGTCACTCCCATCGCCAGTGCACCCCACAGTGTGACGCGCATTGCGCCTACCGTAACCGGCGCACCACCCGCGCGCGCAGCCAACCCACCCAGGAGCGCGAGGAACACCAGTGAAGTTCCAGCGACGAGGGGAATCATACTCGCCTCGGGGACTATGGCGGCGGTCAAGAGAGGCATCGCTGCTCCAACGGCGAAGCTGCCAGCCGACGCAAGCGCAGCTTGAATCGGGCGCGCACTGAGAGTCTCGGAGATGCCGAGTTCGTCGCGGGCGTGCGCGCCGATCGCGTCATGGACCATGAGTTGGTCCGCGACCTGTTTCGCGAGCGAAGGATTGAGGCCACGCTCAACATAGATCGCCGTCAGTTCCCTGTGCTCGCCTGGGGCGTCTAATTTTAGTTCCCTGCGCTCAAGCGCTAGATCGGCCTGTTCGGTGTCCGCCTGTGAGTGGACAGACACGTACTCACCGGCAGCCATCGACATAGCCCCCGCGACGAGGCCGGCGACTCCCGCGACCAGGACGTTGCTGTGAGTCGCATGCGCCGCTGCGACACCAAGCACCAGACTCGCTGTCGAAACGATACCGTCGTTCGCTCCCAAAACCGTCGCGCGTAGCCAGCCGATGCGTTCTGTGCGGTGTCGTTCCCTGTGGCTTAAAGGCATTATCAAGATCTCCTTCTGGCAGCCGGTCGACGGTCATTACAAATTTAGAATTGCTTTACCGAATCACCTTGTCCGCTCGTGCCAACACATTGGGCGGAATCGTCAGTCCGATCTGTTTGGCCGCTTTCAGATTGATGATGAACTCGAACTTCGTCGGTTGCTCGACCGGCAAGTCGGCTGGCTTGGCGCCTTTCAAAATCTTGTCCACGTACGTCGCTGCGCGTCGGGTCAAGTCGTTAGCGCTCGGGCCGTAGCTCATAAGCCCTCCGACTTCCACAGATTCTCGGATGCCATATATCGCCGGGAGCCGGCTCTTTACTGTAAGTTCGACAACCCGTGCTCGCTGAGAATTGAGTAACCCCCGAGCGCGAGGACTGCCTCAGCGTGCCCCTTGGTCGCCCCTCGGAACGCAGTCTCAATATCCTTTGGATCTAGTACGTCGACGTATTGAAGCTGGACCCTGACCGCCCCTGCGGCGAGTTCCGTCTCTTTTAAATTTTGCGCCGTGCCCGGGAAGGTCGAAGTCCCGAAGACGGCCACGCGCGTGAGCCTGGGAACTACTTCTTTCAGTAGCTCCAGTCGTTTTCCGCTTAGCTCCCGGTTAACGTTTGATAATCCAGTAATGTTGCCGCCTGGTCGTGCAAGGCTGGCGACGAACCCGTTTCCAATAGGATCGGGATCCTGCGTCATGACAATTGGAATCGTAGCAGTTGCTTCCTTGGCGGCTCGGGTGGCAGTCGACCCCACGGTCACGATCACGTCTACCTTGAGACGCACTAGCTCCGCCGCGATCGCACGCTCGCGATCGGGTTTTCCCTCTGCGTATCGCCAATCAATGACAAGGTTCTTTCCCTCCATGTAACCAAGCTCGCGCAGTCCCTGCCGGAAGGCTTCGATGCGGGCGGCGTTGGACGTGGCGCCACCGAGATAACCTATCCGGGGGATTTTCGTTGGCTGCTGCGCCTCTGCCGGCACGCAAAGCGCACAGAGCAAGGCGCCCAGCACGATTGCGGATTTGAGATTGCGGAGTGCGAATTTCAGATCCATGTTGATGTGAGGTACAAGTTGATCGGAAGATTTTTTGCTCATGACTTTCGCTCTGTTTGCAAAATCCTAACGCAATCCGTGTTCTGCCTCGGTCTGGTTCTTACATTTCGAAATCCGCATTGCGAAATCCAAAATCATTTGATCACCTTGTCCGCCCTCGCCAGCACATTCGGCGGAATCGTAACGCCGATCTGCTTCGCTGTCTTGAGATTTATCACTAGCTCAAACTTCTTCGGCTGCTCCACCGGCAGATCAGCAGGTTTGGCGCCCTTCAGGATCCTGTCCAAGTAAAATGCTACGCGCCGGTAGCTGTCCGCGATGTCTGCCCCGTAGGACATGAGCCCACCGGCATTTACAGCTTCTTTTCTGCCATACACCGACGGTAAACGGCTCTTTAACGCAAAGCCCGCGATCCGTTTTGCGTTAGTAAACATTTGCGGGCCTGCGGGCAGGTAGACTCCATCCGGGCGCTGCTTGCCCATCGCAGCAAAAACCTTATCGAAACCGTCCGCATCTCGTACCTCCCAAGGCTGAACAGTCAACCCCAGCGCACGCGCCGCGATGGGGAGATCCTCTTTCACCTCGCGCACACTGCTCGGACTGGTCGGATTGTAGAGAACCGCGACACGAGCAACTTTGGGAACCACTTCCTTGAGCAGCTCCAACCGCTTACCGCCTAGTTCTGCGGAAAGGTTTGTGAGGCCAGTGACATTGCCGCCGGGACGGGCAAGACTTTCAACCAGACCTGCCGCGACAGGATCGCCCCCGGTGCCTGTCATCACGATGGGAATCGTCTTTGTCGCATTCTTGACCGCCCGGACCCAATCGTCCCCTCTTGCTAGCACGCTTGGCGGAATTGTGAGGCCGATGTGCTTTGCTGTCCGCATCGGATCACGGTGAGCTTGCCGGCAACCGTGGCGAATTTGACAGGGCACCGACCGCTCTATAAACTCTGACTTAAGCAGATTGCGCAGTTGACCCAGGATACCCATGGCAAAGTCCATCAAAGCCCTCTACGAAAACGGAGTGTTTAAGCCGCTCAGCAAAGTGCGACTTAAAAACAGACAAAGAGTTAAGTTGACCGTGGTCGAGAGTAAGCAGTCGCCCAAGCGGCTCGCTAAATCGACGGCCAAGCGCCGCTCTGAATCGCGTCGAGTAGTTGTTGCAGCTCATCCCGCCTATCGAATCGTTGCCCTGTTTAAGAGTGGGCTTCACGACCTCTCCGAAAATCACGACAAGTACCTTTATCAATAGCTTTGAAAGTATTTCTGGATACGGGTGCATTCCTTGCCCTGGCTGACGAGGACGACCAATACCATTCCGCTGCAACACCGATTTATACGGAGCTGCTTCAAACCAAGGCTCAGCTCTTTACCTCCAATTTCATTCTATCCGAGACCTGCACACTGATTCGCTTCAAAGTCGGTCACCAAGCGGCCATTGAATTCATGAAGACTCTCGACCAAACCGGCATCAAGGTTCTTCGTGTTAGCGAAGCGATCGAACAGACGGCCAAGGCATGATGACAAAGACTTTAGCTTTGTCGATTGCACCAGCTTTGCTTTGATCGACCATCATCGACTCGATCACGCTTTCGCCTTCGACGGCCACTTCCGTCAATACCATTTCAAAAGGACTGTCCTCATTTTGCCCAGGGAACTTTTTAGCTCTTCCGCTTTGTTCATTGTTTACTTTTGCCTCACTTGATCACTTTATTCGCTCGCTCGAGCACGCGGACTGGGATTGTAATACCGATTTGTTTTGCGGCTTTGAGATTGATGACAAATTCAAACTTCGTCGCCTGCTGCACCGGCAATTCAGCCGGTTTG